>JANPDF010000001.1:0-8746 GCA_031431355.1 Gammaproteobacteria bacterium
CCATCATCGCCGTGGTCTCGACCAGCACGCTCGACCCCCTTGCCAGCGTGTCCGGCAAATTGGCAGCGCGTTGGACTTTCCAGGATGGCCAGGTGGTCAACGAAGAGAGCAGGGACGTCGTCTTCACCGGCGCCGGAACCACCCAGTTCCAGATCGCCAAGCCCGATGGCTGGCCGACCGGCAACTACAAGGTCGAGATTTCCCTGGACGGCGTGCTCGCCCAGGCCAAGGACTTTTCAGTCCAGTAAGGCTCAGTCGCCGAGCGCGGCCCGGATGAATTCGGGCTGCATCAGCGCGCCTTGGTGCACGCCGACGTTGTAATACTGGGTCGGGAATGACTTGGAACTGGCGTCGCCTTCGCGGAACGCGGTCAGGTCGCGCGCCTGCTTGCTGGCGATGGTCGCGCTCCAGTAGCCGGTCGGGTAGCACGGTTGCGGAAACGGCAGCGTGCGGAAGGACTGGAAGCCGGCGTCGCGCATCGCTTCGCGCATTTCCAGGATCAGGTGCATCAAGGCCAGCGGCGACTCGCTCTGTTGCACCAGCAGTCCGTCCGGGCGCAGCGCCTTCCAGCAATTTTCATAGAACGCGCGATTGAACAGGCCCTCGGCCGGGCCGACCGGATCGGTGGAATCGACGATGATGACGTCGATGCTTTCCGGCGCCGCGTTGGTCATGTAGGCGATGCCGTCATCGAACATCACCGTGGCGCGCGGGTCGCCGTTGCTTTCACACAGTTCCGGGAAGTACTTCTCGGCCATGCGCGTGACCTGCTCGTCGATGTCGCACTGCACGGCGGTCTGCACGCCCGGGTGCCGGAGCACCTCGCGCAGCGTGCCGCAATCGCCGCCGCCGATGATCACCACGTTCCTGGGATCGGGATGGGTGAACAGCGGCGCGTGCGCCATCATCTCGTGATAGAAAAAATTGTCGCGCGTGGTGACCATCATCGCGCCGTCGATGAGCATGACGTTGCCCCAGTCGGTGCTCTCGTACATCTCGATCTTCTGGAACGGCGACTGCACTTCCTCGAGCTTGCGCTTGATGCGCAGGCCGAAGGCGGACCCGGTGTGGACGAAGTTCTCGTGCAGCCACGTGGGGGAAGTGCTGGTCATCGCGGCATCCGGACAGTTGCTGATCGGGCGCAAATTGTAGCGGATGCGGCACAGCGCCGGCGCGGCGCTACTATGTGCAAGCGGGAGGGGGGCATGGAACAGCAGCAGTCAAGCCAGGCACCGGCGGCGGCCGCAACGGCCAGCGTCGCCGGCCGGCATGCGCTGGTGCTTTCCGGCGGCGGCGCCCGCGCGGCTTACCAGGTCGGTGTGCTGCGCGCGGTCAGCGAGCTGCTGCCCGATCCGCGCCGCAATCCCTTCCCGATCCTGTGCGGCACCTCGGCCGGGTCGCTCAACGCAGTTGCCCTTGCTTGCCTGGCTGAAGACTTCGGCCGGGCAGTGGCCAAGCTCGACCAGGTCTGGGGCAACTTCCACGCCGGTCAGGTGTACCGGTCCGATCCGCTCGGAATCTGCATGAGCGGCGCCCGCTGGCTGAGCTCGCTGATGTTCGGCTGGTTGGGTCGGCATCCGCCGCGGTCGTTGCTCGACAACGCGCCCTTGCGTGCATTGCTCGAGGACGCGTTGGAGTTCGATCGCATCGGCAAGGCCATCGCCTCGGGCGCCCTCTACGCCGTCTCCGTTACCGCCTCTGGCTATGTCAGTGGCGAAAGCATCTGCTTCGTGGAGGGCAATGACAGCCTGGAGATGTGGCGGCGCAGCCAGCGCTCGAGCGCGCGCGTGCAGCTGAGCGTGGAACATCTGATGGCATCCAGTGCGATTCCTTTCATCTTTCCAGCCAACCTGGTCAATCGCGAATATTTCGGCGATGGCTCCATGCGCCAGACGGCGCCAATCTCGCCAGCGATCCACCTGGGCGCCGACCGCATCCTGGTGGTTGGCTGCGGCTTTCGGCAGCCCGCTGATGCGAGCGACCGCCAGATCGACCACCGCTACCCCTCGCTCGCGCAGATTGCCGGCCATGCCATGGCGAGTATTTTCCTGGACAGCCTGTACACCGACCTGGAGCGTCTGGAGCGGATCAACAAGACGCTGCAGATCATCCCTACCGAGATCAAGAAGCACAGCGGCCTGCCGCTGCGCCCGGTCGAGGCACTGGTGATCGAACCATCCCAGCGACTGGACCATCTGGCCGCCGAACACGTGCATTGCTTGCCCTGGCCGGTGCGCTGGCTGCTGCGCGGGATCGGCGGCACCAGCCAGCGCGGCTCGGCGCTGGCCAGCTATCTCTTGTTCGAGCGCTCGTACACGCGCGCGCTGATGGACCTGGGCTACGGCGACGCGATGGCGCGTCGCGACGAGCTGGCGCGCTTCCTGCGCATTGCCTGAACCGGGGCCGCGTGGGCTCTGGCGGCGGTACAATGCGCGCCCCTCGACCGTTACGCCGCAGGAGCCGACGCCGATGCCCGCCTGGTCCCTCGACCGCGCCCGCCACACCTATTCGATCCCGTACTGGTCTGACGGCTACTTCGACGTCGACCAGCGCGGCCGCATGTGCGCCCTGCCGCGCGGCGCCGGCGGCCCGGTCCTGGCCTTGCCGGAGGTGATCGAGCAGGCGGTCAAGAGCGGACTCAAACTGCCGCTGCTGCTGCGCTTTTCCGACATCCTGGGCGACCGCTTGGGCAAGCTGCAACGCGCTTTCACTGCCGCCATGGACGAACTCGGCTACACCGGCGGATACACTTCGGTGTATCCGATCAAGGTCAACCAGCACTTCGGCGTTGCCGGCGAGCTGGTGGCGCAGGGCGGCAGCGGCTTCGGCCTCGAGGCCGGCTCCAAGCCCGAGTTGATGGCGGTGCTGGGCATGGCCAAGCCCGGCAGCCTGGTGGTGTGCAACGGCTACAAGGACCGCGAGTACATCCGGCTGGCGCTGATCGGCCGCAAGCTCGGCCTGCGGACCTTCCTGGTGGTGGAAAAATCTTCCGAGCTGCAGTTGATCATCGAGGAGGCGGCCGCACTCGGCGTGCGCCCGGGCCTCGGCGTGCGCATGCGCCTGGCTTCCCTGGGCGCCGGCAAGTGGCAGAACAGCGGCGGCGACAAGGCCAAGTTCGGACTTTCGCCACGCCAGGTGCTCGACCTGGTGGAGAAGTTGAAGGCCGCCAATCTGCTCGATTGCCTGGAGCTGCTGCACTTCCACATGGGCTCGCAGATCTCCAACGTGCGCGACATCGCCAACGGCATGCGCGAGGCGGTGCGTTATTTCGTCGAACTGCAGAAGCTCGGCTGCGGCATCCGCTATATGGATTCCGGCGGTGGCCTCGGCGTTGACTACGAGGGCACGCGCTCGCGCGGTTTCTGTTCGGTCAATTACGGCATCGAGCAATTCGCCTACACCCTGGTGCAGCCGCTGGCCGAAGCCTGTGCCGAGCACAAGCTGCCGCCGCCGATGATGATCACCGAGGCCGGGCGTGCGCTGACCGCGCACCATGCGGTGATGGTGGTAAACGTGTCCGAGGTCGAGCGCGCACCGGAGGGCTCGGTGCCGGTGGTGGAAGCCGGCGAACCGGCGTCGCTGCGGCACCTGCGCGACACCTACGCCGACCTGGAGTCGCGGCCGCCGCTGGAGCTGTTCCTGGAGGCGCAGCAGGCCTTGTCGGAGGGCCAGTCCTTGTATGCGCTCGGGCAGATGTCGTTGGCCCAGCGGGCGCACCTGGATGACCTGTTTTACGCCATCGCCCACCGCGTGCGCGACAAGCTGACCGGAGAGGAGCGCAGCCACCGCGAGGTGCTCGACGAGCTCAACCAGCGTCTGGTTGACAAGTACTTCGTCAATTTCTCGGTGTTCGAGTCGGTGCCCGACGTCTGGGCGATCGACCAGGTGTTCCCGATCGTTCCGGTCGAACGCCTCGATAGCGAACCGGACCGGCGCGGCGTGATCGCCGACCTTACCTGTGATTCGGACGGTCGGATTGATAGTTACGTCGGCGCGGAAAGCTTGAATCCCTCGATGCCGCTGCACGGCCTGGAATCGGGCAAGAGCTATCGCCTGGGCATCTTCCTCGTCGGCGCCTACCAGGAGACGCTGGGCGACATCCACAACCTGTTCGGCGACACCGACACCGCCAACGTTCGCCTCGACGGCGATGGTGGCTACACCTTGCAACGCCAGCGTCGCGGCGACACTACCGACGTCATGCTCGACTACGTCGGCTATTCGCTCGACGACCTGCGCGAGTCCTACCGGCGCCAGGTGGATGCGGCCGGTCTACCGGCGGACGAGGCGTCGCGCATGATTGACGCCCTCGAAGCCGGGCTGACTGGCTATACCTACCTGCACGAAACCGCACACGGCTAGCGCCAGGCCGCCATGAATCCGGTGCAGCGGTTTTTTCCCCTCGAGGCGCGCCTGCGACGCGGTAGCTGCGCGACCGCCATTGCGGCCTGGTGCCTGCTCGGCCTGCTACTGGCGGGCGGCGCCAGCGCGGCGACCGCACCGGCCAAGCGCAAATGGGCGTCGTCACTGCCATCGTCCGCGCCGGCGCGGCGTCAGGTGAGGTCGCTGACCTACGACGAACTCAAGCAGCACATCGGCGAACGCATGCTCATCACGACCATCTACGGCGTCCTTCGCGACGTAGTCATCGAGTCCTATTCAAGCCAGGAGCTCGTGGTCCGCACGCGCGTGGTCGGCGGCTACGCAACGCAGCATATCCAGCGCAGCCAGATCCGTTCGATCCGCGACCCGGAGTGAGTAGAATTGCCGGCGGTGCCGTCGCGCCGCACGGTCATCGCGCCGGTGGGCAAACGGCAATTTGCCGCTATCGGAGACGCGACGGATGAAAGCTGGATTCATCGGCCTCGGTGCCATGGGCCATTCGCTGGCGGGACACCTGCACGCCCGGAGCCTGTTGACGGTCGTCGGCAACCGCAACCAGGCCAAGGCGGACGCGTTCGCCACGGCGCACGGCGTGGCAGCCGCAGCCGCGGCAAGCGACTTCGCCGATTGCGACGTAGTCGTGCTCTGTGTCTCGGCCGATGACGATGTCCTGCAGAATGTGCGCCTGCTCGCGCCGGTGCTGGCTCCGGGTAGCGTAGTCATCGACCATTCCACGGTATCCGCCGACAGCGCCCGGCAGGCGCACGCGTTGCTGGCGGAATCGGGCATCGGCTTCCTGGACGCGCCGGTATCGGGTGGCGTGGAGGGCGCCCGTAATGGCAAGTTGTCGATCATGGTCGGCGGCGACGGCGTCGACCTGGAAAAAGCCCGGCCGGCGCTGGAGTGCTACGCGTTGCGCATCACCCACATGGGTCCGTCGGGTAGTGGTCAGGCGACCAAGGCGGTCAACCAGGTGTTGGTCGCCGGCATCGCACAAGCCGTTTGCGAGGGCCTGGCCTTGGGCGAAAAACTGGGCCTGAGCGCTGATCTGCTGGTGCCAACGTTGGCAGCTGGTGCTGCCGGTAACTGGTTCCTGGACAAGCGCGGCGCCACCATGCTCGCCGACAATTTCCAACCAGGATTCAAGTCGGCGCTGCTGCACAAGGACCTGCTAATCGTGCGCGAGATGGCGCGCGCCGCAGGCATCCGCGCCGATGTCATCGAGCAATCGATCGCCGATTATGGCGAGCTGATGGCGCAGGGCTACGGCGACGAGGACACGTCGGCGTTGCTGCGGCTCAAGCGGGCTCGCAAAGCCTGAAGCGGAGTCGAGCCAACCCGGCGAAGCCGGAAACTGCCGTTACTTGACCTTAATCGCCTGCGCGGTGATTCCGTGGCTGGCCAGGGCCTGCTTGGCCGCGGCCAGCGCGCCCGCATTGGCATACGGCCCCATGCGCACACGATGCACGGTATTGCCGTTGATCTGCGCCACTTCGACCCGGGCAATTTCGCCGGTGAGGGCAATCTGCGCCTTCAAGGCCTCCGCCTCGGTGCTGCCACGAAACGCGCCGGCCTGGATCAGGTAGCGGGGGCCTTCGCTGCCTACGGCCGGTGCAGGCGTCGCCGCCGCTGTCGGCGCAGTGTCGGTCGTCGCCGCTGGTGCGGGTTCCCCGTCAACCGTAACCGCGGCCGGCGGTGGCGGCTTGGCTGCTTCAGCGCGCGCCTGCGCATCCAGTTCGGCGTCGGGGATGACCACTTCCTTCTCGGGCAGCAGCGTGTAGAAATCGTACTTCGGCTTGCGCCGCTCGGCCGGTTCGGGAACGCCATCCTCGCTGGTGGGTGTGACCGCCTTCGCGTGCGGATCCGGCTGCGGCAAGGTGCTCGCGGGCTGCTGCCAGCGATCACGGAACTGCACGTAGCCGAAGGCCAGGCCGCCGATAGCCAGCCCGAGCGCCAGCCAGGCCGCGCCGGACATGCCATTGCCGCCGCTTCGACGGGCCTGGTTCTTGTTCCGCTTCGCCATTACATCGACTCCGGCGCGGATACGCCGAGCAGCGCCAGGCCATTGGCCAGCACCTGCTGGGTGGCCTTGCACAGGCCAAGGCGGGCGCTGCGCAGTTCCTCCTCGGCAGTCAGGATTGGCACGGCATTGTAGAAAGCGTGAAACGCCGCCGCCGTCTCGCGCAGGTAATGGGCGATGATTTGCGGGCCACGGTTGGCCGCCGCCGACTCGATCATTTCCGGGAATCGCATCAGCTCCACCAGCAGCACGTCCTCGCAGGTTTCGATCAGCAGCTTGCGCGCTGACAGCGCCGCGCTGTCGTTGTAGCTCAGGCCCTTTTCCTTCAACTGGCGGAACAGGCTGGCGATGCGCGCGTGCGCATACTGGATGTAGTACACCGGATTGTCGTTGGAATGGCTCTTGGCCAGCTCCAGGTCAAAGTCCAGGTGCTGGTCGTTGCTGCGCATCACGTAGAAGAAGCGCGCGGCGTCGGTGCCGACTTCTTCGCGCAGCTCGCGCAGGGTCACGAAGCTGCCGGCGCGGGTGGACATCTGCACGCGCTGCGAGCCGCGATACAGGATCGCGAACTGCACCAGCTGGATTTCCAGCTTGACCGGATCCAGGCCCAGTCCCTGCGCCGCGGCCTTGAGCCGGGCGATATAGCCGTGGTGGTCGGCGCCGAGCACGTACACGGCGCGCTCGAAGCCACGCTCGAACTTTGACAGCAGGTAGCCAAGGTCGGAAGCGAAGTAGGTAGTCGCGCCATTCTCGCGCACGACCACGCGGTCCTTGTCGTCGCCGAAGGTGGTGGCGCGAAACCAGGTGGCGCCATCGAGTTCGTACAGGTGGTCCTGCTCGCGCAGGCGATCGATGGCGCGCTTCACGTAGCCATCAGTGCTTAGCGAGCGCTCGGAGAAAAACACGTCGTGGACGACGCCGAAGCCGATCAGGTCGTTGCGGATGTCGGCCAGGCACCACTGCAGGCCGGCGTCGAACACGATCCGGTAGTCGGCGTCGCCAAGCAGCTTGCGCGCCCGGGCGATCAATGCATCGACGTGCAGCTCCTTGTCGCCGCCCTGGCTCTCGTCGGCGGGCAGGCCGTCGGTGATCTCGATGGCGCTGTGACGCAGGCGGTCGCCTTCCCTGGCGCGCAGGCTGCGCGCGATCTCGGAGACGTAGTCGCCTTTGTAACCATTGTCCGGGAAGCGCACGTTGATGCCGCTCAACTCGTGGTAGCGCAACCACACGCTGACCGCGAGAATGTCCATCTGCCGGCCGGCGTCATTGACGTAGTACTCGCGCTGCACTTTGTGCCCGGCTGCCTCGAGCAGGTTCGCGACCGAAGCGCCGTAGGCGGCGCCGCGGCCGTGGCCCACGTGCAGCGGACCGTTCGGATTGGCGGAAACGAATTCGACCGTGACCGAATCGCGCGACTCGCCCTGCTGGCGGCCGTAGGCGGCGCCCTGCTCGAACACGCGGCGGATGGTCGCCAGCCGGCACGGCTGCGAGATCTTGAAGTTGATGAAGCCCGGACCGGCGATCTCGACCTTGGATACATGCTGGGTCTCGCCGAAATTGGCGACCAGCGCTTCGGCCAACTCGCGCGGCGGCAGTCCGGCCGCCTTGGCCAGAAGCAGCGCGATATTGGTGGCGTAATCGCCGTGCTCGCGCGACTTGGTTCGCTCGATCACGTAATCGGGCGTGGGCAGGTCCTGAGGCAGGCGCCCGTGGCGGCGCAGGTCGAGCAGGGATTGGGCCACGAGTTCGCGCAGATGCTCTTTCACGGGACGACTTTGTTTGGGCAGAGCCGTTTATTGTAGCGCGCCGTCCGGGCTGGGGCCCCCCGGCCGGCGTTTTTGGTTCTTCATGGATTACCGGGGAGAGCAGCTGTCAGTTGGGCGAGGGCGGACGCCGGCATTGATTTCTAGTCGCCGCCCGATACCGGCTTGGTAGAAATCATCACCGGCAGCCGCCTGCCTCACTGGTCGCGGTTTTGGGAGTTCAAGCGGCTCCCTGAGGTGCTGCAGGCCGGCGGTCGCCGGGCAACGCTCGATTCGCACTGCGCGCTCGGTCGAGCTGCCACCCGCCACC
Source organism: Gammaproteobacteria bacterium (assembly GCA_031431355.1). GTDB lineage: Bacteria > Pseudomonadota > Gammaproteobacteria > Xanthomonadales > Xanthomonadaceae > Arenimonas. Next base: position 8,477 of record JANPDF010000001.1, read on the forward strand.
CGCTTACCACCACCGCGCTAGATGACGCTGTCCCGAGCCAACCGCGCGAGGTTGCAACGACAGGTGCCAAACATGCGAGCCAAGCGACGCGCTGCTCTGCGCACCGAGCGGAGACGGGGGTCGACTGGCGGCTCGACCGAGCGCGCAGTGCGAATCGAGCCGTCAGGCGGCCGCCGTTTGCGATCCCACTTCCGGGTGCCGCTTCGAGTTCAAGACCGGCGTTGGTTGTTGCGGGCGGCTGTCGGTTTCCATTTTTACCAAGCCGGTATC
>JANPDF010000002.1:0-1720 GCA_031431355.1 Gammaproteobacteria bacterium
CTACGGCGCGGGCAATGCACAGGCGTTGCTGTTGGCCGCCGGACAGGCCCAGGCCATTGTTCTTGAGCTTATCCTTGACTTCGTCCCAGAGCGCGGCCTGGCGCAGTGCTTCCTCGACGCGTTCGTCCATGACCGAACGTGGCAGTGACTCGTGGTGGCGAATGCCGTAGGCGACGTTGTCGTAGATCGACATCGGGAACGGCACCGGCTTCTGGAAGACCATGCCGACCTTGCTGCGCAGCCGGTTCAACGAGTACTTCGGGTCAAGGATGTTCTCGCCATCGAGGAGCACATCACCCTGCGCCTCCTGGCCCGGATACAGTGAGTAGATCCGGTTGAACACGCGCAACAGCGTGGACTTGCCGCAGCCGGAGGGGCCGATCAAGGCGGTCACGCGATTCTCGGGGACGTCAAGGTCGACGTTCTTCAACGCCTGCTCGCCGTTGTAGAAGAAGTTGACACCTCGCGCGGTGAGCTTGACCAGCGACCTGGCGGAACCGGAAACCGCTTGCGAGTTGGTGGCGAATCGGACGTTAGTCATGGAGGACCTTGTTTCGAAGCAGGATCGCGCGGGCGGTGATGCCGAGCAGGAGGACGAAGACGGTGACCACGAAGGCGCCGGCCCAGGCGATCGAGTTCCAGCTGTCGTAGGGACTCATCGCATATTGGAAGATCACCATCGGCACGTTCGCCATCGGCGCAGTCATGTCGGTGCTCCAGAACTGGTTGCTGTAGGCGGTGAACAGCAGCGGCGCCGTCTCGCCGGTTATGCGGGCCAGCGCCAGCAGCACGCCGGTGACGATGCCTGGCAGCGCCGAGCGATACAGGACTTGCACGGTCACCTTCCATTGCGGCACGCCGAGCGACAGGGCCGCCTCGCGCATGGCGCTGGGCACCAGGCGCAACATCTCGTCGGTGGTCCGGACGATCACCGGGAGAGCGATGAAGGCCAGAGCGATCGAGCCGGCCAGCGCGGAGAAATGGCCCATCGGCACCACGACCAGGGCGTAGATGAAAAGCCCGAGCACGATCGACGGTGCCGACAGCAGGATGTCGTTGACGAAGCGGATCACCGTCCCGAGGCGCGTGTGGTTAGCGTACTCGGCAAGGAACGTGCCTGCGGCAATGCCTATGGGCGTTCCGATGCCGATCGCCAGCATGCTGATCAACGCGCTGCCGAAGAATGCGTTCAGCAGGCCACCGCGTTCCTCGGGCGGCGGCGTCATCATCGTGAACAGGTCGATGTTGAGGTTGGCCACGCCCTTGGTAACCGTTGTCCACAATATCCAGATCAGCCAGAACAGGCCGAAAATAGCCGCCGCGCCGGCAAGCAGCATGGCCAGTTTGTTGGTGAGGCTGCGCCGCAGGTACAGGCGCTCGGAAGCGTTCATCAGCGGCCCTCCTTGCGCTGCAGCTGCATCAGCATCAGCTTGGCGACCGACAGCACCACGAAAGTCAGCACGAACAGCAGGAAGCCCAGTGCGAGCAGCGTCGACTTGTGCAATGGATCAACGGCTTCACCGAATTCGTTGGCGACGGTCGACGCGATCGAGGTACCCGGATCGAGCAGCGAGGCGGAAATGTTGTAGGCATTGCCGATGACGAAGGTAACCGCCATGGTTTCGCCGAGCGCGCGGCCAAGGCCGAGGAAGATGCCGCCGATCACTGCCGAGCGGGTGTACGGAAGCACGATATCCCAGACCACTTCCCAGGTCGTGGA
>JANPDF010000003.1:0-3347 GCA_031431355.1 Gammaproteobacteria bacterium
CACCATACGTTCGCCGTCACTTGAGACATTGATCTACGTCGGCCATGGCATTTCGGGTTTCGAGGGGCAGGAAGTGTCGTTCGGCGTGCGTCCCGAGAAAGTGTCGATCAGCAAGGAAGAGCCCGATCAGCCCCATAACAAGGCGTGTGGCAAGATCGAGGACATCGCCTACTTCGGCAGCCACTCGGTCTACCACGTGCGCTTGCCGAGCGGCTTCAAGGTGCTTGCGAACTTCGTCAACACGCAGCGTTGGGCTTCGGAGCGCTTCACCTGGAACGACCAGGTCTGGCTCAGCTGGGGCGACAACGCCGGCGTGGTGCTGACCTCATGAATGCGCGCCTGCGCCGTTGGCTTCCCGGCGCGCGCTGGCTGGTCATCGCGCCGCCGTACCTGTGGATGTTGCTGTTCTTCGCCATTCCGTTCGCGATTGCGCTGAAGATCTCGTTTTCGCATCAGCTTGTCGCGATGCCGCCTTATTCCGACCTGGTGCATTGGTCGGGCAAGGACCTGAGCGTCACCCTCAACATCAGCAACTACCTGTTCCTGCTGACCGACAGCCTGTATTACAGCGCCTACCTCAGCTCACTGAAGATCGCCGTGATCTCCACCGCGCTGTGTCTGCTGATCGGCTATCCCATTGCCTACGCCATTGCGCGGATGCCGCCGGCCAACCGCAACATCGCCCTGATGCTGGTGATCCTGCCTTCATGGACGTCGTTCCTGATCCGTATCTATGCCTGGATCGGCATCCTCAAGAATAACGGCCTGCTCAACAACGCGCTGATCTGGCTCGGGGTGATCGACCAGCCATTGCAGATCCTGCACACCAACATCGCGGTGTACATCGGGGTCGTCTACGCCTACCTGCCGTTCATGGTGCTGCCGCTCTACACCAATCTGGTCAAGCTCGACCTGCGCTATCTCGAAGCTGCCTATGACCTTGGGGCACGGCCCTGGAAGGTGTTCCTGTCGATTACCCTGCCGCTTTCGCGCGCCGGGATAATCGCCGGGTCGATGCTGGTGCTGATCCCGGTGGTTGGTGAGTTCGTGATTCCCGAACTGCTCGGTGGGCCGTCCACGCTGATGATCGGCAAGGTCCTGTGGGACGAGTTCTTCAATAATTGTGACTGGCCGGTGGCATCGGCAGTGGCCACGGTGATGTTGATGATGCTGCTGGTTCCGATCCTGGTCTTCCACCACTACGAGGCCAAGGAACTGGAGGGCAAGCTGACATGACGCCGCGCGCCGGCCTGTCGCCGCTGTTGCGCGCCATGCTGGTGCTGGGCTTCGTGTTCCTGTACGCGCCGATACTCAGCCTGGTCGTGTATTCGTTCAACGAGTCCAAGCTGGTCACCGTCTGGGCGGGATTCTCCTTCAAGTGGTATGGCGAGCTGTTTCGCGACAAGGGCATCATGGATGCCGCGTGGGTGAGCATCCGCATTGCTTTCTTCACCGCGACCGCATCGGTCGTGCTGGCCACCGTCGCGGCGATGGTGATGACGCGGTTCCGTCCGTTTCGCGGCAAGACACTGTTCGGCGCCCTGATCACCGCGCCCCTGGTGATGCCGGAAGTGATCACCGGCCTGTCCATCCTGCTGCTGTTCGTCTCGCTCGGCATCGCGCGGGGCATGACCACCATCTGGATCGCGCACGTCACTTTCTGCGTTGCCTTCGTGGCCGTGGTGATCTCTTCGCGCCTGGGCGAGCTGGACAAGTCGATCGAGGAAGCGGCCATGGACCTGGGCGCCAACCGGGTCAAGGTGTTCTTCCTGATCACCCTGCCGATCATCATGCCGGCTCTTGTATCGGGCTGGTTGCTCGCCTTCACGTTGTCCATTGATGACCTGGTCGTCGCCAGCTTCGTTTCCGGTCCATCCTCAACGACACTGCCGATGAAGGTATTTTCCTCGGTGCGGCTCGGACTCAGCCCGAAGATCAATGCGCTGGCGACGCTGATGATCCTGGCCGTGTCGGTGGCTGCGGTGTTCGCTTGGTGGCTGATGGCACGCGACGAGAAGCGACGGATGCGCGACATGCAACTGGCGCTGCAGCAGGAGTAGGAAGGCCATGCCGACGGCAGCGAAGACCATGGACGTCGAGACCATCAATCCCTGGACCGGGCAGGTCGAGTATCGCTACCAGTACCAGGGCCGCGACGTCGTCGATTCCACGCTGGAAGCGGCGCGACGCGGCTTCGAACCGTGGGCGGCATTGCCGCTCGACTCGCGCGGCGCCTATCTCCGGCGCGTCGGCGCCGAGCTGCGCGCGCGCCGCGAAGAGTTCGCGGCGATCATGTCGGCCGAGATGGGCAAGCTGCGCCGCGAGGCGCTGGCGGAGGTCGAGAAGTGCGCCGCTGCCTGCGACTACTACGCACAGAACGCTGGTGCCTACCTGCAGGAGCAACCGGTTGCCACCGAGGCGGTGAAGAGCTACGTCGGCTACGAGCCAATCGGCTGCGTGTTCGCGATCATGCCGTGGAATTTCCCGATCTGGCAGGTGTTCCGCTTCCTGGCGCCAGCGCTGATGGCCGGCAACGTCGCGGTGCTAAAACACGCCACAAATGTGCCGCGCTGCGCCGACGCCATCGCCGCGGCCTTGCACGCGGCCGGCCTGCCCGCAGGCGTGTTCGGTGTGCTGCACATCGACAACGAGAAGGCCGCGACCGTGATCGCCGATCCGCGCGTGCAGGCCGTGACCCTGACCGGCAGCGAGCAGGCGGGGCGCTCGGTAGGCGCCAGCGCCGGCAAGGCGTTGAAGAAATGCGTGCTCGAACTCGGCGGCAGCGATCCTTTCGTGGTGCTCGACGACGCCGACCTCGACGCCACCATCCCGCAGGCGATCAGCTCGCGCTTCGGCAATGCCGGACAGACCTGCATCGCGGCCAAGCGCTTCATCGTCACCGCCGGCATCGCCGATGAGTTCGTGCGCCGTTTCGTCGCCGCCGCTGCCAAGCTGCGGATCGGCGATCCTGGCGCGGAGTCGACCACGCTGGCGCCGCTGGCACGCGCCGACCTGCGCGAGGAACTGCAGCGCCAGGTTCAGGCCAGCGTTGGGTCCGGTGCCAGGCTGTTGCTTGGCGGCAAGCCGGGCGCAGGCTACGCCGACTACCCGGCGACGGTGCTCGATGGGGTCGTGCCCGGTATGTCTGCGTATTCCGAGGAATTGTTCGGACCGGTGGCTAGCATCCTGCGGGCGGACGACGACGAGGATGCAGCGCGTATGGCCAATGACACCAGTTTCGGACTCGGCGCGAGCGTATGGTCGCGTGACCGCGCCCGCGGCGAGGCGGTGGCACGACGGATCCGCGCTGGCGCGGTGTTCGTCAACGCGATGGTGCGCAGCGACGT
>JANPDF010000004.1:0-3436 GCA_031431355.1 Gammaproteobacteria bacterium
TGGATCGGCATGTCCCAGCCGCCGAAGTCGACCATCTTGGCGCCCAGCGCGCGGTGGGTGGCGTTGTAGATGGTCTGCTTGCTCATCATCGATCCGGACAAAGGGAAAGACGCGCATTATCGCAGATCAGGGGTTCGGGACTACCTGTAGGGTCATGCTGTCGGCCGCGGTGACGCGCACCGTAGCGCCGGCCGGCAAGTCGGGCCCGGTCACCGTCCAGAGCGCGTCGCCGACCTTGATCCGGCCGAAGCCGTTCACGATCGCCGATTCCAGCACCACCACCTTGCCGACGAACTGCTCGGCGCGGCGGTTGAGCAATGGCTGGTCGCTGCGCTCGGCACTGGCGCGGAACCAGCGCCGGTACACCACGATCGAGACAAACGAAAACACGATGAACGCGAGCGCCTGCCAGGGCAGCGGAATCCCCGGCACCAGCAACACCAGCGCAAACACCAGCGCCGCGGCGATGCCCAGCCAGAGCATGAACACGCCGGGCGCGAGCACTTCCGCCGTGATCAAAATCAGCGCCAGGCAAGCCCAGGCAATCACGTCACCGCGCATCGGTCAGGACTCCGGACGCGCCGGCTTGGCGATCGCCGCCGATGGCCTGAGGCTGTCCTTGGCCAGTTCAGCGATGCCGGCAAGCGAGCCGAGCACGCCGGTGACTTCCATCGGCAACATGAAAAGTTTCTGGTTCGGCGAGGTGGCGAATTCCTTCAGCGCCTCGATGTACTTCTGCGCGATGAAGTAGTTGATCGCCTGCACGTTGCCCTGCGAAATCGCCTGGGACACCATGGTGGTCGCCTTGGCCTCGGCCTCGGCCAGGCGTTCGCGTGCTTCGGCCTCGCGGAACGCGGCCTCGCGCTTTCCTTCGGCCTGCAGCACCGCAGCCTGCTTGTCGCCCTCGGCGCGCAGGATCTCCGACGCCCGCGAGCCCTCCGCCTCGAGGATCTGTGCACGCTTCTCGCGCTCGGCCTTCATCTGCCGGGCCATCGAATCGACCAGGTCGCGCGGCGGCTGGATGTCCTTGAGTTCGATCCGGTTGACCTTGATACCCCAGGGGCCGGTCGCGTGGTCGACCACGCTGAGCAGCCGCGTATTGATCTCGTCGCGCTTGGACAGCGACTCATCCAGGTCCAGCGAGCCAATCGAGGTGCGAATGTTGGTCATCACCAGCGCGATCGTCGCCTGCTCCAGGTTGGAAACCTCATAGGCGGCCTTGGCCGCGTCCAGAACCTGGAAGAAAATCACGCCGTCCACCTTCACCACCGCATTGTCCTTGGTGATGACGTCCTGGCTGGGCACTTCCAGCACCTGCTCCATCATGTTGACCTTGCGCCCGACCGTCTGCGCCACCGGCATCAGGAAGTGCAGGCCGGGGCTCATCGTATGGGTGTACTTGCCGAAGCGCTCGACCGTCCACTCGAAGCCCTGCGGGACCATGCGCACCGTCTTTACCAGCACGATGACGCCGGCAATTACCAGGATGTAGGTCAACAGGGTCAGGCCGCCCATCGGTGTGCTCCAGTGCAAGGTTCCCGGGAGTATAAGGAATGCGCCCGGCCCCTGCGCGACCGGCTGCGACCCTTTTCCGCCCTGGTGCATCCATGGTCAGTGTGAGCCCGCCCTCGTCCTTCGCGATCGATGTGCCCGACGCACTGCTCGTCCGCGCCAGGTGTGGCGAGGCGGCGGCGTTCGAGCAGTTGTACCGATGGTTCGAACGGCCCGTCTTCACGCTCGCACTGCGCCTGTGCGGTCAGCGCGAGGAAGCCCAGGACATCCTCCAGGACACCATGCTCAAACTATTCGACCGGATTGGAGAGTTTCGCGGCGATTCGCCGTTCTGGGGCTGGCTGCGCCAGGTCACGGTCAACGAGGCACTGATGCGGCTGCGCAAGCGCGGCCGTTTCCAGGCGGTCGAGGAATTCGACGAGAGCGACTTCGCCGCCCAGGACCTGTTGCTGCCGCCGCGCGCGGCCGACGCGGCCATCCTCGGGCAGGCAATGGGCCGCCTGCCCGGCGCCACGCGAAGCGTTCTCTGGCTTTATCACGCGGAAGGTTTCACCCACGAAGAGATTGCCCAAGCGACAGGCAAGACCGTGTCGTTCTCGAAATCGCAGCTGGCGCGCGGCACCCGCAAGCTGCGCGGCCTGTTGCACCTGGACACGGAGGCGGTCAGCCATGGTTGACGAAGAGTTCGACGCGGCCGGCATCCCGCTGGGCGCTGCCCTGCGCGCGCTGCCGCTGGAATCGCTCCCCGGCGATGCGTGGGCGGCACTTGCTGCGCGCCTGCCGCGAGCACGCGCGCGGCCTCGCTGGCCGCTCGCGCTCGCAGCGGGGCTGGTCGGATTGATGCTGCTGCCGTGGGGCTTGCCGCAGCGCGGATCGGAAGCGCCGCAAGTGGCGGCCACGACCACCCGGGCCGGGGACAGCGCAGCGCTCGCTGGAGTGATGGCGGAATCGGCGCGGCTTGAGCGCCTGGTCGCGGCGCTCAGCGACGCCGGTGCCAGCAGCGCGACGGCCGCCACGCTGAGCCTGGAATTCGACGATCGCCTGCATGCACTGGACGAGAAGCTGCAAGCCAGCCGCGATGCGTCCGGCCAACTACTGCTGTGGCGGCAGCGAGTGCAGTTGCTGCGCAACCTCGCCGCCGTAGAAACCTCGCGCCACTACCTGGCCTCCGAAGGCCGCAACCTCGACGTCGCGCTGGTCGCGGCCTACTGATCCGTTTTCCCTTTGTCCCAGGAGACACCATGAAACTCAAGCTTCTCTCCATCATCGTCGGCGCCGTTCTCGCGGTCGGCGTTGCGCAGGCCAAGGAACCGCAAAAAGCCGGTACCGCCCAGCAACAGGCTGCCCGGGCGGAGATCGACAGGCTGGTCGAGCGCATCGAGACCTTGTCCAAACAACTGGGCGACGGCACCGACGTCCGGGTAATCGTGCGACAGGGCGAGCGCCACGCGCCACGTGCGCTCCGGGATGACGACGACGTAACCGTCGAGATTCTCGGTGATGACGACGAGCACCAGGAAATCCGGATCGAGCGGCGGGCACCCGGCGCCGGCGATGGCCGCGAGGTCCACTTCAAGCATCGGCCCGGCGGCGATGGCGAGCGCGAAGTGCAGATCGAGAAGATCCAGGGCGGCGACTTCCGCTCGGGCCCTGGACTTGGCATCGTGATGGCGCCCAATCCCGCCGCCGCGGGCGTGCGCGTGGCCGCGATCACGCCGGGCAGCCCGGCGATGAAATCGGGTTTGCGCACGGGCGATGTGCTCTTGATGGTGGACGGCAAGTCGATCGCTGGCAGCGGCGAGAAGGCCGTCGAGAGCGCGCGCGGACTGCTCGGCAAGCTCAAGCAGGACCAAGTCGTCCGTCTGCGCTACGCCCGGCAAGGCAAGACCAACGATGCCAGCATCAAGGCGAGCTCGATTCCGCG
>JANPDF010000005.1:0-10296 GCA_031431355.1 Gammaproteobacteria bacterium
CGCTGCGCACCAGCGCCTGGTCATCGGCCAAGGCCAGCCGCACGCTTGCTTCCGGCTCAGCCATCGAACGCAGCCGCGCGCGCGTGAGCGCTCATGCCGGTACCGGCAGCCAGGCCGACAGTCGCACGCCGCCACTGTCGGCGCGGCGGGCATCGACGCCTCCGCCGACTGCCTCCAGGCGTTCGCGCATGCCGGTCAGGCCATTGCCAAAGCGCAGCTCGCCGCCACTGGCGCGACCGTCGTCGCGAAAGTCCAGTCGCAGCGCGCCGTCGCGACGGTGCACCGACAACCACAGGTTCTCGGCGCCGGCGTGCCGCGCTGCGTTGGTCAGGGCTTCCTGCACGGTGCGCAACACTGCCTCGGCCTGCTCCAGCGAGGGCACGCGCATGCCGGCATCCATGTCCAGGTGCAGGTGCGGCCGCGGAAACGGCGCCGCCAGTCGTTCGATCATCTCGCGCAGGTCGACCCCGTCGTGCAGGCGCATCTGCTGGACCACGCCGCGGATATCGCCGAGCAACTCGTCGGCCAGTTGCGCACACAGCGCCAGCTGCGCGTTCTCGGCCAGCGCCGGTTGCCGCTGCAGCGCGCGCAGGTTGAGCTTGAGCGCGGTCAGCTTGTGTCCGGCGACGTCGTGCAGCTCGCGCGACAGGCGCAGGCGCTCGGAGTCGCGCACGCTCTCGTCGAGCAGCGTACGCGTGGCCAGCAGGTCGGCATTGACTGCCGCCAGCGCATCGCGCGAGCGCTGCGCGGTATGGGCATACCAGGAGGTCATGATTGCGAACAGCTGGAAGCTGGCGTTGATCAGCAAGCCGAACAGCGGAGCCGAAGCCTGCCACTGGAAGCGCAGGATGAGGTAGAGCAGCACGTTGACCAGCACGAACAACAGAACCAGCACGCGTACCGAATGCAGCTGCGCCAGCTGCGCCATGACAATGATCAACAGCACCGGCACCGAGCCGTAGCGGGCCAGCGCGATCATCATCAGCGCCGCCGCCAGCTGCGCCCACACCGAGGCCAGCACCCCCGCGGTCGGCAGCGTGCTGGAGTTCGGGCGGATCGCCTGGCGTCCCACGAACAGCGCGAGAAAGGCGGCGTGCAGTGCAATCAGCAGCGGCCACAAAGCCGGGCCGGCGACCAGGCCGGTGCCGTTTGGCGCGAACGACCACAGCTCGCCGCCGATCGCCAGCCAGGCGCCGTAAGCGGCGAGGTTCATCGGATCAAGCAACGGACGCAGGCGATTCCACATGCGGCCAGCTTGGCCCGATGCGCGGCGCAGCTCAAGGCATCGACTGCAAAAGGTGACTTCCGGCACCAGCAGGCGATGACCGCTGGCACCTTCGCCGGACCGGGCGCGCCGTCATTGTGGTCACGGCCAACAGGAGCACTGCCATGACTGCCTACCAGATCACGCTGTTTACCCATGTCGGCCTCGGCGTCGCCGCCCTGGTCACTTACTGGGTTGCCGCGCTTGCGCGCAAGGGCAGCGTGCCGCACAAGCTCGCCGGCAAGCTCTATGTGCTGGCCATGATTGGACTACTGCTGCCGGCCATCCCGCTGAGCGCGCGTGCGCTGCTGAACTTCAGCCTCGTGTTCGGCTGCTTCCTGTTCTACCTGTTGCTGATCACTGCGACCGCACTTTGGCAGGGCTGGTATGCGATCGGCCACAAGCGCGACTTCGCCGCCTATGCCGGCGTGGGCCTTAGCCGGCTGGCCTGGGCCAACATCGCCGGCGGCGCCGCCATCCTTGGCCTGGGCGCGGCAACCCAGCAGCCCATCCTGCTTGGTTTCTCGTTGGTCGGCATCCTCGGCGGCCGCGGCATGCTGCGTCTGGCTGAAACCGGCCCGGCGCACCCGCGCTGGTGGCTGGAAGTGCACCTGGGCGCGATGCTCGGCTGCGGCGTGGCCACCCACATCGCCTTCCTGCAGCTCGGCCTGCCGCGGCTGATGCCGGCGCTGGCCGGCCCGATCATGCAGAACGTCGCCTGGCTCGGCCCGCTTGGCGTGGCGGCGCTGGCGCGCCTGTGGCTGGGTCGGAAATACCTGCCCAGGCCGGCCGCCAAAATCGCCGGGGCCGCAACCAATGCCGCCTCGCGCAGCCGCGGCATCGAGAATTCACCGGCCTGAGTCGTTCAGTCGGCCTCGACGATCTCGCCGGTATCCACGGTCGCCAGCTTGCGTTTGATCGACGTCGCGCCGACCCAGGCGCGGAAGCCACCGAAGTAGGAAGGCAATGCTTCGGCGCGGGTATCCGGGCCGTCCTGCAATTCATAGTGCAGGTGCGGAAACATCGCGCTGCCCGAGGCGCCGATCTGCGCTACGGGCTCGCCGCGACGAACGCGCTGGCCAACGGCCGGACGCACGCTGTCTTGCTTGAGGTGGCCGTAGACGCTGAACTCGCCGTTGCCGTGGTCGAGCACCAGGTAGTTGCCGAACAACACCATCGGATTGCTCGCCAGTTGCGACTGGTCGAACTGGCGGTTGTCGGCGTGCTCCTCGACCAGCGCGACCACGACGCCGTCGCCGACCGCGAGCAACTCCGCGCCGAAGCCGAAGTAGTCGGCATTGTCCTTGCCGCTACCGCGATGCATCGCGCCGGAAGCATCGACCGGCACGAAGTCGTAGCTGTAGCGCATGAAGTTGCTGCGGAAGCCCATCTGCGCGATTGGCGCAAAGGTGTAGTCGAAGCGCCGGTGGTGGGCCAGGTAATCGTGGCCGTCGTAGTTGATCAGGCGGCCGCGCAGCGGCAGCTGCAGTGTGGTGCGCGTTTCGCGGCGCAACGGCCGCACGTCGATCTCGCTGCTGAACTTTTGCTTGCCATCGGCGCTTTCCAGCTCGAACTGGTAGTGCAGGCGCGCCAGCGGCAGCGCCGGGGAAAAGCTGGGGAACGGATTGAACACGGTCAGCCGCTGGCCGGCGTCGACCTCGCGGGCGGGCAAGGTCAGCACGCTGGGGCGGACACCGTTGCCATCGACCAGGCGGCGCAGCAGCAGCCGGTCCTGCTCGTCGTAGGCTGACAGCTCGACCCGGCCGATCTCCAGTTTCTGGCCGCTGCGGTTGTCGATGAAGAACTCGAAGTTGAGGTCCTGGCGATCGGGCAGGCGTTCGATCCAGACCTTGGCCGGGCCACTGGACAAGGTCACGGCCGGCGTCGGCACGGTGGCCTGTGCAAGGCCGGCGGAGAGCGAAAGCAGCAGCAGGGCGGAGCGCATCGGGGTCATTCCAGGTAGGGGTGTGGGTAGTTGGATACCGTGGGCACCGGTGCGGTTGCACTCAGCGGCCAGTCACTCGCGTTCAGGCAAGGTAGGTCGTCGCCAACGCCGTTGGCCGGGAGATTGCGCCATGCGAATGCTGTTGCTGGTTCCCCTCGCCGCGCTTGCCGCCTGCTCCACCACCGGCGGCGGCGCACCCGCCGATCCGGCCAGCGGCTCGATCAGCGGACGCATCATCTACCCCTCGGAAGTGGCGCCGGCGATGCGCATCTGCGCGCTCGGCGCCGAGTCGCGCGGCTGCACCGACAGCCCGGCGGGCCGCGCGCTCTATCGCATCGACCACTTGTCCGCCGGTGATTACCAGTTGGTCGCTCGGCTGGTCGAAGGCGACATGCGCGTCGGCGGCCACGTGCAGCCGGTGCAGTGTATCCAGGCACCCTGCCCGGATCAGTTGAAGACGGTTACCGTGGCGGCCGGCGCGGCAGTCGCCGGCATCGACCTCAATGGCTTCTATCCGGCGCGCGAAGAATTCCCGCTGGTGCCGTAAGCGCTAGACGTCGCCGTCGAGCAGCCAGCCCTCGCCGCTGCCGCGCTGGAACACCTTGTCACTGGCCAGCACGTCGCCGGCCGGAATGGTGGATTGGTCGGTCAGCTGCTCGTACAGCGGACGGAAATCGGGCAGCGTCGCCTCGAACAATTGCTCGAAGCTGTCGATGACGAAGTAGGTCTTCTGATAGGTGTCGATCCGGTAGCGCGTGCGCATCACCCGCAGCAGGTCGAAACCGAGTCGGTTCGGCGCCGGCGATTCCAGGCAGTGCCGGCTTTCGCCGCCCGAGCTGACGATGCCGGAGCCGTAGATGCGCAGCCCCGCCGCGGTGTTGAGCAGGCCGAACTCCACGGTGTACCAATACAGTCGCGTTAGCTGCGCCAGGGCTTCGGGGCCAATGCCGTGCGCTTTGACGCCGCCCTTGCCGTAAGACTCCATGTAGTCGGCGAAGATCGGGTTCATCAGAAGAGGTACGTGCCCGAACAGGTCGTGGAACAGGTCCGGTTCCGACAGGTAGTCCAGTTGCTCGGGGGTGCGGATCCACCAGGTCACCGGAAACCGACGATTGGCCAGGTGCTCGAAGAAATCCAGTTCCGGCAGCAGGCCCTGCACGCCGATCAACTGCCAGCCGGTCTTGGCGCCGAGTTGCACGTTGAGTTCGGAAAAGCGCGGGATCGCGTCTTCGCCGATGCCCATCTCCCGTTGGGAGGCAAAGAACTCGTCGCAGGCGCGGCTAGTCAGGATCTCGCGCTGGCGGCGGAATAGCGCGCGCCAGACCTCGTGGTCGGTCGTGCTGTAACTGTCCCAGGGCTGCTCGACCACGGCGGTGGTGTACACCGGCACGGAGCCTTTGTCGGTAGCGAGGTGTTCGACGCGTTGCGGCTGGATCATGGCAGTGGCTTGGACTCGATTACGCGCAGTCTATCGCCAATCAAGCAGACACGCCGTCGAGCATCACCCGGTTGCGACCGGCTGACTTGGCGGCGTACATGGCCCGGTCGGCCCGGCGCAGCAGGTGCGAATACTGCTGGTCCTGGGCATCGAGCACGGCCACGCCCACCGACACGGTGATGACGATGTCGCCGCCGCCGATGTGCATCGGCTCTTCCGAGAACGAGGCGCGCATGCGCTCGGCCGCCGCCAGCGCGGCGATGCCATCGGTGTTGGGCATGACTGCGACGAACTCCTCGCCGCCGAGCCGACCGACCAGATCCTCCGAGCGCAGGCTTTCTCGGATCCGACGTACTGTTTCCACCAGTGCGTAGTCGCCGGCCTCGTGGCCGTATTCGTCATTGATGCGTTTGAAGTGGTCAACGTCCACGATCATCATCGCCAGCGGGATGCCGTGCCGGCGCGCCGCGGCGATGCTGCGCCCGGCCAGGTCCTCGATGGCGCGGCGATTGCAGATGCCGGTCAGGTAGTCCAGCCGCGCGGCTTTGGCCAGCTCCTGCTGGTTGTATTCGGTGCACATCAACAGGAAGCCGATGGTGCTGACCACCGGCAGCAGGCCGCCCAACGCGTAGGCGGCCACTTGCAGCGGTGTCACCACAAACACCGTGTCCGGGATCGGCGCCAGGGCGAACAGATAAACGACCGCGCGATAGGCCATCACCACCGTGCCGGCCGCGAACAGGCTGCCGGTGACGTGGGTGATCGCATTGAGCGGCTGCCCGCGTCGGTAGATCGCGCGCGCGCTGGCGCCGAGCAACAGGGCGAACACCATGGAGATGCTGCCGATGCGCATCGGCAGGTTGTCGTCGATCTGGGTGTAGTAGACCGCCAGCACCGCGGTCGCTGCGACCAGCAAGTACAGCTGCTCGCGCCGTTGCGGACTGCCGTTGAAGGTGCGCAAGGCGATCGCGAAGGCCGCGAAAGACAGTGCCAACAGCGTGTTGGCGACCACCGCGGTCCACCAGTCGCTGAGCACCCCGCGCAGCGAGATCAGCAGGAAACCGAGCGGGTGCGTCGCCATCGCCAGGATCCACCAGCGCAGGCTGGCCTGCAGGTTGCTGGCGAAATGCCGGCGCACCGAGAACAACAGGACGCCGGTCAGCAGCGTCAGAAACGCTCCCAGGAACAACGCGGTGCGGATGTCGAACTGCCAGCCCAAGGGGGCTCCCGGCGTTGGAACCACAATCTCTCCGCGCAAGTTACGTGCTGAGGTTCAGATGAAACTGTGAACTAGTTCACGGAATCCCGATCCCGGGGCCGAAACGGCAGCACTTTCCCGGACTCCGGCTCCGGCCGATGCCACAGCACCGGGACACCGTGCGGCGCGGGCAGCTCAAGCGGGTCGGCGGCGAGCACGGCCTCCGGGTCAGGCTCGTCGTCCCAGCTGTAGCGACGACCCGGTGGCCCCGGATCGGCCCGGCGCCAAGCCACGCCGGCCAGGATCCCGAATGCCGCGCCGGACAGGTGGTACTCCCAGGACACGCCCAGCTCCTGCGGCAGCACGGTCATCAGCATGCCGCCAAAGAAAAAGAAGGCAATCAGCGCCGCCGCGATCGCCGGCCGGTCGCGGCGCAGCACGGCCAGGGTGAACAGCAGGAAGCCCAGGCCATGGGTGACGCCGCTGGCGCCCAGGTGGAAGCCGCCGGTGGCAATCAGCCAGGTGCCCAGGCCCGAGCCCAGCCAGATCACCGGCAGCGCGCGCAGCGTCGCCCGCGGGAACACCGTGCCCGAGAGCAGGCCCAGGATCAGCACCGACAGCGCATTGGCGCCGAGGTGGCCGATCGAGCCGTGCAGCAACGGCGCGGTCAACACGCCCAGCAGGCCGCCGGGGTCCTGCGGATGGATCGAGTAAGGACGCAGGTCGCCAATTGCGGACTGCAGGTAGAACACCGCGCACAGCACGATCACCGCCGCCATGCTCCAGTTGAGCGCGCGCTTGAAGCGCTGCAGCACGGCTGGCGCGGCGGCGAGATCCGGATCGAGGTCGGTGGGGTCCATTGCAGCTACATGGGGGACGCGGGCGGCCTACTCAAGCGCCTGCCGCGGCCGTGGCGCGATCCACAGGCTGAGCAGCATGGAGGCCGCGATCACCGCCGCCACCACGCCCAGCGACAGCGCCACCGGGATGGTGACCACCTCGGCCAGCAGCATCTTGGCGCCGATGAACATCAGCACGCCGGCCAGTCCGTAGCTGAGCAGGTGGAATTTCTCGACCATGCCGGCGAGCAGGAAATACAGCGCGCGTAGCCCGAGCACGGCAAACACGTTGGAGGTGAGCACGATGAAGGGATCGGTGGTGATGGCAAAGATCGCCGGGATCGAGTCGACCGCGAAGATCACGTCGGTCACGCCGATCATCACCAACACAACGAACAGCGGTGTGTAGCGGCGATGGCCGCGTTCGCCGATCCATAGCGCTTCGCCATGGTAGCCCTTGGTCAGCGGCAGGTGGCTGGTGATCCAGCGCAGCACCGGGTTGCGTTCCAGGTCCGGCTGCTTGCCCGCAGCCCAGAGCATCTTGGCGCCGGTCAGCAGCAAGAACGCGCCGAACAGATACAGAATCCAGTGGAATTTGGCGATCAGCGCCGCGCCGACCACGATCAGCAACGCGCGCAGCACGATGGCGCCAAGCACGCCGAACACCAACACCCGCTGTTGCGACGCCGCCGGCACGCCGAAGTAGTTGAACAGCATCAGGAACACAAAGATGTTGTCGACCGCCAGCGCCTTTTCCACCAGGTAGCCGGTCAGGAACTCCAGCGCCACGCGCTGCGCCTCGGCCGCAGGCACGGACTGCTGCAGATACCAGTACAGGCCGGCATTGAACAGCAGCGCCAGGCCAATCCAGGCCGCGCTCCAGATCAGCGCCTCGCGGGTGCCGACCGCATGCGGGCCATTGCGGCGCAAGACGCGCAGGTCGACCCACAGGGCCATGACGATGAAGGCCAGGAAGCCGGCCCACATGAGGGGAGTACCAATGCTGTGCATGCTTGCGCTCCGGAAAAAGAAAGCCCCGCGTCCATCGGACGCAGGGCTGTTTTTCGGACAGACCTTCGCCACGACGGGCGAAGGTCTTGCTCGCAAGCGGTGCTTGCCTGCCGGACCGGAGGGCGAACCCTCGTATTGACGACCTCGGCAGCGGGAGCTACTCCCCTTCTGGCCGCAGGGTATCGCGTCACGGTGTGAAAGTCATGTGCACGGGCCCCAATTCCCCGAGCCGGTACAATGCCGTGCATGACCAGCACCGAACTCCCCGTCGTCCACCTGAAGATCGAGCGCCGCTCCAACCACCCCTGGATCTTCCAGAAGATGGTCGAGAAGCCGGTCGCCAAGCCCAAGCCCGGCTCGATCGTGGAGATCGTCGACAACACCGGCCACTGGGTCGGCCGCGGCTTCTACAACGGCCATTCGCGGATCGCGCTGCGGGTGCTGACCGAGGACTTCGAGGAGGCGATCGACGAAGCCTGGTTCGTGCGCAAGGTGCGCGAGGCGGTCTCCCTTCGCCGCGACGTGCTCAGGCTGGACGAGACGACGGACGCCTGGCGGGTTATCCATTCCGAAGGCGACGGCATCTCCGGGCTGGTGGTCGATCGCTACGGCGACCTAATCGTGGTCGAGTTCTTCTCGGCCGGCGCCTTCCGCCACCGCGAGTGGATCTACGCGGCGCTGCGCGAGGCCTTCCCCGGCTGCCGCTTCTACAGTTTCGCCGAGGAACATGTGCAGAAGCAGGAGAGCTTCGACTTCCGCTCGCCCGAGCCGCCGGCGCCGAGCGTGATCACCGAAAACGGACTGAAGTTCCGCGCCAGCCCGGGCAGCGGCCACAAGACCGGGTTCTTCGCCGACCAGCGCGACAACCGCGAGTACCTGGCGCGCTTCACCCAGGGCAAGCGCGTGCTCGACATCTGCTGCAACTCCGGCGGCTTCGCGATCTACGCCAAGGCCCGCGGCGGCGCCGAGGAAGTGATCGGCATCGACCTGGATGAGGAGATCCTGGAGATCGCCGGCAAGAACGCCCACCTCAACAACGCCAGGATCAAGTTCGTGCAGTCGGACCTGTTTCCGTACCTGCGCGATGCCGCCGCCGCCGGCGAACTGTTCGACGTGGTCATCCTGGATCCGGCCAAGCTCACCCGCGACCGCGAGCAGGTGATTGCGGCGCTGAAGAAATACAACGACATGAACAAGCTGGCGATGACCGTGGTCAAGCCCGGCGGCATCCTGCTGACCTGTTCGTGCACCGGTCTGGTCAGCGAGGAAGAGTTCCTCGACATGCTCCGCCGCGCCGCGTTCTATGCCGGCCGCAGCGTGCAGGTGCTCAAGGTCTCCGGCGCCGGCGGCGACCATCCGTTCATGGCCCACGTAAAGGAAAGCCGCTACCTCAAGGCGGCGTTCCTGCGCGTCCTGTGATGGCCGCGCGCCGCGTTGGTCCAGCCATGATCCGGACTCTCGCCTTGCTGTTGTCCCTGCTGGTCGGCCAGGCGCATGCGCAGGGCGCCAAGCAGTCCTCGCCGATCGACACGCCGCCGTCGGCGCTCAAGCCAGGCGAGTTCATCTGGTCGCCGGAAGCGGTCCCGGCCGGCCCGCTGGTGATGGTGATCAGCCTCGATGAGCAGCGCGCCTACGTGTATCGCAATGGCCTGCGCATTGGCGTGAGCACGGTGAGCTCTGGCAAGACGGGGTACGAGACGCCGACCGGCGTGTTCACCATCCTGCAGAAGCACAAGGACCACAAGTCCAACCTGTATGACGACGCGCCGATGCCGTTCATGCAGCGGCTGACCTGGGACGGCGTGGCGCTGCACGCCGGTCGCCTGCCCGGTTACCCGGCCTCGCACGGCTGCGTGCGCCTGCCCTACGAATTCGCGCGGCGTCTGTTCGACGTAACCAACTTCAGCATGACCGTGGTGGTCGCCTCCGAGGCGCAGCACGATTCCGAGCTGGTCCATCCGGGCCTGTTCGCGCCCGGCACCCGGCCGGTGCTCAACACGCAGGACGTGACCGCGCTGCCGTGGGCACAACCGCACCAGTGGCACCCGGAGAAATCCCCGGATGGCGCCCTGACCGTGCTGGTCAGCAGCGCCGACCAGCGCGTGCTGGTGATCCGCAACGGCGTGGAGATCGGCCGTGCGCGGATCAACATCGCCCCCGGCGTCGGCCTGTTCGGCACCCAAGCCTATGTGCTGCTCGCCGGCAGCGGAAGCACGCCCAGTGCGGTGGTGCCGGATCGCGCCGCGTTGCGTTGGCAATCGATTCCGATGCCCGGTTACGAGGCCAGGGCCGGCGACACCTTCGACAGTGAAGTGATTCGCCGCATCTCGGTGCCACCGGAATTTGCCAAGCTGGTCTACGACGCGCTCAAGCCCGGCGCCACGGTAGTGTTGACCGACGCGGCGGTGCTGCCGAAGACCACCGGCCAGCCGATGACCGTGATCAGCGCGGAACAGGAAGACGTCGACGGCGTGCAGGAATCGGCGCCGGGCGCAGCACCGCCGCTCGATGACCAGCGCTGACCACGCTCCCGCGCAACGTCTGAGGGTCGCGGACTGTCGGGCAAAATCTCGCGCGGTGCAGGCAGCTGAGTCCGCGATG
>JANPDF010000006.1:0-10170 GCA_031431355.1 Gammaproteobacteria bacterium
CGGCAGCTTCTCGCTGGCGCTGGCGGCGCCCTCGCGAACGGCCTGGATTCCGGCGACCAGGTCGCTCATCTCGCCGAACATGCCATGCACCTTCATTGCCCCATGGAACTGCGCCTGGCGGTCCGCGATGTTGAACGGCACGCGCCGATCCAGTTCGATGTTTATCTTCGTCTCATAGGTCTGCGCGCCCTTGGTCATGCGCACTGTGTAGAGTCCCGGCACCACGCGCGGGCCCCGTGTGGCGCTGCCGGCGATCTGCGCTGCCGGCGGAACCAGCGGCGGCTTGACGCTCATCGACCAGTCGACCCGATTGATTCCGCGACGCTTGCTGGCAGGCAAGGTATCGATCAGGTTGCCTTGCGCGTCAAGCACTTCAAGCTTGAGCTTGCCGAACAGGTGGCGCGATTTCTGGTAGTAGGTGATGACCACGTCATCGCTGGCGCTTTGGCCCGAGTAACTGGCGTCGCCTTCCGGCCAGCCGCCGGAGCTGTCGATCCGCTGCTGCTGCGGGCGGGTGGGCAGGAAAACGGCCTCTTGCTGCAACAGCGTCGGAGTCAGCGCTCGCAGCGGCGTCAGGTCATCGATGATCCAGATGCCGCGGCCATGGGTCGCCAGCACGAGGTCGCTGTCACGACCCTGGATGACCAGGTCGCGAACCGCCACCGACGGAAAATCACCGCCCTTGAACTGGGCCCAGCTGCCGCCGTCGTCATTGGAAATCCACAACCCGAACTCGGTGCCCACGTAAAGCAGGCCGCGCTTGACCGGATCCTCGCGCACCACGTGGGCATAACCACGCAGGCCCTTGGCCTGTGCGGCGGACACCAGTGGCTGCCAGCTGGCGCCAAAGTTGCTGGTCTTGTAAACCATCGGAGCGATGTCGCCGAAGGTGTGCCGGTCGAAGGTGACATAGGCAGTGCCGGCGTCGAATTGACTGGCATCGATGTACGAGACCCAGGAATTTGCCGGCACGCGGGCGTTCGCCGTTACGTTGGTCCAGCTTTTTCCGCCATCCCGGGTGACCTGCACGTTGCCATCATCGGTGCCGACCCAGATCACCTTGCCGTCCCTGGGCGACTCGCTGATGCTGTAGATGGTGGTGTGCATTTCCGCCGCGGAGTTGTCCACGGTGATGCCGCCGGATTGTTCCTGCAGCTGCTTTTTCGGATCGTTGCTGGTCAGGTCCGGCGAAATCCGGTCCCAGGTCTGGCCATGGTCGCGGCTGCGGAAAAGAACCTGTGCGCCGATGTAAAGCGTGCCTTTTTCATTGGC
The DNA here is from genome assembly GCA_031431355.1 of Gammaproteobacteria bacterium. GTDB lineage: Bacteria > Pseudomonadota > Gammaproteobacteria > Xanthomonadales > Xanthomonadaceae > Arenimonas. The sequence goes on from JANPDF010000006.1 coordinate 1,273, forward strand.
CGACATGTGGATCGGCGTATTCCAGTTCCAGCGCAGCTTTTCGCCATCGTTGGCGCGCGGCTGGATGTCACGCGACATATGGGTGTGCCGGTTTACGCGGCCGATGTAGCCGCCTTGCGCCTCGGCATAAAGATAATCCGGATCGGACGGATCGGCGAACATCCAGAAGCCGTCGCCGCCATACATGTTTTCCCAACGCGAATTGGTAATGCCGCCGGGATAGGAGGAATCGCCGACCCAGGAACTGTTGTCCTGCAGGCCGCCATAAACCCGGTACGGATCCTGATCATCGACGCTGACATGATAGAACTGGGAAATCGGCAGGTTGTTGCCGCGCCACCAGCCGTTGCCGCCATCCTTCGAGAACCACAGGCCGCCGTCATCGCCGGCAATGACCTGGCTGGGGTCTTTCGGATCGATCCACAGGTCATGGAAATCGCCATGGGCGCCGCCGCTGACGTTGGCGAAAGTCTTGCCGCCGTCCAGGCTCTGGATCAAGGGGCCGTCAGGTTTGAAAACGCGATCGGGATTGCTCGGATCGATGATCAGGTTGGCGAAGTAGAACGGCCGCCAGAGCATGTTCTGGCTGTCGTCGCGACGATCCCAAGTCTTGCCGCCGTCCTCGGAGCGGTACAGCGCGCCCTTGGCGGATTCCACGAAGGCGTACACGACCTGGCTGTTGGATGGCGCAACCGCCACCGCGATGCGGCCATAGGGCTTGCCGGGGAATCCCTTGTTAGCCGCGGGCGTGATCTCGGTCCAGCGTGAGCCACCATCATCGGAGCGATACAGGCCGCTGCCCGACGGCGCGTCGGCGTTCTCGCCACCCGAGCGGAAGGTCCAGCCCTGGCGCCGGAAATCCCAGAGCGAGGCGAACAGGGTGTTCGGATTCTTCGCGTCCATGCTCATCGAGCCACAGCCGGTGGAGCCGTTGCCGCCCTTGAGCACCAGCGCCCAGGTCTTGCCGGCGTCGCTGCTGCGGTAGACGCCGCGTTCGTTCGAGTCGCTCCAGAGTTTGCCGGTGACGCAGGCGAAAACCAGATTGCCGTTGGCCGGATTGACCGCGATCTTGACGATGCGCTCGGACTGCGGAACTCCCATGTTGGCCCAGGTTTCGCCGCCATCGGTGGAACGATAGATGCCGTCGCCGATCGAGACCGAGTTGCGCGTCCAGGCCTCGCCGGTGCCGACCCAGATCGTGTCGGTCTTGGTCGGATCGATGGCTATGGCGCCGATCGACTGCACGGGTTGTTTGTCGAATTTTGGCTTGAAGGTCGTGCCGCCGTCAGTGGACTTCCAGACGCCGCCACTGGCCGCGCCGACATAAAGTACGGTGTCCCCGTTCTTCTCATGGGCGGCGGCAACAGCCGAAACGCGCCCGCTCATCGTCGCCGAGCCGATGTTGCGGATGCCGAGTCCGGAAATTACGCTCTGGTCGAGTTGCGCCGGCGTCTGCGCGGCAGTCGATGCCGATGCCGATGCAAGCAGGAGCGCGGCCGATAGCGAGGTCATCATCTTCATTCGTGGGCTCCGGGCTCAGTGCTTTGCGACTGCGGGAAAGGAAAACATTTTCAAATCAAGCACCGGGTTCAAGCTCATCGAATCTATGTGGCTGTTGCCCATCTCGAACGGGAAGTAGATGCCATCGACCTTCTCGTACTCGCCCAGATCGGTGCTGACCACGCGTTCCTGGCCGCGGATCATGCGGTGGTGGACGATGCGGATCTCAAGGAACTGGTCCGGATCCAGATAGACCATCCAACTGTCGCCATTCTTGAAACTCACGCGCAGTTTGTGCGCGTCGGTGCCGTCGATGTCCTCGGTGCCCAGGTACTCGATCTTGCTGCCCTTGGCCTTGTAGTCGAGCAGGGGGCCGGCGATATCGGCGGATTCGATCATTTCCTTGGCGTCGTCGGCGCTGATCTTCTGCGGATCGCGACGCCCTTCGAACGGATTGATCATCCAGGCCTGGGTACCGTCCCAGGCTTCGATCGCGGTCATGCCCTGCAGGCTGAACTCGTCGCGCCACTGGCTCGGCGAGATTGCCCAGTACTCGATCTTTGCCTCCAGTCCGCCGTTCAGGCGCATCTTGCCCAGGACATGCATCGAGCGGACCGCGCGCAGCTTGTCGGCGCCGCCTCGGACTTCCAGGTTCTTGGCTACAAGCTGGTCGGCTGTGAATGTCTCGGCGCAGGCCGCACCGCAACTGGCTAGTGCCGCCAAGGCGACAAGCAATCGAAACCTCATGGTGATCTCCCCGGGAATACAAAGGCGCGGCTGCCGCCGGATGGCGGCGAACGTCTCAGACAGGCGAAACGATAGCGCAACATGGTGTTGGCTGTAAGCCGCACAGCAAAACGGGCACCCGAAGGTGCCCGCCCAATCATTCGGAGGACGCGGCTCAGCCCTTGGCTTTCAGGCCTGCATCCTTGTGCAGCGCCTCGGCGCGGTCGGTCTTTTCCCAGCTGAAGCTGGTGAACTTCTCGCCGCCTGGCAGCACGATTTCCTTCGGCTTGCGGCCGAAGTGACCGTACGACGCGGTCTCCTGGTACATCGGGTGCAGCAGGTCGAGCATCTTGGTGATGCCGAACGGGCGCAGGTCGAAATGCTTGCGGATCAGCTTCTCGATCTTCTCGTCGGTAATGCGCCCGGTGCCGAAGGTAGTCACCGAAATCGAGGTCGGCTCGGCCACGCCGATGGCGTAGGAAACCTGCACTTCGCACTTGGACGCCAGGCCAGCGGCCACGATGTTCTTGGCGACGTAGCGCGCGGCGTACGCGGCGGAGCGGTCGACCTTGGACGGATCCTTGCCCGAGAACGCGCCGCCGCCGTGGCGGGCCATGCCGCCGTAGGTGTCGACGATGATCTTGCGACCGGTCAGGCCGCAATCGCCGACCGGGCCGCCGATCACGAACTTGCCGGTCGGGTTGATGTGGATGCGGTTCTTGGGCAGCGACTTCAGCCACTCCTTGGGAAGTACCGGCTTCAGGATGGTCTCGTAGACGCCCTCGACGATGTCCTTCTGCTTGATGCCGTCATCGTGCTGGGTGGACAGCACGACGGCTTCCAGGCCGACGATCTTCAGACCGTCGTAGCGCAGCGTCACCTGTGACTTCGCATCCGGGCGCAGCCACGGCAGCGGCGACTTCTTCTGCTTGCGGACCTTGGCCTGCTGCTCGACTAGGCGATGCGCATAGTAGATCGGCGCCGGCATGAATTCCGGTGCTTCGTCGCAGGCGTAGCCGAACATCAGGCCCTGGTCGCCGGCGCCCTGTTCTTCCGGGCTCTTGCGGTCCACGCCCTGGTTGATGTCCGGCGACTGCTTGCCGATCATGTTGATGATCGCGCAGGTATGGCCGTCGAAGCCGACCTTGGAATTGTCGTAGCCGATGTCGTTGATCACCTTGCGGGTGATCGCCTCGATGTCGACCCACGCGGTCGTGGTCACTTCGCCGGCAGCGATCGCCGCGCCAGTCTTCACCATCGTTTCGCAGGCGACGCGTGCGCGCTTGTCCTGCAGCAGGATGGCGTCGAGGATGGCGTCCGAGATCTGGTCGGCCATCTTGTCGGGATGGCCTTCGGAAACGGACTCGGAAGTGAACAGGTGGGTACTCATCGTTTGGGTATATCCTTCGATTCGGATGAAAGGATGTGTCAGGGTGGGCATCATACACGGGCCGGCCCGACCCCGCATCCTGCCCCGGGCACCGTTTCAGTGGCGTTAAACGTGCCCGCCATTCGACATCAAGGCCCCGTCCGGCGAAACTGCTGGTTCGCCGCAGCTCGGATTTGGCCATGTCGCAGTCCCGGATCGACCTTTCGAAACTGCCCGATGCGGTCCGCGAGCGCCTGGAAGCGCGGCTGAATGCGCTCCCGGCCGACGTTCGCCAGAAGCTGATGGCCAAGCTGTCCAAGGTGCCCGCGCCGATGCTCGCTGAGATGCTGGAGCGGGGTACACCGATGCTGGAGAAGATCCTGGGCGGCATCGAACGCGCCAGCACGGCGGCTACGACTTCCGGTTCCGTCGGGGAGGCAGCCAAGCGCGCGACCGCCGCGACTGGCACGTTCGGCAAGGCCGCGGCGCCCAGGGCGACGCAGACTGCGAGAGGCCTTTACAACAACACCGTGCAACGCGGCGACCGGCTTTCTCTGCCGCTGGGCTTGATCGTGCTGGTGATCGGCGGACTGTTCCTGGTGTTGTACTGGGCCGGCCTGCTGCGCTGATCAGGCTGCGCGTCGCTGACCTTCGGCGAGTTCGTCGAAATATTCCCGCGTCAGCCGCAGTTGTTCGCGCGCCGATTCGGCACGATTGACCACGGCACGAAAACGAGCGTTCTCGGGGCGATCCCGGGCATACCAGCCCAGGTGCTTGCGCGCGATGCGCACGCCGGCCACTTCGCCGTAAAAAGCGTGCAAGTGTTCCAGGTGACCGATCAGGATGTCGCAGACTTGCAAGGGCGATGGCGGCGGCAGTTCCTGGCCGGTCGCCAGGAAATGGGCGATCTCGCCAAAGATCCACGGCCGGCCCTGGGCCGCTCGGCCGACCATCACGGCATCGGCGCGCGTGTAGTCGAGGACGAATCGCGCCCGCTGCGGCGAGTTGACGTCGCCATTGGCGAGCACCGGGATGCCGACCGCGGCCTTGATCATCGCAATCGTTTCGTACTCGGCTTCGCCCATGTATTGATCAGCGCGGGTGCGACCGTGGACGGCGAGGGCGGCAATCCCGCAATCCTCGGCGATTCGCGCAATGGCCAACCCGTTGCGGTTGTCCCGGTTCCAGCCGGTGCGAATCTTCAGCGTCACCGGCGCGTTCACCGCGGAGACGACCGCCGAAAGGATCCGTCCGACCAGCAGCTCGTCCTGCAGCAGCGCGGAACCCGCCCAGACGTTGCAAACTTTCTTGGCCGGGCAGCCCATGTTGATGTCGATGATCTGGGCACCGTGGTCCACGTTGTAGCGCGCTGCTTCGGCGAGCACTGAAGGCACGGTGCCGGCGATTTGCACGCTGATCGGCGCCGGCTCGCCGTCATGGTCCATGCGGTGCTGCGACTTGGTGGTGTGCCAGAGGCGCGGTTCGGACGTGGTCATCTCCGAGACGCACAGGCCGGCGCCAAGCCGCTTGCATAGCATTCGGAACGGCTTGTCGGTCACGCCGGCCATCGGCGCGAGGACGATGTTGGGCTCTATAAGGTATGGGCCGATCTGCATGCGGGCATTATCGCCCGCGCCTGCATCGGCGTCTCAACCCAGGCCGATCAGCACGCCGGCGATGGTCGCGGTCATCAGCGTAGCCAGTGTGCCACCGAGCACGGCGCGCAGGCCGAAGCGCGCCAGGTCGCTGCGCCGCTCGGGGGCCAGGCCGCCGATGCCGCCGATCTGGATGGCGATCGAGGAGAAGTTGGCGAAGCCGCACAACGCATAGGTCGCGATCAGCGTGCCCTTCTCGCTCAACACAACGCCGGCCACCTTGCCGTTGACGATGTCGGCCAACTGCAGGTAGGCGACGAACTCGTTGATCACGATCTTCTGCCCGATCAGGCTGCCGACCGTGGTCGCATCCTGCCAGGGCACGCCGATCACCCAGGCGATCGGTGCGAGCAGGTAGCCGAGCAACGCCGCCATGTCGGTCGGCTTGCCCAGCGCCGCCTGCAGCCCAGTGGCTTCGCCGATCCACGTCAGCGGCCAGTTGATCAGGGCGATCAACGCGATGAACGCGAGCAGCATCGCGGCGATGTTCAGGGCCAGGCGCAGGCCATCGGCGGCACCGGCGGCAGCGGCGTCGATGACGTTGCTCGCGGTTTTCTCCACTTCCATCTTGACCGTGCCGCGGGTCAGCGGCACGCCCATCTCCGGGATCAGCAGCTTGGCGATGACCAGCGTCGCCGGCGCAGCCATGATTGATGCGGCGAGCAGGTGCTTGGCGTAGAAAGCCTGCTGCAGCGGATCGCCGCCGCCGAGCATGCCGACATAGGCGGCGAGTACGCCGCCGGCAATGTGGGCCATGCCACCGATCATCATGGTCAGCAGCTCGGACTCGGTCATCTTGGAGATGTACGGACGCACGGTCAGCGGCGCCTCGGTCTGGCCGATGAATACGCTGGCGCACACGCTGGTGGTCTCCGCGCCCGAAACGCGCATGACCTTGGTGATCGCCCAGGCCATGCCACGCACGACCGCCTGCATCACGCCCAGGTGATAGAGGACCGCCATGAGCGAGGCGAAGAAGATGATTGTCGGCAACACCTGGAAGGCGAAGATGAAGCCGAACTTGCTGGTGTCCATCAAGCTGCCGAAGATGAAGTTGGAGCCTGCCGCCACGAAGCCGAGGATCTTGACGAACCCACTGCCGAGCGCGTCGAACACGTCCTTGCCGCCGGGCACCAGCAACACCAGCGCCGCAAAGCCGATCTGCAGGGCGACGCCGGTCAGGACCAGCTTCCAGTCCACGTCTTTCTTGTTGTTGGAAAAAAGCCAGGCGATCGCCAGCAATACGGACAGGCCGAAAAGGCCGAACAGGACGTCAGTCATGATTACCAGGATCCACAAGCGATGGCGCAGGGTAGAGCAGGGCGCGAGTGGCGGCAAGGTTGGCGGCGGGAGCCGGAACGCGTGTCAGGCCGTGCGCTGCCTCATTCGGTGTCGCGAGCCACTACCCGGTTGCGCCCGGATTGCTTGGCCGCGCGCAGGCGCAGGTCGGCGGTGCGCATCAACCCCGAGACATCGACCGAATCGGCCGGGCAGCAGGCGATGCCTGCGCTGAAGGTCAGCGTGCGCGGTTCGGCACCTTCGTCCGGAGTGAACAGCGTCTGCTCGAGCTTTTGCCGCAATGCGTTGAGTCGCTCCCAGCCCGATCCCAGCGGCTGCCTGAGCACCAGCACGAATTCCTCGCCGCCTACCCGGAGCAGGGGTTCATCGCGGCTCAATTCGTTGCGCAGGGTTTCCACGACGTGGCGCAGTGCGCGGTCACCGGCCTGGTGGCCTAGCTCATCGTTGATGCGTTTGAAGAAATCCAGGTCGATCAGCGCCAGGCACAGCGTGTCGCCTTCGGCCCTCGCCTCGGCGATGATTCGGGGCACCCGGTGGTTGAGGAAGCTGCGATTTGGCAGCCCGGTCAAGCCGTCGGTGCCCGACAACTGCACCAAGCGCTGCATGCGGAATACGATCAGCGAGGTCACCACCGTGGTGGCGACCAGCAGCAGCGCACGCTGCGCCTGGGTCGAGGCGGACACGGTGCCATAGGCAACGGATGCGATCGGCGCGGGAAGCGTCATCTGGAAGAATGCGGAGATGGCCAGGAACTCAAACACCGCCAGAGCGCCGCAGAACAGAGTCACCCGTGCGTCGTTGCGCAACGCCGTCGCCAGCACGGCAAGCGGATAGCAGCTCCATACCACCACGCTGTTCAGCCCGGCCGAGGGCTCGCGGAAGGCCAGCAACAACAGCACGAGGCTGACCACGGAGACATCGAAGCCGGCAGAGACGTAAGGCAGCCAGCGGTAGCGGCGCCGACGGCGCGCCATGGTCAGCCAGATCTGGCTGAGCAGCACCGCCAGGCCAACGCCGGCGAGGCCGACCAGCGATTCATAAGGGCCGCCGCCACTGAAGTAGTTGATCGCCGGCAGCAGCATCAGCAGGGTGGCGATGACCAGCCGCAGCCGCGCCAGCAGGACTTCGCCGTCGGCGCCCAGCTCAAGCAGTATTTCATCGCGCGGCTCGCGCAGCGTCCGATAAAGCTCGGCGAAAGTAGTGCGCAGCGTGCTCAACGGCGGATGGCGTCGACAGGGAGTCGACAGCCAGCATAGCCGCAAGCCCGGTGACTGTCAGTGCCGGCGATGCTGCCATGGGAAAGCCGACGCGCTTGGCGCGCCGGACTTTCCATGCGCCGACTCTAGTCGGCGGGCGGCGGTGGGACCGGAGCGGACGGCGGCGCCGGCGGTGCTGGCGGTGCGGCACGGGGAGCGCGCGGGGCCCCAGGAGCAGCATGCGGCGGACGCGGTGCCGCCGGTGGTGCTGGTGGTGCCGGCGGTGCTGGTGGCGGTGGAGCCATGAACGGCAACGGCCTGGATTTTGGCACGGTCACCGTGAGCGCCAGCGGCTTGCGATCGCGCAGCACGTCCAGCTGCACCCGACTGCCCGCGTCCTTGTCGCGTAGCGCCTGCATCACTTCACGCGGTGAATCCACCGCGCTACCGCCCACCCGGCGGATCACGTCGCCTGGTTGCAGACCTTTCAGGTCGGGACCATTGGTCAGCACGAGGACGCCCTTGTCCGCGCCGAAATAGCGCCCCAGCGACGGATCCAGCGAAGCCAGGTTCAGGCCCTGCCAACGGAACGCCTGGAACAGCGCGGGCATGCCGCAATCGTCGTCGCCGGGTGCGCAATTTTGCATCGGGCCGATCCGTTCGATTTCCATCTCCACGTTCGGCGGCAGCATCATCATCCGCTTGCGTTGCTCGCCGGTACCGTCATGGAACTCGTGCATCGCCATCGGCGCATCGCCGTCGTTGCTGCTGAACACCATCACCCGCGGAATCGAGCTCACCTTGATGCTGGCATCGTGGGTCTTGCCTTGCCGCGCGTAGCGCAAGCGGACGATCTGGTCCTGCTTGAGCTTGCCAAGCAGGTCGCGCGCGCTGTCGACGGCCTTTTCCCCGCTGCCGGAGATCGACCTGCCGTCCACCATCAAGAGCACGTCGCCCGTGCGCAAACCCGATTTCATCGCCGGGCTGCCGGGCGTGATCGCCGCGACGCGCACGCCGGAGGCGGCGGGATTGGGTGCCATCACGATGCCAAGGCCAGGGCCCGAGCGGAAGTCGCCGCCATGGATCTTCTCGATCAGCACTTCGCGCTCGCCATTGCCGCCGGGCCGATGCTTGAAGTGGACCTCGCGGCCAT
>JANPDF010000007.1:0-26071 GCA_031431355.1 Gammaproteobacteria bacterium
CACGAAAACAAATATAGCCAAGTAGAGAAGCTCCATCGTAGTCATGATTTTCTCCCGAGCAATGTGAGCAGCTTGAAGTAGATGCCAAAGCAGAAAATCGATGGAATCCAGATCGCTGTGTAGATCGCCTGCTCACGGTCCTGAACAACAAACCACAAATACGCGGAGATGCAGAACGAAATCATCACTGCCAGAATAATGAAAAAATCAGACTTCCTGAACATTTGGATTCTCCCGAGGTTTCACTTGCCAAAATAGTCCGCCAAGCCATAGCCGATGGCGCTAAGTAGACAGCCCGTTATCGCAACCGTGCCGATTACCCGTATACCCGACGAGATACCCACCGCAAAGAACTTGGCGTCTATCACGCCGCTCAGCGCGAATAGCAGGCCAAGGCAGCCAATGATGGTGAGCGTGTTGCCGAGCAAGGTCAGCGGGCCGCTGATAAAATTCTCCGTCATATTCACCACGCATTCCAGGCGTTGCCGGTAGCGGTGTTGTTGCTAGATCTCGAACCCTTCCCGCTGAACGGCGACCCAGACCTTCGTCTGGCTGCCGATCTTCGCGGGCAAGACGCGCCAGTACATGATGAAGGGCGTCCCGTCCTTTCTATAGTTGATTGCCTTTCCTTCGAACCGGCCATCGTTCTTCAAAGCGTCGGCCAGCCGGGCGATCACCTTCCTGTCGGTGGCCGGACCCTGCAGTATCCGCGGGGTCTTGCCGATGACTTCGGACGGATCGTAGCCGGTCAGCGTCTTGAACGCCTTGTTCGCATAGATGATTTTTCCATCTCTTGTGGCATCGGTGACCAAGATCGAATCATAGCTATTCTCCGTCAGCACCCGAAGTACCTTCAGGCCGACCTGGGCATTCTGTAACGCCGTTTCCAGTTTAGCGGCCACTACCGTTTCCTTTCGTGTTGGTGGTGTGAGTCTCGCCGCGCGCCGCGATGGCGACCAGCGCCGCGTCAGCAATGGTGATGTCAAATTCCTCGGCCACATGGCCAGCCGAGCCTGACACGGCGGCCCCGCCAATTCGGGGCTGCCGTGGGCTGAAGGATACTTGACCGCGATCGCTGCTTTGCCCCTCAATCAGGGAATCAACACCGTATCGATGACATGGATCACGCCATTGCCGGCCATGACGTCGGTCGCGCTGACCTTGGCATCGTTGAGCATGACGCCGGCACTGTCGACTTTGATGGTCACTGGCTTGCCATTGACGGTTGCCGCGGACTTCAACTTCACAACCTGCGCTGCGGTGACTTTTCCGGCCACTACATGGTAGGTCAGAATGGCAGCCAGCTTTTCCTTGTTTTCCGGCTTGAGCAGGTTCTCGAGCGTGCCGGCGGGCAGTTTGGCGAATGCTTCATTGGTGGGCGCGAACACGGTGAACGGGCCTTTTGAATTCAAGGTATCGACCAGGCCGGCCGCTTTCACGGCGGTCACGAGGGTAGAAAAATCCGGATTGGCTGCGGCGACCGCAACGATGGTTCCAGGAGACTGGTTGGCCTTGTAGGTGCCGGCCATCGCGGCGGTGGCGGCAAAGCCAACGAGCATCCCGAAAAAGGTTTTCTGCAACAGTTTCATGCTGTTTCCTTGAGTTTGCGGATGGGGAATGTGCTCTAGCACGGCGCGAGTGTCCGGCATCGCCTGTATAGGACGCGTCATGAGGATGTACGCGCGGCGTGAAGGCCACATCATCTGTGCCACTGTCCGCCAAGTCAGTAGTAAGGCGTCACGAGTTGTTCGGCTTCGGCGAAAAAGTCAGCCAGCGGCGGCATGGGCTGGGGCGATCACAGCATCAACGTCTTCGACGAGGCCACTTCGAAAAACACGGCGTGCTGGACCAAGCGCACTACCGCCCCCGACCGCGCGGGCCACCGGCCGCGGCCACGTAATCGCACGATCGGCCACGCCCATCCAAACTGCGAAAACCAGTATCGGGCCAGATGCGGCGACGACCCCGCAGGGCCGCGCTCGGCCCGCTGTCGGGAATCGGTGAGAAATGGCGGCGCACTGCCAGGCAGTGCGCCCGCGTCATGCCGAAATCCCGCCCGCGAACACCCGATCCGCGCCCAAACCGGCGCTTGCGCGGCCGCCACCTACTCGCCCGACTGTTCGAAAGAGGCGTTTGAATTTCCATTACTCTGATTCGCCCTAAAAGTGTCACCGGCATCTCATCAAACGGCAACTGGAAGTCCCTAGCGTGGCGCTGCTCGTCCCCTGACCAGCCCCCTCGGAGATTCCAGATGAAGTCCACGAAATTCCTCGTCCCCCGCACGCTGCTGTCCACCCTTATCGGCGCGCTGTTGGTGCCCGCCACGGCGATGGCGGCGGTCGGCCCAAGCACGTCGGCCACGCCCTACCTCACTCCGATCGACAGCAGCGTCGAGTTCACTTCCCTTCTCAGCGTTGGCGACAACGTCAAGCGCAAGAACAAGGGCAATGAAAGCTATCGCATGTCCGGCATACCGGACGGCCTGGGCGCCTTCGACAACGGCGACGGCACGATCACCGTGCTGATGGCGCACGAATTGGGCGCGGGCGTCGGCGTCGTTCGCACGCATGGCGCCAAGGGCGCGTTCGTCTCGAAGTGGCAGCTGCGCAAGAGCGACCTGAAGGTATTGAATGGCGACGACCTGATCAACACCGTGAAGCTGTGGGATGGCGCCGCTTACGTTGCGATTCCGGCCGTCGCGTTCAACCGCTTCTGCTCGGCCGACCTCGCGGATGCCTCGGCCTTCTACAACAACGCGACGGGCAAGGGTTTCAAGGAAGGTCGTATCTTCCTCAACGGTGAAGAGACCACCGGCGGCCGCGGCTTCGCGCACATCGTTTCGGGTCGCCAGCACGGCACCACGTATGAACTGCCCGGCGTGGGCAAGGCGGCCTGGGAAAACCTGCTGGCCAGTCCCTATCCGCAGGACCTGACCGTCGTCGCGGGCCTGGACGACGGCGCGCTGAATGCCAGCAAGCTCTACTTCTACCTCGGCGAGAAGCAGGCCGAGGGTAGCCCGGTCGAACTGGCGGGCCTGGTCAAGCGCAGCACGATGCCACCCGCGTCCTAAGTGGCGCAGCTGCGGACATCGACGGCCGCGACGCAAAGCAGTCCGATGAAGAGTCATCGGGTATCGTCGAAGTGTCCGGCTTGTTCGCGGGCACGCCCGGCTACGACACGAGTAGCTACCGGTACTTCCTGCTGGACGTGCAGGCGCACCACGGCACCATCAACGGCGTCGCCCTGCCTTCCGACCTCGTCGAGGGCGGCCAGCTGTTGCTGATGAAGCAGGCGCGCTGAGAAAGCGGCACGACACCGGTAACGCCAACCCCTGTCAGTCGAAAGACTGACAGGGACCTGCGCGATGTTCAGGGCGTCGGAGGGGCCCTCAGCAGCCGCGCCCGGAACGCCGTAGACTGGCTGCCGGCATCGTCCTTGGGGTTAGGCGCGCATGACCATCGTTCCGGTTCCGTCCGAACACGCACAGGGCTTCGATGAAGACGCCTGGGACGACCTGCTTAATTACATAGAAGAACGCCGGGTCATCCCGATTGTCGGGCCCGAGCTGCTGCGCGTAAACACGCCAGGCGGGCCACGCCTGCTGTACGACTGGCTCGCCGAGAAACTGGCGGTGCGCCTGTCGGTGGATACCGACGGCCTGCCGCGGCCGCTGACCCTCAACGACGTGCTGTGCTGCTACCTGGGCCAGCGCGGCCGGCGCGAGGAGGCCTACACGCGGCTGCGCTCGATCCTGCGCGAGGTCGAGTTCGAGCCGCCGACAGCGCTGCGGCAACTGGCGCAGATCACCGACTTCAACCTGTTCGTCAGCACCACCTTCGACCCCCTGCTCGAGCAGGCGGTCAATCTGGAGCGCTATGGCGGCGAGCCCGGCGCCGAGGTGATCGCCTACGCGCCCAATCGCGTCGCCGACCTGCCCGTCGAGCGCAGCCAGCTGCAGCGCACCGTGGTTTACCACCTGCTCGGCCGACTGTCGGCCTCGCCGACCTACGTGGTCTCCGACGAGGACATGCTGGAGTTCATCTGCGCGCTGCAGTCCGAGCACCTGACGCCGGAAAAACTGTTCCACGAGCTCGAGCACAACCACTTGTTGCTGATCGGCAGCGATTTCTCCAACTGGCTGGCGCGGCTGTTCCTGCGCATGGCCAAGCGCAGGCGGCTGTCGGATCCGCGCGACGAGGGCGAGGTGTTCGCCGACGACCACACCCTGCAGGACGATCGGCTGGTGTCCTTCCTGCAACAAGTGAGCGTGCGTACGCGCGTGTACGGTGGTGCCGAGGCCTTCGTCTCCGAGCTGCATGCGCGCTGGACCGCGCGCCAGCGCCCGAAGCATGCCCCGCCGGCCGGCGCCGCTGCGCCGCTGCGCTTTCATCCATCGGCGCGGGAGATGGCGGAGAACGCCATCTTCATCAGTTATGCCCGCGAGGACCTGGCCGCCGTGCAGAAGCTCAAGGCCGCTTTGGATGCGGCGGGGCTGACGACTTGGTTCGACTTTGATCGGCTCGAGGGCGGCGATGACTACGACCGCAAGATCCGCGCCAACATCGCCCGCTGCAGTTTCTTCCTGCCGGTGATCTCGGCCAATACCCAGCGCCGCCACGAGGCCTACTTCCGCCGCGAGTGGAGTTACGCCGTGGACCGCGCGCGCAACATCGCCGACGGCGCGCTGTTCCTGTTGCCGGTGTGCATCGACGACACGCCCGAGTCCGCGGCGGTGGTGCCTGAGCAGTTCAAGGCCGTGCATATCGTGCGTCTGCCGGAAGGCGAGCCGACGCCGGAGTTCGTGCACCGGCTCAAGGACCTGTTCGCCGGGAGGCGCGCATGAAAGCGGCCTCGCCCGTGGACCTGTCGGCGCTCGCCATCGACCCAGAAAATCCCTGGCTGGGCTTGTTCTCCTACTCCGAGGACACGCGCGCCTACTTCCATGGCCGCGACGAGGAAACCGCCGAGTTGGCGCGCCGCGTGCAGCGCAAGCTGCTGACCACGCTGTTCGGCCAGTCCGGACTGGGCAAGACGTCGCTGTTGCGTGCCGGCCTGGTGCCGCGGCTGCGCGCCGAAGGCTACTGCCCGGTGTACGTGCGCGTGGACTACGCGCCCGATTCGCCCTCGGCGGCCGAACAGATCAAGCAGGCGATCATGCGCACCTCGGCGGAGGCGGGCACCTGGACGCGGCCGGGCTCGGCGATCGCCGGCGAGACACTGTGGGAGTTCATGCACCACCGCGGCGACCTGCTGCGCGACGTCGGCGGCCAAACGCTGATGCCGCTGCTGATCTTCGATCAATTCGAAGAGATATTCACGCTCGCGCAAGCCGACGATTCCGGCCGTAGGCGTGCCCAGCAATTCCTCGATGAGCTCGCCGACCTGGTCGAGAACCGCCCGCCGGCGACGCTGGAGGCGCGGCTGGAGGTAGACGACGCAGCCGCCGACGATTTCGATTTCGCGCGCGCCGATTACCGCGTGCTGATCGCGCTGCGCGAGGATTACCTGGCGCATCTGGAAAGCGTGAAGAAGATCATGCCGTCGATTACCCAGAACCGCATGCGCCTGGCGCGCATGACCGGGGCGCAGGCCTTGAGCGCGGTGCTGAAGCCGGGCGGGCGACTGGTGTCGCAGGAAGTGGCGGAGTCGATCGTGCGTTTCGTCGCCGGCGGCTCGGAATTGGCCAACGCGGAAATCGAACCGTCCTTGCTCAGCCTGGTCTGTCGCGAGTTGAACAGCGCGCGCCAGCTGCAGGGGCGCAGCGAGATTTCCGCCGACCTGCTGGCGGGCACGCGCGACAGCATCCTGAGCGAGTTCTATGAGCGCGCAATGGCCGACCAGCCCGATGCGGTGCGGCGGGTGATCGAGGACGAGCTGCTGACCGAGTCCGGTTACCGCGAGAGCCTGGCCGAGGAGCGCGTGGCCAAGGCGATGGCCGCGGCCGGCGCGGCGCCGGATGCGTTGGCGAAGCTGGTCGATCGCCGCTTGTTGCGCATCGAGGAACGGCTGGACATGCGTCGCGTCGAGCTCACCCACGACGTGCTGTGCTCCGTGGTGCTGTCCAGCCGCGACAAGCGCCACGAACGCGAGGCGCGCGAACTGGCGCAGCGGCAGCTGGCCGAGCAGGAAGCCATGGCCGCCAGCTCGCATCGCGCGTTGGTGCGCGCGCGCATGATCGCCACCGTATGCACGGTGCTGATGCTGATCTCGGTCGTCAGCGCGGGCTGGGGCTGGATGAACTTGCAGCGCGCGCGCGCCGCCGATGCTGCCGCGCAGAAATCGCGCGCCGACGCCGAAAAGCTGGTCGGCTTCCTGATCGAGGACTTCTACTCCGAGCTCGAGCCCACCGGCCGCCTCGACACGCTAGGCAAGCTCGCGCACATGACCGTGAACTACTACGACGGCCTGCCGTCGTCGCTGGTCACGCCGCGCACGCAGAGCAACCGAGCGATGGCGCTGATCCGTGAGGCCGCGGCGGTCTCCGGACACGGGGACGCAGAAGGCGGCTATCGCAAGTACGCCGAGGCGCAGAAGGTGTTTGAGCAGATGCGCGCCGCCGGCGACAAGAGCGAGCCGACCACCTGGGGCCTTGCCCTCGCGCTGATGTCGCAGGGCGCCGGCGTGATCGGCGGCGCGCGCGGCACGTCGCAGCAGTTGCAGCAGGCGGCCGATCTGTTGCGCCCCCTGGTGTACGGCCCGAACCCGAGCCGGCGCGCCCGCCAGACCTATGCCGACACGCTCAACTACCTCAGCCATACCTTGCCGCTGGAGCAAGGGGTCGCGGCCTGCGAAGAAGCGCGCAAGGTGCTGGTCGGGCTGGGCGCGCTGGACCTGTCCGACCTCAACGCCGCCTCGGCCTATGCCGACATCGCCGATTCGCAAGCGCGGCACACGCTTTCGCTCGGCCGCGTCGAAGAGGCGCAGAAGCTGGAGACCGAGGTCTTCGAGATGGCTGAGAAGGTGCTGGCGCAGCGCCCCGGCGACCTGCGCTCGATGGCCAACCGCTACTTCGCCGCCGACATGCTCGCCTCGCTCGCCAATCGCCGCCATGACGACGCCGCCGTCGCCGAATACGCGCTGCGCTCCAAGCAGGCCGCCGAGGCCAACGTGCTGTTCCAACCCGCGGAGCTGCGCCTGTGGGGCTACGTGAGCAATGGCTCGGAGGCCATTGCCGACGGTCAGTGGGACCGCGGAGAGGTCCGCGCATCGATCGCCACGCGCCGGGAACTCGTGGCCATGGCACAGGACAAGCGTCGACCGTCCAGCCTGGGTCCGATCCTGGCCAATCCCTTGCTCCGCCTGGCGAATCTCGAACGCGAGACCGGGCAGACGGCGGCGTCGGACCGGACGATCAAGGCGGCCCTCGTTGGCATGTCCGAATTCGTCGCCACCCTCGCGCCCGACGACTCGCGCCGGGCGCTGTTTGCCGACACCGGCAGCGTCGTGCGCAGCAATGTCCTCGTGCTCGATGGGCAGTACGCGGCCGCGCTGGAAAATGCCAACCGTTCGATCGCCAAGCTCGCCGCGATCAAGGTCGAAGCCGGCGACCGCAATGGCCTGCGCACGCGCGACAATCTGCTGCGTCTGCAGTTGCGCATCGGCGCATTCTCGGCGTTGAGGCTGGGACGCAACGCGGAGGCCGAGGCCCTGGCGCGGCGTCGACTCGCCATGCTGGCCGACCCGAACACCGACCAGGATCCCCTCGAAGAGCAATCCGCCGCGCGAACCCAGCTCGCGCATGCGCTGGCGGCGCAGCGCCGCACCGAGGAAGCGGTCGCGGCTTTGGCGCCGGCGCTGGCCTACTACCGGCGCGAGCGGGAGCGCAACGCGCACGGCTTCTTCTTCCGTCGCGCCTTTGCCTATGCGCTGTACGCCAGCGCTCTGACGCGCGACGACGCGGGCGAGCGGGCAGCGGAACTGGCCGAAGCCCGCAAGCTGCTCGACGGAATGTCGGCCGAAGCCCGGGCGACGGTCTCGGTGCGCGAATTGTCCGCGCTGATCGCCGCCGCGCGCGCGGGCTGACGCTGCGTGGTCCTTCCCAAGGACGCGCGCGCGGGCCTGTTCGAAGTTCCGCTGGTGATCGGCGTCACCAGCCACCGCAACCTGGCGCCGGCAGAGATAGAGCCGATCCGCCAGCGCGTCGCCGAATTCTTCGCGCAGGTCAAGCGTGATTTCCCGGACATGCCGCTGGTGGTGTTGTCGGCGCTGGCCGAGGGCGGCGACCAGTTGGTGGCGCGCGAGGCGCTGGCCGCCGGCGCGCGCCTGATCGCGCCGCTGCCACTGCTGCCGCATACCTACAGCGAAGACTTCGGCGACGACGCTACGCGCCGCGGCTTCGAAGAGTTGCGCCAGCGCAGTGAAGTGCTGCAGATGCCCTTGTTGCCCGGCGACTCGCTGGCCGATATCGCCAGCCACGGCGAGGCGCGCGATCGTCACTACGCGCAGGCCGGCGTCTTCATCGCCAGTCACTGCCACATCCTGCTGGCCTTGTGGGACGGCCGCGAGTCAGACCTGCTCGGCGGCACCGCGCAGGTGGTGCGCTACGCGCTGGACGGCGTCATGCCCGGCTGGATCGAACGCCGGCGCAGCGAGCGCGCCGTGTTGAATCGCATCGACGAGAGCATCGTCTATCACGTCGCCTGTTCGCGCGTTGCCGCCGACGGCACCGTGCAGCCCCCGGAACAAGGCCTGGCGCCATTGCAGGCGCGCTGGCTCAGTCAGGACCAGGATCGCGACGTCGATGCCGGCATGCAGCCGGAATTCCGGCGCATGTTCGCGCACATGCGCGAGTTCGACCTGGACCAGCGCCGTTTCAGCGATGAAATCCTGGCCGGGGCAGGGGCGATCGACGGCAGCGTCATCGACCGCCTGTTCGCCGCCGCCGACATGCTGGCGATCCATTTCCAGAAGCGCGTGCTGTGGGTGATCCGCAGCATCCACGTGCTGGCGGCAGCCACCGGCGTCGCCTTCGTCGCCTATTCGGACCTACCGGCCGACGTGCCGGTGCAGTACTACGCGATTTACCTGTTCATCGCGCTGTTCGCCGCCGGCATGGCCGTCGCCTGGCTGGCGCGCCGGCGCGACTGGCACCGCAAGTACATTGATTACCGTGCCCTGGCCGAGGGCCTGCGCGTGCAGCGCTACTGGCGCCGAGCAGGAGTCACCGCGCGCAGCGCCAGCGCCTTCGCCCACGACCGCTTCATGCAGAAGACCGAGGTCGAGCTCGGCTGGATCCGCAACGTGATGCGCGTGCCCAGCATGGAGAGCATCGACGACGCGCCGGTGGCGACGGCGCCGATGGAGGCGGTTATCCGCGAGTGGATCGGCCAGTCCGGCAGCGGCGGCCAGCTCGACTACTACACGCGCAAGACCGAATACCGCACGCGCATGCAGCGCACCACGCGCGCCCTGGGCCAGGCCAGCCTGTGGGCCGGCTTCGCGATCATCCTGTTCCTGGCCGTGGCCCAGCGCCGGATCGGCAGCGACACCACCGGCCTGTTGCTCGCGATCCTGGCGGTGGTCGGCATCGTCGCCGCGGCGCGCGAGTCCTACGCGTATCGCAAGGGCGACAATGAACTCATCCAGCAATACCGCTACATGCGCGGCGTGTTCGCCGACGCGCGCGGCAAGATCGATTCCGAGCCCAGCGACGAGGGCAAGCGCAAGATCCTGCGCGCGCTGGGCGAGGTCGCCCTGGCCGAGCACTCCGAGTGGGCGTTGATGCATCGCCAGCGCCCACTGGACAACGCGCGCCTGTGAGCGGCCGCTTCCTCTTCCTTGGCGTGATGCCCGATCAGCTCCTTGAGCACCTTGGCACGGCTACTGAATTTCTCCGTCGCAGGATCGGTGGCGATCAGGTCGGGCAGGACCAGGTCTTCCGCAGCGCGGTGTTCTTCCAGGCCTTCGAAATACATCTTGTCATCGTCGTTTAGCCATGGGTAAGCTCTCCCCGATGCTCGCAAGCGGGGCGGCGCGAATCGACTCAGGATCGAGTTGCTGTCCTAACCGCGACCGGCCGCCGCGCGCTGGACTTCCTTGGCCGAGATCCACAGCACGAACACGTTGCCGTTTGGCTTCTTGTCGGTCGCCGAGCTCATCGCGATGCCATCGGCCACCGTCCACGCGGTCGGAGGACTGCTGAACATGCGCGCGGCGCCACCCATCTGCCCGTCGGCCGCGTGCTTCTGGTGCTTGGCGTCCATCTGCTGCGCCAACGCGGCGAAGCCATCCGGTGTGTATTCGATGAGCGCGAAGCTCAGGGTGCCGTCACGGAACATGTAATCGATGCGCGTGGCCGGCAAGCCGTTGAGCTCGGTAAGCAGGCCGTCGCACACGCGCTGGCCAAGCATGCCGCCGTTGGCGGTGTCGTTGCTGCACTGCCAGTCGAGCTTGGGTTGCAAGGCTTGCGCCTGGTCCTCGGTCAGGGTGCCGCGAAGGGCGTCGAAATCCAGCTTCGGCGCCGCGGAACAGGCGCTAAGGCAGAGCAAGGACAGAAGCAGCAAGTGGCGCATGGTGAAACTCCGGGGAGCCGCGGTGTCGGCCGCGGATTCTACTGCATCCGGCGAATTGCGTCGCGCAGGCCGCCCCGCTGCCTTCGCGGCCGAGAAAAGAAAGCCCCTGTCGGAGAACGCCGCTTGTGACGACGGCCTGGACGGCGTGCGGATGAGCAGCATTACCTACCGCATCGCTACCGGCGCCCAGGATTTCCCCTGCCAGACGAGCCCCAGTATAGGTTGGCCTGCAGGGGCGGGGTTTCAACTGCGGCCGGGGCGCCGGTCCATCTGCTCGCGCTGCCATGCCATCGCCGGCGGCTCGGCCTCGAAGGCTCCCCACAGCACGCCGGAGCCTTCGTAGATGCGCTGCCATTGCATGCGCGCGACGGCCATGCCGTCGGGACTGGCGGCGTAGAAGGCCTCCGCCACTGAGGAAGTGGAAGGCGAAGCCCTCGCTACCCTCGTCGTCAACACCATCCGCGGCATCGTCAAGGTCTGCGCCGTCAAGGCACCGGGCTTCGGCGACCGTCGCAAGGCGATGCTGGAAGACATGGCGATCCTGACCGGCGGCACGGTGATTTCGGAAGAAGTCGGCCTGGCCCTGGACAAGGCGACCATCAAGGATCTCGGTCGCGCCAAGAAGGTGCAGATCACCAAGGCGCGTGTTGAGGATGCATTGCACGCTACGCGTGCCGCCGTCGAAGAAGGCGTGGTCCCGGGCGGCGGCGTTGCCCTGATCCGCGCGCTGACCGCGATGGGCACCCTGAAGGGTGTCAACGAAGACCAGAACCACGGCATCACCATCGCGGCAATTATCGCCGATGCGGCGTCAAGACATTGGCAAATCACGCACTCCTATTGCCCCGGGCCGTCGGCCGGATAGACTCGGGCTTTCCGGAGCGTCCAGAATCGCCGCCTGGAGTTTACCTGTTCGAAATCCCGGGGAGCCGACGATGACCAAGACCCGCCTCGAGGCCTTCAGCGATGGTGTGCTGGCCATCATCATCACCATCATGGTGCTGGAGATGAAAGTTCCGCATGGCGAGGACTTCAACACCTTGCGGCCACTGCTGCCGGTGTTCCTGAGCTATGTCCTGAGCTTCATCTATGTCGGGATCTACTGGAACAACCACCATCACCTTCTGCACGCCACGCGCAAGGTGACTGGCGGGGTGCTCTGGGCCAACCTGCACCTGCTGTTCTGGCTGTCGCTGTTTCCGTTCGTCACTGGCTGGATGGGTGAGAACCATTTTGCGCCGCTGCCGACGGCACTGTACGGCGTGGCGCTGCTGATGGCTGGCGTGGCTTACTGGATACTGGTCCGGGTGATCATCGCCGCGGAAGGCGATGCCTCGCTGCTGAAGCAGGCGGTGGGCATGGACATCAAGGGCCAGGTTTCGATCGTGATCTACATCGCGGCCATTCCGCTGTCTTTCGTCAACCACTGGATCGCTTCGGCGCTCTACGTCGCCGTCGCCATGATGTGGCTGGTGCCTGACAGGCGGATCGAGATAACCCTGGCGTCGCAGGACCCCTGAGCCAAGAGTGCGAAGCGCCCGGGAGGGCCCGGGCGCTGAGGAGTGCGCGACTGCCTACTTGCGAAAGATCAGTTCTTCACGCCCAACCCGCCTTGTTCCTGGCTCGGACCGAGCGCGGCCCTGCGGGCCGTGGCCGGATCGCAAGTTCTCCGGTGTTTGCGTCGACGTCGATGCCGAGAACTCGACCGGCTCGAACTCCACATGCGTCGTGCCGTTCCGCCACGGCGTCTTGAGCGCGTAGCGCACGCCGCCCTGTGGCGAGATAGACAGGCGCCGCTCCGAGATCGCCGGGCGCGCGATGTAGCGGCACAGGCGTTCGAGCTTTGGGCCCTCGTGCGCTTGCGTAAGCTCCCCCATCCAGTGGACAACCCAAGAGTAGAACTTTCTGGCATATTTCCGCCCGGAGGTTCCAATGAAGAAGTCAAAGTTCAGCGAGTCGCAGATTGTTGCTGTGCTCAAGCAGGGTGACGCCGGGGTTCCGATCAAGAATTTGCGCCGGCAAACCGGGATCAGCGCATCCGCCCACTCCCATGCATTGGGCATACGCCGCCGTCGGCGTGCGGATCAGACGGCGGCCTACAAGACCCTGCGCGGCTGGTTGGCCACGCGACTGGCCGCTCCATTCGGCGGCCCCGACCGGCCCAAAAATTGGAATCCCGACTCTAATTTAATGGTTGACAGACGTTTGTAGCGCGGACTAGTGTCGGACCATGTCATCGCAAACCGTCAGCATCGAATCGTTCAAGGGCCGGGTCCTCCCGGTCGCTTCGGTCGCTGTGGCGCGCGATTTGGCGCTTGTCACGCTCGTCCTCGTACTCGTACTTATTATTACCGGAGGTGCGGGCTGAGGGCGTTCGTCTAGATAAGTAAAACCTGACGAAATCATCAGAAACCCCGCACCCGGAAACGGATGCGGGGTTTTTTGTTGCCCGGCTCGCCAAGGCGAACCATGCACACAGAACCCCACACGACAACCGACATCGAAACGGCCCGCGACCGGGTCCGGATCTTCGATACCACCCTGCGCGATGGCGAGCAGGCGCCTGGTTATTCGATGAGCCGGGCCCAGAAGCGGCGGATCGCCCAGGCCTTGGCGGAACTGGGCGTGGACATCATCGAAGCCGGATTCGCCCAGGCCTCGGACGAGGACTTCGCCTCAGTTCGCGCCATCGCCGGCGACCTGCGTGGGCCTACGGTCTGCGCGCTCGCCCGCTGCCAGGTCGGCGATATCGAAGCGGCTGCTCGCGCGCTGGAACCAGCCGACAAGCCGCGCATCCATGTCTTCATCGCCACCAGTCCCCTGCACCGCGAACACAAGCTGGCGATGACCAGGCAACAGGTCATCGATGCCGCCGTTGCCGGCGTGCGCCGTGCCCGCGAACTGTGCGACGACGTCGAATTTTCCGCCGAAGACGCCATGCGCACCGAGCCAGAATATTTAGCCGAAGTTATGGCGGCGGTGATCGATGCAGGCGCCCTTACGCTGAACGTTCCCGACACCGTCGGTTACACCACGCCCGCTGAGATGGGCGAGCGCATCGCCTACCTGAAACAAAACGTGCGCGGTATCGAGCGGGCGGTGCTGAGTGTGCACTGCCACAACGACCTGGGCATGGCCGTGGCCAACAGCCTGGCGGCGGTTGTCGCTGGCGCCCGCCAAGTCGAATGCACGTTGACTGGCATTGGCGAGCGCGCTGGCAACGCCGCCCTGGAAGAAGTCGTGATGGCGTTGAAGACGCGCGCCGAATTGTTTCGCGTCGACACCGGCGTGGTCAGCCAGCGTTTATATCCGACCGCGCGCCTGTTGACCAACCTGCTCGGCATGAGCTTGCCGCGCAACAAGGCGGTGGTTGGTGAAAACGCCTTCGCCCACGAAGCGGGCATCCACCAGCACGGCATGCTCAAGCACCGCGGCACCTACGAAATCATGCGCCCGGAAGACGTCGGCTTCGCCCGCTCGCAACTGGTATTGGGCAAGCACAGCGGCCGACACGCTCTACGCGAGCGCTTGGCGGCACTGGGGCACCAGCCCGATGAAATCCAGCTGGACGAAATCTTCGCGCGCTACAAAACCCTCGCCGACAAGAAACGCGAAGTCTTCGACAACGATCTGGAAGCGTTGGCACTGGGCCGCGACCCGGAAGCGCTCGGCCCCTGGCGCATTGCCCAGCTGCACACATCGAGCCACGTTGGCGGGATGGCGTCGGCCTCGGTCAAGCTGGCGCACGAGGATGGCCGGCAAGCGAGCGAAGCCTCGATCGGCGACGGCCCGGTTCACGCGGTGCTGCGCGCAATCGAACGCGCCACCGGCCACGCGCTGCAAATCGGAAATTTCCAGGTGCGCTCGCTGACCCTGGGCGGCGATGCCCAGGGGCAGGCAACGCTCACCGTCGAACATGGCGGTCGCGAAGTGCGCGGCAACGGCGTTTCCACCGACATCGTCGAAGCCGCGGCGCTGGCCGCGCTCGAAGTCGTCAATCGTATCGAAAGGTTGTCCGTACATCCCAGTACGTCGCAGCGCGTTGCCCAACATTCCTGACGGAGCCCGACCATGAACGCCCCTCAACTGCTTTGGCATAACGGCCGCATCAAACCCTGGCACGAAGCCAGCGTGCATGTCGGCGCGCATGCGCTGCATTATGGCTCCTCGGTGTTTGAAGGCGAGCGCGTCTATGCAACACCGCAAGGCCCGCAGTACTTCCGTCTGGACGAACATACCGAGCGCTTGTTCAACTCGGCGCGCATCTACGACCTGGCGATTCCCTACACCCAGAGCGAGATCAATGGCGCCTGCGAAGCACTCATTCGCGCGACCGGCTTGCGTAGCGCCTACGTGCGGCCGATTGCCTATCGCTCGGGCTTCACTTTCAGCCTGGCGCCGTCGGCCGATATCGCCGTGGATGTCGCAATCATCGCCATCGAATGGGGCAGCATGCATGGGGCCGCGGCGCTGGAGAACGGCGTTGATGTCTGTGTCAGTTCGTGGACGCGGGCCGCGCCCAACACCTATCCGACCGGCGCGAAGGCAGGCGGCAACTATCTTTCCAGTCAGTTGATCGCCCAGGAAGCCGTGCGTGGCGGCTTCGTGGAAGGAATCGCGCTGGCCCCCGGCGGACTGCTCAGCGAAGGCGCCGGCGAGAACATCTTCATCGTCTCCAAGGGCAAGATCTACACGCCAAGCGCGGGCGCCAGCATCCTGTGCGGCATCACCCGCGACACCGTGTTCAAGCTGGCCGAACAGCTCGGTTACCAGGTAGTCGAGCAATCGCTGCCGCGCGAGATGCTGTATTTCGCCGACGAAGTCTTCATGACCGGTACCGCGGCGGAGATCACGCCGGTGCGCTCGGTCGATCGCAAAACGGTTGGCAAAGGCGAACCGGGACCGATCACCAAAGCGCTGCAAAAGGCCTTCTTCGGTTTGTTCGACGGCAGCACGGCGGACCACTGGGGCTGGCTGACGCGTGTCGATCGCAGCGCTGGCTCATCCACTGACCACGGCGAACGAGCGGTTGACGCTGAAACCGCAAGCCCTTCCGAGAAGGAAGCCGCCTGATGAGCGCCCAGCCGCACACCTTGCTCGACAAACTCTGGGACGCGCACCAGGTCGTCGCCGAGACCGCGGCGACGCCGGCCCTGCTTTATGTCGACCTGCACCTGATCCATGAAGTCACCTCGCCGCAGGCCTTTGCCGAACTGCGTGCGCGCGGCTTGACCGTGCGCCACCCCCAACGCGTGTTGGCGACACTCGACCATTCCACACCAACCACGCCGACCGATGATCTCGGCCAGCACCTGTACGCGAGCGCCGAAGCCGCGGCGCAGGTCGAGCAGCTGGAAACCAACTGCATGCAGTTCGGCATCGCGCTGCATGGCTGGAGCAGCGAGCATCGAGGCATTGTCCATGTCATCGGACCCGAACTCGGCGCCACTCAGCCGGGCATGACCATCGTCTGCGGCGATAGCCATACCTCAACCCACGGCGCATTCGGCGCGCTCGCCTTCGGCATTGGCAGCACCGAAGTCGGCCATGTACTGGCCACGCAATGCCTGTTGCAGCGCAAGCCGAAGAATTTTGCGATCCGCGTTGATGGAAAACTCGCGGCCGGCGTCAGCGCGAAGGACCTGGCGCTGCACCTGATCGGCAAGATCGGCGTGAACGGCGGTACCGGCCATGTGCTCGAGTTCCGTGGCAGTGCCATCGAAGCGCTGGATATGGAAGCGCGCATGACCTTGTGCAATATGTCGATCGAGGCCGGTGCGCGCGCCGGCTTGATCGCGCCGGACGAAACGACGATGGCCTATTTGAAGAGCCGTCAACAGGTGCCGAAGGGCGCAGCCTGGGATCGCGCTGTTGCCAGCTGGCGACTGCTGAAGACCGACGAGCGCGCGTCGTTCGATCGCGAACTGCAGCTGGACGCCAGCGAAGTCCGTCCGACAATCAGCTACGGCACGCACCCGGGGATGGTCACAACCCTGCACGCACCGGTGCCGGCCGCAAGAGACCTGCAGGAACGACGCGCACTGGAATACATGCACCTGGAAGCCGGCAAGCCGATGACCGGTGTCGCTGTCGATATCGTCTTCCTCGGCAGTTGCACCAACTCGCGGCTTAGTGATTTGCGCGCGGCAGCCGATCTGCTGCGCGGCCGAAAGATCGCGGCCGGCGTGCGAATGTTGGTCGTACCAGGTTCGATTGCCGTGCAGCGCGAGGCCGAACGCGAAGGACTGGACCGTGTGTTCCGTTCCGCCGGCGCGGAGTGGCGCGAGCCGGGTTGTTCGATGTGCATCGCCATGAATGGCGACATCGCCATGCCCGGGCAACTGGTCGTCAGCACCAGCAACCGAAATTTCGAAGGGCGCCAAGGTCCGGGCGCACGCACGGTCCTGGCCAGCCCCCTGGTTGCCGCCGCCTCGGCATTGGCCGGCTGTATCGCCGACCCCCGCGACTACATCCTCTCTGGCACGGAGCAAGCGGCATGAAACCATTGACCACGATTCGCTCGCGCACGGCGGTGTTGACGCACGAGAACATCGACACCGATCGCATCATTCCGGCGCGCTTCCTGACTACTACCGGTCGCGAGGGCCTGGGTCGCTTTGCCTTCCACGATTGGCGCTACCGCGCCGATGGCGCGCTGGATTCCACCTTTGCGCTTAATCAACCCACGGCACGCGGCTGCGAAATCCTGGTTACCGGGCGCAACTTCGGTTGCGGTTCCTCGCGCGAGCATGCGTCGTGGGCCCTGCTCGACTTCGGCGTTCGCGCTGTTCTCTCCTCGGAAATTGCCGACATCTTTCGCAGTAATGCGCTGCGGAACGGCTTGCTGGCGCTGGTCTTGCACGAAGCCGAACATGCCTACCTGCTGCGGCATCCGGGTATCGAACTGGCGATCGACGTCGCCGCCAGGACGATCGAATTGCCGGATGGCGGCCGCTTCGGCTTCGAGCTGGACGACTTCGCCCGCCACTGCCTGTTACAGCGCGTCGACCAGTTCGGTTTCCTGCAGCAACACGGCGCACAGATCGAGGCCTTCGAGCACAGGCGCGAGGCCGAGGCGTGAAGGCGAACATCGTCCTGCTGCCCGGTGATGGCATCGGTCCGGAAGTGACCGCTGCCGCAGTCGAAGTGTTGCAGGCGGTCGCGTCGGCGTACGGGCATGACTTCAAATTCAGCGAGCATGCAATCGGTGGTTGCGCCATCGATGCCACTGGCGAAGCCTTGCCGGCGGCGACGCGCGACGCTTGCCAGCAGGCGGACGCCATATTGCTGGGAGCGGTCGGCGGCCCGAAATGGTCGGATCCGAATGCGAAGACGCGGCCCGAGCAAGGCCTGTTGCGGCTGCGCGCCTTGCTCGGCGTGTTTGCCAACCTGCGCCCGGTCCGCGTGCATCCGCGCGCTGCAGCGCTGTCGCCGGTCAAGGCCGATCGCCTGGCCCACGTTGATCTGCTATTCGTCCGCGAGCTGACCGGCGGGCTTTATTTCGGCGCGCGCAGCCGCGATGCCGACAGCGCCAGCGACGAATGCCGTTATACCGTGACCGAAATAGAACGCGTGTTGCGCCGCGCATTCGAACTGGCGAGCGCCCGCCGCGGTCGCCTGACCTCGATTGACAAGGCCAATGTGCTGGAAACCTCGCGACTGTGGCGGGAGACGGCGCTGCGCGTAGCGCCCGACTATCCGGACGTGATCCTCGAGCACCAACTGGTGGATTCGATGGCGATGCTGTTGATCACCCGTCCGGCCGATTACGACGTGCTGGTCACCGAAAACCTTTTTGGCGACATCCTGACCGACGAAGCGGCCGTGCTGGCCGGATCGCTGGGGCTGTTGCCATCGGCCTCGCTTGGCCAAGGAAAACGCGGACTGTACGAGCCGATTCATGGGTCAGCGCCCGAAATCGCCGGCAAGGGCATCGCGAATCCGATCGGCAGCATTCTCAGCGCTGCCTTGCTCTTGCGTCATTCGCTGGGGCTGGAAGCCGAAGCAGGCGCGATCGAAGCGGCAGTCGATGCGGTGCTCGCGCGCCAAGAACTCACGCGCGACCTCGGCGGTAGCGCCAGCACGCAGCAAATCACAGCTGCCGTCATGGCCGCCGTTTTTTCCCTCGCTGTTGCCGCGTCGGCAGCGGACAACTCACCCACCGCCGCTCGCGTCGCGGCCTGAATCGGAAACCCTATGCGAAGTGACGCCATTAAACTCGGACCTGATCGCGCCCCGGCACGCGCCATGCTGCGTGCTACCGGCCTGGACGATGCTGCCATCGCCAAGCCCTTCGTCGCGGTCGTGCACACCTGGTCGAACGTCTCTCCATGCAACCTGAATCTGCGTGACCTCGCCCAAGCCGCGTGTGAGGGCGTGCGCGCTGGCGGCGGCACGCCGATCGAATTCAACACTATCGCCGTTACCGATGGTATCGCCATGGGCACCTCAGGCATGCGCGCCTCGCTGGTCTCGCGCGAAGTGATTGCCGATTCGATCGAACTGGCAGTCGACGGTCACTGCCTCGATGCCGTGGTGGTGCTCTGCGGCTGCGACAAGACCATCCCCGCTGCCGCGATGGCGCTGGCGCGAATGAATATCCCCGGGGTTGTGCTATACGGCGGCAGCATCGCGCACGGGATCCAGGGCGGCCGCTCGATCACCATTCAGGAAGTTTTCGAAGCCGTCGGTGCGCACGGCGCCGGCAAGATCAGCTGCGCACAACTGGATGATGTCGAGAGGCGTGCCTGCCCGGGCGCCGGCGCCTGCGGCGGCCAGTTCACTGCGAACACGATGGCGATGGTGCTGACCTCGCTTGGCCTGTCGCCGATGGGCTTGAATGATATCGCCGCGACCGATCCGGCCAAGCTCGACGCAGCGCGACGTTGCGGCGATCTTGCCATGCAGTGCCTGCGCGATGGGCGCAAGCCACGCGACGTGCTCACGCCGGCGGCGTTTCGGAACGCCGCGCGAATGGTCGCAGCGACAGCGGGTTCGACGAATGCGGTCTTGCATTTGTTGGCCATCGCCCACGAGGCCGGCATCGAGCTGAGCCTCGAGGATTTTGAACTGGCATCGCGCAACACGCCGGTCATTGCCGATCTCAAGCCCGGTGGCAGATTCACCGCGGTCGAACTTACCGCTGCAGGCGGCACCGCCCTGGTCGCCGATGAACTGCGGCGCGCCGGGATGCTCGATGACGCGCCGACGGTCACCGGCCGCAGTCTTTTCGAGGAACTCGCCAAGGCAGCGCCGCCGAAGGTCGGGCAGGAAGTGGTGCGCACGATCGGCAATCCGCTGAAGCCGCGCGGCGGCTATTCCATCCTTTACGGCAACCTGGCACCAGAGGGCTGCGTGCTCAAGCTAGCCGGCCACGGTCGCTTGCGCCACGAAGGCGTGGCGCGCGTGTTTGAAAGCGAAGAGGAAGCGTTCGCGGCGGTCCAGTCCAATCGCATCAACGCCGGCGACGTTTTGGTGATTCGCAACGAAGGGCCGGCCGGCGGCCCCGGCATGCGCGAAATGCTGGCGGTCACCGCGGCGCTGGTTGGCCGAGGGCTCGGCAACGACGTCGCGTTGATCACCGATGGCCGCTTCAGCGGCGCAACCCACGGCTTCATGGTCGGCCATATCGCACCCGAGGCGGCACGCGGCGGCCCGATCGGACTATTACGCGAAGGCGACCGCGTGCTGATCGACGCCGACACGCGCCGGCTGGAAACCGACGCCGACCTGGATTCGCGTCGAGCCGAGTGGCGCGTCCCGAAGCCAAGCGTGACCCGCGGCGCGCTGGCGAAATATGCGCGCCTGGTTGGCTCGGCCGCGAAGGGCGCGGTGACCGATGGCGCGTTCGAATCCGCTCCCATGCGATCCACGCCGGCACAGACCGGCGACGCTGAAACATTTGCCACGAAAACCTACTCACCGGAGAAAGCAGCATGAGCAGCACCGCCACGACCGACGCCCTGAAGCAATCGCGCATAGCTATCCTCGGCTATGGCAGCCAGGGCCGCGCGCACGCGCTCAACCTGCACGAGTCCGGACTTGATGTCGTCGTCGGTGTCCGCAAGGACGGTCCGAGCTGGATCAAGGCGCAGGCCGATGGGCTGCGCGTCGCGGAGCCCGCCGATGCGGTCAAGGAAGCCGACCTGGTCGCCGTACTCACACCGGACATGGTGCAACCGGCGCTGTACCAGGAAGCAATCGCGCCGTACCTGAAACCGAATGCGGCCCTGTTGTTCGCGCACGGCTTCAACGTGCACTTCGGCCAGATTCAGCCACGCGCCGACATCGACGTGATCTTGGTCGCGCCAAAAGGCCCGGGCGCCCTGGTGCGCCGCGAATACGAAAAGGGCCACGGCGTGCCCTGCCTGTTTGCGATCCATCAGGACGCCAGCGGCAAGGCGCGCGACAAGGTACTTGCCTACGCGGCCGGCATCGGCGGCGCGCGCGCGATGTTGATCGAAACCCACTTCGCCGAGGAAACCGAAACCGACCTGTTCGGCGAACAGGCCGTGCTCTGCGGGGGCGCCACCGAACTGGTGCTGCAGGGATTTGAAACCCTGGTCGAAGCCGGTTACAAACCGGAAGTTGCCTACTACGAGTGCTTGCACGAGTTGAAGCTCATCGTCGACCTGCTGCACGAGGGTGGCTTGGCGAAGATGCATCAGTTTGTGTCCGAAACCGCGCAGTATGGCGATCTCACCCGCGGCCCGCGCGTGATCAACGACGAAACCCGCGGCCGCATGCGCGAAATCCTGGCAGAAATCCAGGACGGTCGTTTCGCCAGGGAATGGGTCGCCGAATACCAGGCCGGCAATGGCAATTACCGCTCGATGAAGGAGCGCGACCTCGCCCATCCGATCGAACAGGTTGGCGCGACCTTGCGCGCGCGCATGCCCTGGTTGGCGCCAGCAGGAGGCTGATATGGATGGCTCGAGAGAAGAACAATCCACGATGGTCCGGACCGGCGCGCAATGGCTCTTGCAGGCGCTGGAAGTCGAAGGCTGCGAGCTGCTGTTCGGCTACCCGGGCGGCGCGATCATGCCGGTCTACGATGCACTGGTAGACAGCCCGATAAAGCACATCCTGGTTCGCCATGAGCAAGGCGCAGCCCTGGCTGCCGATGGCTACGCGCGTGCTTCCGGAAAGGTCGGCGTCTGTCTCGCGACCTCGGGGCCGGGCGCGACCAACTTGCTCACCGGCATCGCCAATGCGTTTCTCGACTCGATCCCGATGGTCGCGATCACCGGCCAGGTGCAGACGCTGGTGATGGGCACCGATGCGTTCCAGGAAGTCGATGTGTTCGGCATGAGCCTGCCGGTGGTAAAGCACAGTTACATCGTTCGCCGCGCCGAGGATGTCTACGCAACCGTGCGTGAAGCGTTCGCAATCGCACGCTCAGGGCGGCCCGGGCCGGTGCTGATCGATCTTCCGAAGGACGTCGCCAATGCCTCCGCGAAAGCTCGCCTTCCGCGCTGGCAGACCAAGGCAGCGGTCGTCGGCGAACCGGATGCCATGATGAAGGCACGCCGATTGATCGCGCAAGCGCAACGACCCTTGTTGTACGTGGGCGGCGGTGTCGGCATGGCCAATGCCGAGGCGGCATTGCGCTCGCTGATGCGCTCGACCGGGCTGCCCGCCGTGTACACCTTGAAGGGCCTGGGCGCAGTTGATCCCGATGCACCCTTCAACCTGGGCATGCTCGGCATGCATGGCAACCCGGCGGCGAATCACGCCGTGCAGGAATGCGATTTACTGATCGTCGCGGGTGCACGCTTTGATGATCGTGCCACCGGCAAGCTCGATACCTTCGCACCGAATGCGAGGGTCCTGCACCTGGATATCGACACCGCGGAAATCGGCAAGCTACGCACCGCCGATGTCGGCCTGAGTGGGAAACTGAGCGAACAACTGCCCTACCTGGCGCAGCCGCTGCATATCTCGCCGTGGCAGCGACGCTGTCGCGAGATGAAAATCCGCTATGCCGAACGCTATGACGCGCCGGGCGACGGCGTGTTCGCGCCGGCCCTGCTCAAGCAGCTGTCCGAAGCCGGCGGTAATCGATTGATCGTGGCCAGCGACGTCGGCCAGCACCAGATGTGGGTCGCCCAACATTGGCGCGTGTCGCGCGCCGCCGCGCATCTGTCGAGCGGCGGCCTGGGCACCATGGGCTTCGGCCTGCCGGCAGCGATCGGCGCGCAATTGGCCAAGCCAGACGCCTGCGTGGTCTGCGTCAGCGGCGATGGCTCGATCATGATGAATATCCAGGAGCTGGCCACGCTCAAGCGCTACGGCATCCCGGTCAAGATCGTGCTGCTCGACAATTCCTGCCTGGGCATGGTCCGGCAATGGCAGGAACTGTTTTTCGCCGAGCGTTACAGCGAAGTGGACCTGTCCGACAACCCGGATTTCGCCGAATTGGCGCGCGCGTTCGGCATTCCCGCGTTCACCGTCGAACGGCGAGACCAGGTGCCGGACGCAATCGATCGCTTATTGAGCGAGTCGGGGCCGCTATTTTGTCACGTCAAGATCGATCCGCGCGCCAATGTCTGGCCGCTGGTGCCGCCCGGAAAATCCAATGCACAGATGATGGGTTGCGCGGCATGAGTCGAACGTTTGAAATCGATCTTGACCACAGCGAAGGGGCCTTGCTGCGCGTGCTCGGCACGGTCGAGCGCCGCGGTTTCGAGCTGATCGAACTCAACGCCGACAAGCCCGATGCCGACAGCTATTCGATCCGGCTTCGCCTCGACAGCGAACGCGATCCCGAAGTTCTCTGCCGGCAGCTCGAGCGCTTGATCGACGTGCGCGCAGTGCGCCTGCTGCCCGCCAATTCGGAAGTTCCAACACACATCGGCTTCCAGGCGACTTGGCTTTGACACGCAGCGTGCAGGAGCGGCTCCAGCCAAATCTGCAGCATCGCGGCTAGAGCCGCTCCTACACTCTCCAAGCAAGACAAATCCAGGAGAACCACCATGTTCCAGCGAATTATCAGCGAGTCGACGCTCTGCCCTTCCCGCGCACTGCGCGATCCGACTTGCGAGACCCGCCATGAGTTCCTCCTTCGAGAATTGTGCGACACCTGCATGCACTGACTCACGTTTTACCGATACCGATAACACCGCCCCAGCGCGCGACGCCGGCTTCGCCGCGACCTTTTCGCGCCTCGCGTACCACGAGCACACGGCATCGCCACATCTGCCGGCGCCGCTGCACATCGTCACACCGCTGATCGATGCCGAAATTTGCGGTCGTCGAGTCGGCCTAAAGCTCGACAATTTGCAGCCGGCGCGTTCGTTCAAGCTGCGCGGCATCGGCCGCCTGTGTCAACACTATGCCCAACGCGGGGCAAGGCGATTCGTCTGTTCGTCTGCCGGCAATGCCGGATACGCCGTGGCCTGGGTTGGCCGCGTGATGAATATTCCAGTGACCGTGGTAGTTCCGCTGGCGACGCCAACTTTCGTCCGCGATCGTATCGCCGCACTCGGCGCTGAAGTTCTCGCCCTTGGCGAAGTCTGGGACCAGGCCAATGCCGCCGCGCTGGAATTGGCCAAAAAACCCGGATGGGCTTTCATCCCGCCCTTCGATCATCCGCTGATCTGGAGCGGGCACGCTAGCTTGGTCGAGGAAATCGCACAGCAGTGTCGCGAGGCACCCGACGCCATCTTGTTGGCGGTCGGAGGCGGCGGACTGTTGCTGGGCGTGCTGGAGGGATTGCGACGGGTTGGATGGCTGGACACGCGCGTGTTCGCAGTCGAGCCGGAAGGCGCGGCGGCGCTTGGCGAAAGCATCGTCCGGGGCGAAATCGTGGAGCTGTCGGCACCTCGTTCAGTGGCGTCGAGTCTGTGTGTTCGGCGCGTCGCGGAAGCGTTGATCCCCGCCTGCCGCGATCGTGCGATCACCGCGTTGACGGTCAGCGACGACGCGGCGACTGCTGCCTGCGTTCGCCTGGCTGAAGACCACGGCATGGTAGTGGAGCCCGCTTGTGGCGCCGCGCTGGCTCCGTTGTATTCGGCACATCCGGAGCTGGAAAACGCCAAGAACATTGTCGCGATCGTTTGCGGCGGGATGGTGCTTACCCTTGAGCAACTGGCGACCTGGAGCCGCTCCGCGAACACGCGGAGTTAGGGGTCACCCGGCTCTGCCCGCCGACCGGACAGCGAAGCCTTCCCTGCGCCTTGCCCTGTTCAATCGTCGTTGACGATAGTCCCGTAAGCAACGCCGTCGGAGACGGTCGCGCCGGACACGCTGGTGACGTTCACGCGGAAACGTTCGTTCGATTCGACCGTGGTGTCGCCGTTGACGACCACGCTGAAGGTCTTGCTGGTCTGGCCGGCCGCTATCGTCTGGCCGCTCAGGCTGCTCGCCACGTAGTCGCTACCGGCCGCGGCCGTGCTGTTGGCGGTGGCGATGTTGTAAGTGACGTTGCTGGCTGCGGCCTGCGACAGGGTGATGGTGAAGGTCAGGGTCGAGCTGCCGGCCTGACCTTCGACTACCGACACATCGCCGATGCGCAGGCAGATGCAGTCGTTGTTGCGGATGGTGCCGATTGCCAGGCCATCGGTGACGTTGGCGCCGACCACGTTGCTGAGGCTCACCTGGAAGGTCTCGTCCGGCTCGATGGCGGTGTCGCCATTCACCGTGACCACGAAGCTCCTGCCGGACGAGCCGGCACCGATGCGTTCGCCGACCAGGCTGCGGGCGAGGTAATCGCTGCCGGCCAGCGCAGTGCCGTTGCTGGTGGCGATGTCGTAGGTGATGGCGGTCGGGGCGGTGGCCGACAACTTGACCCGGAAGGACAGGCTGCGGGTGCCGCTGTCGGTTTCAGTGGTCGCAATATCGGCGATCGACGCGCTGACCGCCGGCTGCCCGCTGACCGTGACCGGCTTGCTGACACCGTTGCTGGCGCCGCCGTCATCGGTGACGCTGAGGTTGACGTTGTAGGTGCCGGCTGCGGCGTAAGTCTTGACCGGATTGGCGACGGTGGCCGTGCTGCCGTCACCGAAATTCCAGTTGCGCGCGATGATGCTGCCGTCGCTGTCGCTGGAGGTGTCGGTGAAGGTGGCGACCAGCTGGTTGCTGGTCGCAGAGAAATTCGCCGTTGGCGGCGCGTTGCCACTGGCCAGATAACTGCCGGTGAGCGCAAGCCCGGAGAAATTACTGAAGGCGTTCACCAGGACATGGTAGGTGCCGGCCTGGGCGGCGCCGATGCTGCACTGTTCGCTGGTGGTTGGCGATTCCGAAGCGCAGTCGTAGTCGGTGAGAGTGGGTTGGGCGCCGAACTTGATGTAGAGGTCGGCATCACCGCTGCCGCCGGCGCTCACGAAACCGAGATTGCTGGCGCCGGCCGGTACCGCCAGGGTGTAACGCAGTTCGCCGCCGATTTTCGCCGCGATCCCGGTCACGGCAACGCCATTGCTCAGCGTCTGCACCGGCGGACTGACCATCAGTCGGCGCAGAGCACAGTTGCTGCTGCCGAGGTTGTCGGTATTGGTCAGTTGCACCAGGTAGGAACCCGCCATCGCATACGGGTGCACCGGATCGGCCTGGCTGGTGCTGAT
>JANPDF010000008.1:0-10357 GCA_031431355.1 Gammaproteobacteria bacterium
GACGCGCACCTCGACGCCGGCTGTGACGTGGTGCTGGTTTGCCCGCCGGTATTGGTCGCCGAGTCACTGGCGGCAATGGATCGCAGGCCGCTCTCCAACACCGCCAGCCTGGTGTCGCTCATGGGCCGGGGCGCGCAGGGCTGGGACGGCCTGCTCGCCGAAGCGCGCTACGATGGCGCCAGATCGGCCCTGACCGGCCCCGACTCCATGGTGAGCTGATATGCCCAACAACCTCGCCGTGGCCTTGCAGAACTCCGACTGCCTTTTCGACCGCCAGGACATCGACACTGCGATCGGCCGCATTGCTGCGGATATCCGCAACGATTATGCCGGCGAGCGACCCGTCTACCTGACGCTGATGCACGGCGGCATGTTGTTCGCGTCCAACTTGGCGCTGCAACTGGGCATCGACCTGGAGTTCGACTATCTGCACGCCACGCGCTATCGCGGCGCGATCACTGGCTCAGGTCTAGCCTGGCTGCACCGTCCGGCGACACCGCTGGAGGGTCGTCGCGTGCTGATCGCTGACGACATCCTCGATGAAGGCCACACCCTGAAAGCCGTGCGCAACTGGTGTGAGGACCAGGGCGCGGCGGACGTTCGCATCGCCGTGCTCTGCGTCAAGAACCACGACCGCCGCGTTGAGGGAATCGACGCGGACTACATCGCGCTGGAAGTGCCCGACCGGTACGTCTACGGCTACGGCATGGACTATCACGAGCAGGGCCGCAACCTGCCGGGAATCTACGCGCTTGGGCATTGACCTTGCCGTCATCGGCGGCACCGGTCTCTACGCGCTCACCGCGCTGGAGAGGGTGGAAACGCTCGATGGCGACACTATCTACGGCAAGCCGTCGGCGCCGGTGCGGATCGGCCTGATCGCCGGTCGTCGCGTCGCCTTCATGGCTCGTCATGGCGAAGGCCACTCGGTGCCCCCGCACCGGATCAACTACCGCGCCAACCTGCGCCGCCTCGCCGACCTTGGCGTCGCCAGGGTCCTGGCTGTGAACGCGGTGGGCGGCATCACTGAAAAATTCGGCCCACGCGTCGTGGCTGTCCCGGACCAGCTGATCGATTACACTTGGGGACGGATCAGCACGATATGCGAAGAGCCGGGCACCCCTGTCGTCCATGTCGACTTCGGCGATCCCTATAGTCAAACGCTACGTAAGGCAGTGCTCGATGCCGGTCGCCGCTCAGCCGTGGCTCTGGTCGACGGCGGTTGCTACGGTGCAACGCAGGGTCCCCGGTTGGAGTCACGCGCCGAAATCGTACGGATGCGGCGCGACGGCTGCGACCTGGTCGGCATGACCGGCATGCCGGAAGCCGGCCTGGCCCGGGAAATGGGACTCGACTACGCCTGCCTCGCGCTGGTCGCCAACTGGGCCGCCGGCTGCGGACCCGATGCCGGCACCGGGGCCGCGGAGGAAATCACCCTGGCCGAAGTGCTCGCCAATGTCGAAGCCGCCACGGCTTCGCTACCTCGCCTGCTCGAGAGCCTGCTCAGCGGCTGACCGGTGGGTGATTGTCAAGCGTTTTTCGCTTGTACATAATCAGGCTGCGCACGTGACCGAAGAGACAGGGACGGCGCGCTCCGCCGCGCATGGATGTGCAAGTGTCGCGGGAGGCAGGACGCCGGGAGAGACCGTCCGATCAGCAGTCGAGGTAGTAAATGAGCAACGGCACCGTAAAGTGGTTCAACGACGCTAAGGGTTTCGGATTCATTTCACCGGAAGATGGCAGCGAGGATATCTTCGTGCATTTTTCCGCGATCGCGTCCACTGGCTTTCGTTCTCTGAAAGAAGGCCAGAACGTGAGTTTTGAAGTTGTGCAGGGTCCGAAGGGAAAGCAGGCGGCGAACGTCGCCCCGGTCTGAGTCGTCGAACACCGGCATCAGGGAAAAGCCCCGCTTCGGCGGGGCTTTGTTCGCATGGAATTCACGGCTCGTGCACTGGCCCCGCAGGTAAGCTGCAGGGATGAAAACTGCCTTGATCACTGGCGCCCGTAGTGGTATCGCACAGACGCTCGCGCGGACCCTCGCGGCAGACGGCTGGAGTATTGCGCTGGCGTGTCGTGATTGTGCAGGTCTCGATCCCGACTTGGGTTTCCCGATCACCGCCGACGTCTCCTCGGAACCGGGGGCACAGGCGGCCGTCGCCGAAGCCCGGGAGCGCTTCGGCGGGCTACCCTCGGCCTTGATCAATTGCGCCGGCAACACCTTGATAGCGCCAGTCGCACGAACCAGCGAGGCACAGTACCGCGCTGTGCTCGCGGCCAACCTGGACACGGCGTTCTTCGCTGGCAAGGCCTACGCCTCAGCGCTGGCTTCCGCGCGGCAGGGCGGGGCGCTGTTGTTCTTTTCCTCAGTGGTGGCTGGCATGGGCGTGAGCAATCATGCGGCCGTCGCCGCCGCCAACGGTGGGGTTGAGGCGCTGACCCGTGCGCTGGCAGCGGATTTCGCAGGGATCGGACTGCGCGTGAACTGCATCGCGCCTGGACTCACGCGCACGCCGATGACGCAGCGCATGCTCGGCAACGAATCGTCGGCCAGGCAAATCTCCGCGCAGTATCCATTGGGCCGCCATGGCGAGCCCGACGACGCCGCGGCGCTCGCTGCCTTCCTGGTCTCCGACCGAGCGGGCTGGATCACCGGGCAGGTGATCGGACTCGATGGAGGCTTTTCCGCCATCCGGCCATATCTCAAGGCGGGTTGATGTCCTGCGCGATCGTCTGGTTTCGCCGTGACCTTCGCCTCGCCGACAATCCTGCGCTGCAGGCCGCGCTCGACTCCGGCCATGAGCCGATCCCGGTATACATTCACGCGCCGGCGGAAGAGAGCCCGTGGTCACCCGGCGCGGCATCGCAGGCCTGGCTGCATCATTCGTTGCAAGCGCTGGATGCAGACCTGCGCCGGCTCGGTTCTCGACTGCTGATCCGTGCCGGCGCAACTCTCGCCGAACTCGAAAAGCTGTGCGCCGAAGCCGACGCCGAGGCCGTCTATTGGAATCGCCTGTACGAGCCAGCCACGATCGCGCGAGACACAAAGGTGAAACAGGCCCTGCGCGCGCGCGGCCTGCATGTGCAAACCGGTAATGCTGCGTTGTTGGTCGAACCATGGGCCGTGGCCACGCTGGAGGGGCAGCCCTATCGCGTGTTCACTCCATTCTGGCGCAATGCCAGTCAGCGGCTCGCCGGCCAGCCGGTCTTGCCAGCGCCATCGACGCTGCCCCCGGTTCCGGCGCGATTGCACTCGGACGGCGTGCACTCGCTCGCGCTGCTGCCATTGTTCGATTGGGACGGCGGTTTCTGGGAGCGCTGGCAGCCCGGCGAAGCTGGGGCGCAGGAAATGCTCGACGCATTCATCGATGGCGCGGCGCGCGGCTACAAGGAACAGCGCAATTTTCCTGATCGCGCAGGCAGTTCGCTGCTGTCGCCGCATCTGCATTACGGCGAGATATCACCCCGCCAGATCAGGGCCAGATTGCTTGAAACCCAGCGGCCATTGATCCCGGAAGCGGATTCAGCCCACTACATCAGCGAGTTGGGCTGGCGTGAGTTTTCGCATCACCTGTTGTTCCATTATCCGCACATTGCCGAGCGGAACCTCAATGCGAAATTCGACGGCTTCCACTGGCAGGCGCCGGAGCCAGGGTTGCTCCGCCTCTGGCAGCAGGGCCGCACGGGCGTGCCGCTGGTTGATGCCGGCATGCGCGAGCTCTGGCACACCGGCTGGATGCACAACCGCGTACGAATGGTGGTGGCGAGTTTCCTGACCAAGAACTTGCGCTACCACTGGAGCCACGGCGCCCGCTGGTTCTGGGACACGCTGGTTGATGCCGACCTTGCCAACAACACCCAGGGCTGGCAGTGGTCGGCGGGCACCGGTGCCGACGCGGCCCCGTATTTCCGCATCTTCAGCCCCAAGGCGCAGGCTGAACGCTTTGATGCGCAGGGCAGGTATATTCGCCGCTGGGTGCCAGAACTCGCCGCAGTGCCGCTGCCGGCCTTGTTCGCACCCTGGGAAGCACCTGAACTCGTCCGCCGGTTGGCGCCTGACTATCCGCGAACACCGATCGTGGACCTCGCTGGCTCACGCCATGCTGCGTTGCATGCCTACCAGCAGAGCCGGCAGATGAGCGCGTAGGGTCGCACGCGGTAGCGAGGGTCCTGAATTTGCTAGTAGGCTTGAGCCCTGACCGGGTACGGGAGCGGCGCGGTGACGGCGATCAAGACAACTTATCGACATCGCTTGCCGGTGCGGATCATGCACTGGATCAATGTGGCCTGCCTTTTTTCGCTATTGATGAGCGGTCTGCAGATCTTTATCGCGCACCCTGCGCTGTACTGGGGCATGGATTCGGACTTTGCCCGCCCGGCGTTGTCCCTGACCGGCAAGCCCGGGGCGGACGGCAAGCTTCGCGGCGAGACGCAGATCGGCACGCTGCGCATCGACACGACCGGCGTCCTCGGTGTGTCGAAAAACATGGCGGGCGCACCCAGCGTCCGGGCATTTCCAACCTGGGCCACCATTCCCGGCGGGCGCAACCTCGCTGAGGGCAGGCGATGGCATTTCTTCTTTGCCTGGCTGTTCGTCATCAATGGCCTAGCCTACTGGCTGTGGTCATGGCGGGCGCGGCACTTTGATCGCGACCTGGTGCCAACACGCGGCGATTGGCGCGGCATCGGCAAATCGATCCGCGACCACCTGCGCTTCCGACACCCGACCGGCGTCGAGGCGACGCGCTACAACGTCTTGCAGAAACTGGCCTATCTCGCCGTGATCTTCCTGTTCGCGCCCGGGATCGTGCTGATGGGGCTGGCGATGTCGCCGCACCTGGATCCCGTGCTCGGCTGGATGATCGATCTGGTCGGCGGCCGGCAGTCGGCACGCACCTGGCACTTCATCATCGCGTTCGCCTTCGTCGCCTTCATCCTCGTCCACGTGGTCATGGTGCTGGTCAGTGGACCGCTCAATCAGATTCGATCGATGATCACCGGGCGCTACCACATCCATGACGAGCCGGCCCCAGCGCCGGAAGGAACCAAAGATGACCACCAATGAGCGCAGGCGCTTCCTCGAGCGGATGGCGTTGGCCAGCAGCGCCGCGCTGCTGGGTGGCTGCGACAAGCTGGCGGAAAGCGATTCCTTCAAGTCCCTGCTGGCCGCCGCCGACGCGCCGACCGATGCTGCCCTGCATGCGCTGACCCCCGAGAATGCACTTGCGACTGAGTTCAGCGAGGCGGATCTGTCGCCAGTGTTCAAGGCCAATGGATCGACCAATCCGCAGACACCCGAGTATCTGGCGATGGTCGCCAATGATTTCGCCGACTAC
The DNA here is from genome assembly GCA_031431355.1 of Gammaproteobacteria bacterium. GTDB lineage: Bacteria > Pseudomonadota > Gammaproteobacteria > Xanthomonadales > Xanthomonadaceae > Arenimonas. The sequence goes on from JANPDF010000008.1 coordinate 5,334, forward strand.
CGGCTGCGGATCGGTGGTCTGGTGCAGCGGCCGATCGCACTGAGCCTGGACCAACTGCGTGCGATGCCCTCGCGCACGCAGATCACCCGGCACGACTGTGTCGAGGGCTGGAGCTGCATCGGCAAGTGGAAGGGAACGCCACTGGGCAAGGTGCTTGACCTGGCGGGACCCAAGCCCGGCGCGCGCTACGTGCTGTTCCGCTGTGCGGACAGCCTGGATCGCGACCACACCCGCTACTACGAGAGCATCTACCTGGCCGAGGCCTACCACCCGCAAAGCATCCTTGCCTACGACATGAATGATGCGGTGCTCGCTGTCCCGCATGGCGCGCCGTTGCGGGTACGGCTGGAGCGCAAGCTGGGCTACAAGCACGCCAAGTACATCGTCGGCATCGACCTGGTGCAGTCCCTCGCCGACACCGGTGGCGGCAAGGGCGGCTACTGGGAGGATCGCGGCTACCAGTGGCATGGCGGCATCTGATCGGGCACCATCGGTCATCACCGAGGGTGCTGGCATGGCTGAGCAAAAACCGGGCAGGATGCGACGCGAGCCGATGTCGCGGGTGGACACCGCCTGGCTGCGCATGGAGCGCGCCACCAACCTGATGATGATCACCAGCGTGATGATGTTCGAGGAGTCGATGGACCTCGAGCGCCTGAAACGCATGGTCAAGCAGCGTTTCCTGGCCTACCCACGCTTCAAGCAGAAGGTGGTCGATAGCCCCGCCGGTGCCTGGTGGCAGGAGGATGCCGATTTCGACCTGGACTGGCACGTGCGTCTGTCGGCACTGCCCGGGCGCGGTGGCAAGCGCGAGCTGGAGCGCTTCGTCAGCCAGCAGGCTTCGACTCCGCTCGACAAGACCAAGCCGCTTTGGCAATTCCACCTGGTCGAGAAGTTTGGCGGCGGATCAGCGCTGGTTACGCGCATCCACCACTGCTATGCGGACGGCATGGCGCTGGTGCAGGTCATGCTGTCCATGACCGACACATCGAGGGAAGCAAAGAAGGGTAGCGACCTGTCGAAGGCCTGGCTCAATGGCGACGGGCGGCAGGTCGAGCAACGCGTCGGGGCGATCGATCGTTACATGAAGATCGGCGGCCAAATGCTTGAGAAGGGGCTGGATTTCTACCGCGACCCCGGCCTCGCCAGCGTGGTTGCGAAAGAGGGTGGTGAGATTGCGCGCGAGCTGGCGCTGGCGCTGTCGCTATCCGACGATCCGGACACCGTGCTGCGCGGCAGGCTGGGCGTCAGCAAGCGGGTCGCGTGGGCTGAGCCGCTTGACCTGGAGGAAGTCAAGGCGATCGGCAGGGCCTTCGATTGCACCGTCAACGATGTGCTGATGGCCTCGGCTGCAGGGGCGTTGCGCAGTTACCTGCTCGACCGTGGCGAATGCATCGACGGACTGACGCTGCGCGCCACCGTGCCGGTCAACCTGAGGCCGCTGGAGCACGCCAAGAAGCTAGGCAACCATTTCGGCCTGGTGTTCCTGGAACTACCGGTCGGCGAGGACAACCCGGTGCGCCGGCTCGAGCGTGTTGCAGACTGCATGCGTCAGTTGAAGACATCACGCCAAGCTATTGTTTCATATGGACTGTTAGCCGCGCTTGGAATGGCGCCTGCGGCCTTGCAACGGACCTTCCTGGAACTGTTCAGTCGCAAGGCCACCGCGGTAGCGACCAACGTCCCCGGGCCGCACATGCCGCTCTACCTGGCGGGATGCAAGGTGCGCGACATGATGTTCTGGGTGCCGCAGACGGGTTCGATCGGCGTCGGCATCTCCATCCTCAGCTATAACGGCAAGGTCCATTTCGGCCTGATCAGTGACGCCAAGCTGGTGCCCGACCCAGACGCGATCATTCAGCGCTTCCGGCCCGAGTTCGAAAAGCTGCTGTATCTGGCCCTGATGGGCAATTGGGACCACACCATGTACGCCGGCGACGCGCTGGCCCTGATGGCTGACTGATGGAGCATGGCGATGAATAGTTGCGACTTGCCTGGCCTCGGGCTTCGGGTAGCGCCCGACCAGGTGCCGGCGCCACTGCACGAGATTCCACGCGAGCAGGACCGCGGCGAAGCGGTATTGGCCGGTGGCTGCTTCTGGTGTACCGAGGCAGTGTTCACCCGACTGGACGGCGTGCTTGAAGTGCAGCCCGGCTACGCGGGCGGCGCAGCCGACGCGGCCAACTACAAGGCGGTCTGCAGCGGCCGCACCGGCCACGCCGAGGTGATTCGGATCCTCTACGATCCCCAGAAGATCGGCTACGGCGAGTTGCTGAAGGTGTTCTTTTCGGTCGCCCACGACCCGACGCAGAAAGACCGGCAGGGCAATGATGTCGGCAGCCAGTATCGTTCGGCGCTGTTCCCGCTCGATGACGCGCAGAAGGCGCTGGCCACCGAATACATCACCCAGTTGGATGGCTCCGGCGCCTTCGCGTCGCGACTGGCGACGACGATAGAACCGCTCGAGGCGTTCTACGTGGCCGAGAGCTACCACCACAATTACGCCGAACTGAATCCGGGGCAGGGCTACATCCAGGCGGTATCGATGCCCAAGGTCGGCAAGCTGGAAATCTACTTCCCCGACAAGCTGAAATCCTGAGCGCCGACGCGACGCAGCGTTCTACCTGCGTAGCCGGTCGGGGTCTTGCCCGTGACCAAAAGCGCCGCCAGTAAGGGGCTGCCTTCCCACCACTGGAGCATTCCATGAAACTGTATTACTCGACCGGCGCCTGCTCGCTGTCCCCGCACATTGCACTCCGCGAGGCTGGCGCCGATTTCCAGCTGGTCAAGGTCGGACGCGACAAGCAGACCGATGACGGCCAGGATTTCCGCACGCTCAATCCCTACGGCTACGTGCCTGCGCTGCAACTGGACGATGGCGAGGTGCTGACCGAGGGCCCTGCGATCGTGCAGTACATCGCCGACACGTTCCCGGCCGCGCAGCTGGCGCCGGTGAACGGGACGATCGCGCGTTATCGCCTGCAGTCGGCGCTGGGCTTCATCAACTCCGAATTACACAAGACGATTGGCAGCCTGTTCGCCCCGGGCCTGGACGATGCCACCAAGGCAGCGACGCTCGAAAAGATCGATACCCGCCTCAAGCAACTGTCCACGCAGATGGAAGGCAAGGACTGGATCGCAAACGATAGCTACAGCGTGGCCGACGGCTACCTGTTCGTGGTGCTTCGCTGGCTGGGTGTCTTCAAGATCGACATCAACCAGTGGCCGGTTCTGGCCGCGCACCAGCAACGGGTTGGCGCCCGACCTGCAGTACAGGCCGCGCTCAAGGCGGAAGGCCTGGCCTGAGGGCCGGAAACCGGCTCGCGAAAGCGCACAGCAACTCCTGGGCAATCGATGCCGCGGCCAGCGAGGTCATCTCGCTTTGGTCGAAGGGTGGCGACACCTCGACAACGTCCATGCCGACGATCTGCAGCCCGGCCAGGCCACGCACGAGTTGCAAGGCGACATGGGTATCGAAGCCGCCGACCACCGGCGTTCCGGTGCCCGGCGCGCAGGACGGGTCCAGGAAGTCTATGTCGAAGCTGATGTAACACTTGCCGTCGCCGACGCGCTCGCGGATTGCGGCGATGCAGGCTGCGGTCCCGTGCTCGTGCAGCCAGCGCGCATCCAATACCTGAAAGCCGTGATCCTCGTCGTTATGCGTGCGCATGCCGATCTGGATCGAGCGGGACGGATCGACCAGGCCCCGTCTGGCAGCGTGGAAGAACATCGTCCCATGGTCGATGCGGCCCTCTGCATCGCGCCAGGTGTCGGAATGCGCATCGAAGTGGATCAGGCAGAGGGGCCCATGGCGCTCATGCAGGGCGTCCAGGATCGGGAAGCTGATGAAATGATCACCGCCCAAGCTAAGCGGGGCTACCCCAGCCGCGGCGAACTTGCGATACGCGTCCGTGATCAGGGCCGGCGCCTTGTGCGGCTCGCCGGAGTCGAAGAACACGTCGCCCCAATCAATGACGTTCAGACGATCGAACGGATCGAAATCCCAGGCGTACGGCCGGCACCAGGCCAGCGAAGCGGAGGCGGCGCGAATGCCACGCGGTCCCAGCCGCGTGCCCGGGCGGTTGGTGGTCGCCAGGTCGAAAGGCACGCCGACCACGGCGACATCCACGCCATCCAGATCCTTTGAATAACGGCGGCGCAGGAAACTCAGCGCGCCCGAATAGGTGGGTTCGGCTTGGGTGCCGTAGGGTGATTGGCGGGTGAACGCCAGGTCCGTGCCGGCGGGTGCTGCGCCGGGCTTGTCGTGCTCGCTACTCATTTCATCGTCGGCATGTTGAATTCCGCGCCACTGCGGATGCCGGTCGGCCAGCGGGCGGTGATGGTCTTCATGCGCGTGTAGAAGCGGATACCGTCCGGCCCGTGCATGTGCAGCGGGCCGAACAGCGAACGCTTCCAGCCGCCGAAACTGTGGAAGGCCATCGGCACCGGAATCGGCACGTTGATCCCGACCATGCCCACCTGCACGTTGTGCGCGTACTGCCGGGCGCAATCGCCGTCGCGGGTGAAGATCGCCGTGCCGTTGCCATACTCATGGTCGTTGACCAATTCGACTGCTCGCACAAAATCAGCCACCCGGACAACACAAACCACCGGACCAAAGATTTCCTCTTTGTAGATACGCATCCCATCGGTGACCCGATCGAACAAACAACCACCGAGATAGAAGCCTTCACCATGTCCTTCGACTTTCAAGCCGCGACCGTCGACCAGCAAGTCCGCGCCTTCGGCGACGCCCAGGTCCACGTAACCGGAAACCTTGTCCCGATGCGCGCCGGTAACCAGCGGACCCATGTCGGGATTGCCTTCGTGCCCGGGACCGATGCGCAGTCCTTCGACCATCGGCTTGAGTCGGGCGATCAATGCGTCGGCGGTGGCGTCGCCAACGCAGACGGCGACCGAAATCGCCATGCAGCGCTCGCCGGCGGATCCGTAACCGGCACCCATCAACGCGCCGGCGGTCTGGTCCATGTCGGCATCGGGCAGCACCACCATGTGGTTCTTGG
>JANPDF010000009.1:0-2279 GCA_031431355.1 Gammaproteobacteria bacterium
TGATCACCTCGGCGCGCGGCACACCGGTGATCTGTTCCTGCCAGGCCGGGGTACCGGGCACGTTGTCGTCGAAGCTCTTGGCCACGTTGCCGCCGCCGAAGCCGCGATCCAGGCCGTACTGCGCCATCAGCAGGTCGTAGACGCAAACCACCAGCGTCTCGCTGCCGTCGGCCAGGGTGAGCTTGCGGATCGGCAGGTTGCGCTTGAGCACGTCCTGTTGCGTGTTGTGGGTCCAGTGTTCATTCTCGACGCCGCCAAAATACGGGAAGCTGACTTCGGCGAAGCCTTCGTTGTAATTGGCCAACCCCAGGCGCAGGCGGGTGTCACGGCCCTGGCTGTCGCGCTCTTCGATATTCCAGCGACCCTTCTCGCCCCAGCGGAATCCGACCGAGCCATGCGGCACCACCAACTCGCCGCTCAGTTCGTCGAAGGCCAGCGTCTTCCACTCGGCATTGTTCTTCTCGCCCAGCGCACCGTCGAGGTCGCTGGCGCGCAGGAAGCGACCGGCGACAAGGCCACCGTTGGCATGCGTGTCCAGCTTCACCAGCAAGGGCATGTCCGAGTACTGACGGCAGTAGTCCTGGAAATACTGCGATGGCTGGTCGAGATGGAACTCGCGCAGGATCACGTGGCCAAAGGCGAATGCCAGCGCTGCGTCCGTGCCCTGCTTCGGGTGCAACCAATGGTCGGTGAGCTTGGCGACCTCGGAATAATCCGGAGTGATCGACACAGTCTTGGTGCCGTTGTAGCGCGCCTCGGTGAAGAAGTGCGCATCCGGGGTGCGCGTCTGCGGCACGTTCGAGCCCCAGGCGATGATATAGCGGCTGTTGTACCAGTCGGCCGATTCCGGCACGTCAGTCTGCTCGCCCCAGACCTGCGGCGAGGCTGGCGGCAGATCGCAATACCAGTCGTAGAAACTCAGGCAAACGCCGCCCAGCAGCGACAGGTATCGCGACCCGGCGGCGTAGCTGACCATCGACATCGCCGGGATCGGCGAAAAGCCGATCACGCGATCCGGGCCGTATTGTTTGGTCGTATACAGGTTGGCGGCCGCGACCAGTTCATTGGCCTCGTCCCAGTTCACGCGCACGAAGCCGCCCATGCCGCGCTAGTACTTGTAGCTGGTGTCCTTGGCCTAGTCCTCGACAATGCAGCCCCAGGCGTCGACCGGCGACAGGGTCTTGCGCGCCTCGCGCCAAAGCCTGAGCAAGGCGCTGCGCATCAACGGGTATTTCAAGCGATTGGCGCTGTACAGATACCAGGAATAGCTGGCGCCGCGGGGACAGCCGCGCGGTTCGTGATTGGGCAGGTCCGGCCGCGTGCGCGGGTAGTCGGTCTGCTGGGTCTCCCAGGTCACCAGGCCATTCTTGACATAGACCTTCCAGCTGCAGGAGCCGGTGCAATTCACGCCATGCGTGGAGCGCACGATCTTGTCGTACTGCCAGCGCTGCCGATAGCCGTCTTCCCAGCTGCGGTCCTCGTCGCGCGTCGCACCATGACCGTCGGAGAACGGTTCATGCGCCGGCTTGAGAAAATTCAGACGGTCAAGGAAATTGCTCATGGAAGCTTGCTCCGGAAAAATACAGCGACCCGCCGGTGGGCGGATTCGATATCGTTTGTGCGCGAACTCAGCACGGACACTCCGCGTTCTTGCGGAAGTACCACCACCAGGTCACCAGCAGGCAGATCACGTAGAACGCGACGAAGCCGTACAGCGCCGCCTCCGGTCCGCCGGTGAGGCTGATCGAAGATCCGTAGCTCTTGGGCACGAAGAAACCGCCGTACGCGGCGATCGCGGAGGAAAATCCGATCACGGCCGCCGATTCGATGCCAGCCCGGCGCAATGACGCGGTCTTGTCCACGTCGCTGGAATTCGCACCTAAGCCGCGTTCCTGCAAGGTGCGGAAGATCACCGGGATCATGCGGAACGTCGAGGCATTGCCGATGCCGGTCAGTACAAACAGCACCATGAACAGCGCCAGGAAGCCCATGAAGTTTCCACCGGAAGCGCCGCTCGGCAGGAAATACAGCACCCCGCCGACCGCAGCGATCATCAGGCCGAACACCCAGAACGTCAGCGACGCGCCGCCCGTCTTGTCCGACAGCCAGCCGCCGATCGGTCGCGCGATAGCGCCGACCAGGGGGCCGAGGAAGGCGTAAGTGAGTGCGTTCACTTCCGGAAACTGCGTCTTGATCAGCAGCGGAAAACCCGCGGAGTAGCCGATGAAGCTGCGCGGATTCCGTGTCGCGTATTCGCGCTGCACATAGGTCGCGCGGCG
>JANPDF010000010.1:0-2944 GCA_031431355.1 Gammaproteobacteria bacterium
CCCGAAACGCACACCCAGCTTCTCGGCCAAGGCGTCAATAAACCAGAACCCGGCGTTGTGCCGGGTTCTGGCGTGTTCGGCGCCTGGATTGCCCAGGCCGACGATGAGGCGAAGTCCTGCCATGGCTGGACCGGATCGCAACCCGGAGCCCGGCCCGCCAAGGGCAGGTCGGGCTCCGCCCGCGGAACCGGGCGCTGCTTACTTCTTCTTCTTCGCAGCCGGAGCGGCAGCGGCGGCCGGAGCGGCAGCCTTGGCAGCCTTGGTCGACGGAACTTCGGCAACGGCTTCTGCAGCCGGTGCTTCTTCCTCGACTTCGACGCGCGCGTGGCGAGCGATCACGACGGCGACGTCGTGTTCCTTGCCCAACTTCAACTCGGGCAGCGTGACGCCAGCCGGCAGGGCGAGCTGCGAGAGGTGGATGATGTCGCCAAGGTCCAGGTTGGACAGGTCGACTTCGATGAACTCCGGCAGGTCCTTCGGCAGGCAGCTGACGCCGATTTCGTTGAGCTCATGGAGCACGACGATGCCAGCAGTCTTGCCGGCCGGCGAAATTTCCTGGTTCAGGAAGTGCAGCGGGACGTTGAAGCGGATGGCGACGTTTTCGTCGATGCGCTGGAAGTCCAGATGCAGGATCTGCTGCTTGAACGGGTGGCGCTGCATGTCACGCAGGAGCACCTTTTCCGACTTGCCGTCCACGGACAGCTGCAGGATGGACGAGTAGAACCACTCGTTCTGGCTGGCCAGCCAGAGCTGGTTGTGCTCGATCTGCACATTGGCCGGTTCGGCCTTTGCACCGTAGACGATTGCCGGGACCTGGCCGCTGTGACGGAGGCGGCGGCTCGCACCTTTGCCCTCGACCTTGCGGCTGGTTGCCGTGATGTTGTGAGTTGCCATGATTTGTAGCCTTCTGTTGGTGTTTGCGTCCAATGACGCGATTCACGCCGCCCGCGACCAGGCGGCGTGTCGTTCCCTGGTTGGGGAATCGGTAATCGGCGCGAATGCGTTGCGCCGATTACCGATGCTCCAACCCTGTTTCCTCAATCCACGTACAGCGTGCTGACCGACTCCCCCATCGCAATCCGGCGAATGGTTTCGGCGAGCAGCTCCGCGACGCTCAACTGGCGGATGCGCTTGCAGGCGCGCGCCGCGTCGGTCAGCGGAATGGTATCGGTCACCACCAGTTCGTCCAGCTGCGAAGCACTGATGTTGTCGATCGCCGCACCCGACAGAACCGGATGGGTGCAGTACGCCACCACCCGCTTGGCGCCGCTCTGCTTGAGCGCCGCCGAAGCTGCGCACAGCGTGCCAGCGGTGTCCACGATGTCGTCCACCAGCACGCAGGTCTTGCCGGACACGTCGCCGATGATGTTCATCACCGTCGCCACGTTGGCCTTCGGACGCCGCTTGTCGATGATGGCCAGGTCGGCATCGTCGAGACGCTTGGCGATGGCCCTGGCGCGAACCACGCCGCCCACGTCCGGCGAAACCACAATCAGGTTGTCGGTGCCCTGGTTGCGCCAGATGTCGGCCAGCAAGATCGGCGACGCATAGACGTTGTCCACCGGCATGTCGAAGAAACCCTGGATCTGGTCGGCATGCGGGTCAACGGTCAGGACCCGGTCGGTGTTTACCGCGGTGAACATCTTCGCGGCCACTTTCGCCGTGATCGGCACCCGCGCCGAGCGCGGTCGCCGATCCTGGCGGGCATAGCCGAAATACGGCACCACCGCAGTCACCACCGATGCCGATGCGCGCTTGAGCGCGTCGATCAGCACCAGCAGTTCCATGAAATTCTCCGCGGTCGGCGCCGACGTCGGCTGGATCACGAATACGTCCTGGCCACGGACGTTTTCCTCGATCTCAACCTGTACTTCGCCATCGGAGAACTTGCCGACCAGCGCCTTGCCCATCGGCACGCCAAGCTCACGGCATACGGCCTGGGCCAGCGGACGATTGGCGTTGCCGCTGAAGACGAGAAGGTTTTCGTTGCTCATTTCGACCTTCTTGTCCTCTGTAAACCCTTGGAAATGGCTGGGGCGGTAGGATTCGAACCTACGAAATGCCGGGATCAAAACCCGGTGCCTTAGGCCACTTGGCGACGCCCCAACGTTGACTCAACCCGCTGCCGCGAACGCTTCCTGGGCACGCCGCAGCCCCGATTGCGCGGCGCCGGCGACTATCCAGCTGCGCAGTGACACGGGCAACCTTGCCTGTGTCTCGAGTGCTGCTTCCCGCGAATTGAACTGCAGGAAACACCCGCTGCCAGTGCCGGTCAGGCGCGCCCTGCCATACCGCGACAACTCCGACAGCACGACGTCCACCGTCGGCAGCAGGCGTCGCAGAACCGGCTCGAAAGCATTGCCGAGCTCAGCTCCGGAAACGAAGTCGGCTATTGTCGCCGGGGGCGCATCCCGCGTCAATTCAGCAGCTTGGAACAATTCCCCAGTGGGTGCGGCGAGCCCCGGGTCGACCAGCAAGTACCAGGCCGGCGGCAGTTCGAGCTTGGTCAGCTGGTCGCCGAGGTTTTCGGCCCAGGCATTCTCACCCCGAACGAAGACTGGGACATCCGCTCCAAGCTCCAGGCCCAGCCCGGCCAGCGCGTCCAGGTCCAGTCCGGTCGCCCAGATGTGGTTCAGCGCGATCAGCACTGTGGCTGCATCCGAGGAACCGCCACCGAAGCCGCCACCGACCGGGATGCGCTTGTCCACGAACAAGTCGGCGCCGAGCGGAGTCCCGCTTGCCTGCTTCAGCTTTCGCGCTGCCCGCAGCACCAGGTCGTCCGCCTCCGCGAGCATCGCAGTGTCACCCCCGACCCGGTGGATGCCGCCGTCAGCCCGCGGCCGGATGTGCACGGTGTCGCCCCAGAATTTCTCCAGGATGTGGCCCTTGCGTTCGTTCAGCACGGCGGCGGTGACGGACCGGCCGCTTTCCGCCAGCGCATACA
>JANPDF010000011.1:0-9927 GCA_031431355.1 Gammaproteobacteria bacterium
CAGGTCGATGGCGCCCTCGGGACCCTGCATGAAGGCATCGTGCACCTGTTCGGAAACGAACACAGCGCCCATTGGCACGCTGCCGTTGGTCAGCCCCTTGGCGGTGGTTATCAGGTCCGGCGTGACCCCGAAACGTTGCGCGGCGAAGGCGTTTCCGACGCGGCCGAAACCAGTAATCACTTCGTCGAAGATCAGCAGGATGCCGTGGCGATCGCAGATCTCACGCAGGCGCTTGAGATACCCTTCGGGTGGCAGTACAACACCGGCGGATCCGGAAATCGGCTCGACGATGACCGCTGCGATGGTCGATGCATCGTGCAACTGCACCAGGCGCTCCAGATCGTCGGCCAACTCCGCGCCGTGTTCGGGCAGGCCGCGGGAAAACGCATTGCGCGACAGGTCCAGCGTATGCCGCATGTGGTCCACGCCGGGCAGCATCGGTCCATAGAACTTGCGGTTGTTGACCATGCCGCCGACCGAGATGCCGCCGAAGCCAACTCCGTGATAACCCTTCTCGCGTCCGATCAGCCGGGTGCGTTGGCCTTCGCCGCGGACGCGATGGTAGGCAAGCGCGATCTTCAACGCGGAATCGACCGACTCGGAACCGGAATTGGTGAAGAAGACGTGTTTCAGCGGGTCGGGGGCGATCGCGGCCAGTCGTTCGGCAAGCACAAAGGGCAATGGATGGCCCATCTGGAAGGTTGGGGCGAAGTCCATCGTTGCGATTTGCTGGCTGACCGCTTCGATGATCCGCGGCCGCGCGTGTCCGGCATTGCAGCACCACAGGCCAGCCGTGCCGTCCAGGATCTCCCGGCCATCCGTGGTGCGGTAGTGCATTCCGGCAGCGCTGGCGAGCATGCGCGGGTGCTTCTTGAACTGGCGGTTGGCGCTGAACGGCATCCAGAACGCGCCCATGTCACTGGGTTGCATCGTCGCCTGCACCTGGTAGACCTCGCCCAGGTCGCTGCCTTCGGGGTTGGGGGCCTTCGGGGGCGTTGTCATCGGGGAGGTCCGCCAATTGGGGTAATACCAAAAACTAGCAGTGTTGAATAAAATTTACAACTGTCACGATATGTGCGAATAATTGACCATGTTTGATTGCGGTGTTAAATATTCCGCATCACAAAAATCAGGCGGCACATGGACATCGGGTCGCGTCTGCACATGGTGCGCACCAGTAAGGGACTGAGCCAGCGCGAGCTGGCAAAACGTGTGGGCGTCACCAACAGCACCATCTCGCTGATTGAACAGAACAAGGTCAGCCCCTCGGTGGGTTCGCTGAAGAAGGTGCTCGACGGCATTCCCATCTCGCTGGCCGATTTCTTCACCCTCGACCTTGCCGGCGATGCTTCCGACGGCCCGTACTACAGCGCCGAAGACTTGCCCGACGTGGGCAACAACGACATCCACTATTTCCTGGTCGGCAAGCGCCGCGGCAACCGCCAGATGTGCATCCTGCGCGAAGTGATGCCCCCGGGCAGCGACACCGGCGAAACCTGTCTCAGCCACGATGGCGAGGAGGGCGGCGTGATCGTCCAGGGCCAGGTCGAGCTCACCGTCGGCGATCGGGTCAAAGTGCTCGGACCCGGCGAGGCCTATTACTTCGAGAGTCGCACGCCGCATCGTTTCCGCAACGTCGGCAACGACCAGGCGATCATCGTCAGCGCCAACACCCCGGCAACCTTCTAATGGCCAAACCGCAGACACGAGAAGAAAGACAGGCCCGCGCCGATGCGTTGCAGATTCGCGGCCAGGCCTTCATCGATGGCCGCTACGTCGATGCCGCATCCGGCAAGACCTTCGACTGCGTCAGTCCGATCGACGGTCGGGTCATCTGCGCCGTCGCCGAGTGCGAGCAGGAAGACGTCGATCGCGCCGTGCTGGTCGCGCGCCGCGTTTTCGAGCAGGGCGCGTGGGCCAACAGCTCACCGGCTAACCGCAAGCGCACCCTGATCCGCTTCGCCGAGCTTGTGCACCAGCACGGCGAGGAACTGGCCCTGCTCGAGTCGCTGGACATGGGCAAGCCGGTCGACGACGCGCTGGCCGTGGACGTGGCCGCGTCGGTGCGCTGCATCAACTGGACCGGCGAGGCGATCGACAAGGTCTACGATCAGATCGCGCCGACCGGTCAGGACGAACTGGGCATGATCACCCACGAGCCCCTCGGCGTGATCGCGGCGATCGTGCCGTGGAATTTCCCGATGCTGATGGCGGCCTGGAAGATTGCGCCGGCCCTGGCGATGGGCAATAGCGTGCTGCTCAAGCCCTCGGAAAAGTCGCCGCTGACGGCGATCCGCCTAGCCGAGCTGGCGATGGAGGCCGGCATCCCGGCCGGCGTATTCAACGTGCTGCCCGGATTTGGCAAGGGCGCGGGCGAGCCGCTGGCCCTGCACATGGACGTCGACGGACTGGTCTTCACCGGATCCACCGCAATCGGCAAGCATTTAATGCAATGCGCAGGCCGATCCAACCTCAAGCGCGCCTACATGGAATGCGGCGGCAAGAGCCCGAACATCGTCTTCGCTGACGCGCCGGACCTGCAGGCTGCAGCCGTCGCCGCCGCTGGCGGCATCTTCTACAACCAGGGCGAAGTCTGCACCGCGGCCTCGCGCCTGCTGGTGGAGCGTTGCATCAAGGACGAATTCCTGGCGATGGTAGTCGAGGCTGGTCGCGCGATGCAGCCGCGGCATCCGTTCGAACCCGGAGCGCCGATGGGCGCGATGGTCGATCGCCTGCAGATGGACCGGGTGCTTGGCTACATCCGCCAGGGCCAGGAAGAAGGCGCCAGCCTGGCGCTCGGCGGGCGCCAGGTGCTGGGCGAATCGGGCGGCTTCTACATCGAGCCGACGGTATTTGACGGCGTCGCGCCGGGCATGACCATCGCACGCGAGGAAATCTTCGGGCCGGTTCTGTCGGCGATCGCTTTCGAAAGCGAAGAACAGGCGCTGGCCATCGCCAACGATTCGCAATATGGACTGGCTGCCGGATTGTGGACCAGCGACCTGTCCCGAGCCCACCGGGTCGCGCGCAAGCTGCGCGCCGGCAGCGTCTGGGTCAACTACTGGGACGGCGGCGACATGACCGCACCGTTTGGCGGTTACAAGCAGTCCGGCAACGGCCGCGACAAGTCACTGCATGCCTTCAGCAAGTACACCGAAACCAAGGCGACTTGGATCAAGCTGACGCCGTGACCGCAAGCGTATTCAGCTGGCCCGCCGCGCCGTGTCCTGGATGAAGGCCAGCAGGGCCGCCAAGCCGTTGCTTCGGGTCGGCGAGAGGTGCTTGGCCAGGCCGATGCTGGCGATGTAGTCGGCCGGGGTCGCCAGGATCTCGCTTGCGCTGCGGCCCGAATAGACGCGCAGCGCCAGGTAGATCAGCCCCGAGACGATGGTCGAGTCGCTGATCGCGCGAAACTGTAGCCGCTGCGCATCGCCGTCAGAGACGATCCAGACCATGGACTGGCAGCCTTGCAGGCGATTGGCTTCGATTTTCAAGTCGTCCGGCAGTGACGGCAGGCGCTTGCCCAGGTCGATCAGGTATTGGTAGCGCTCGGACCAGTCGTCGAAGAAGGCGAATTCCTCGGCAATTGCCTGTTGCGCCTCGACCGCGCTGGCTTCGATCGGGAACATCAGCCGCGCCGCCAGCGCACGCCCTGGGCCGTGTCCTCGATCAGCACCCCTTCGCTCGCGAGCTGCTCGCGCAGGCTGTCGGCGCGGGCAAAATCACGCGCCTTCTTGGCGGCGCTGCGCTCATCGATCAGGGCCTGGATGCGCACATCGTCGTCGGCGCTGCTGCCGCGGGAGAACCAGGTCGCCGGCTCCTGCTGCAACAGGCCCAGCATATCGCCGGTGGCTAGCAACTCGGCTTTCAGGCGCGCGCGTTCTCCAGCCGAGCTTGCGCGGCGGGCTTCGCCGGCCAGCCGGGCCAGTTCGGCGAGCACCGCCGGCGTGTTCAGGTCATCGCACAGCGCGGCCTCGGCACCGGCAGGCAGCCCATTGAGCGGAGCCACGGTGACGTCTGCCAGGTCGCGCAGTGTTCCATACAGCCGGTCCAGTGTGCGCACGCTCTGTTCGATCAGGCCTTCCGACCAGTCCAGCGGCTGCCGGTACTGGGCCGACAGCAGCGCGTAGCGCAACACTTCCGGCGGATGCGCATCGAGCAGTTCATGCAGGATGCTGACGTTGCCAAGCGATTTCGACATCTTGGTGCCGCCGAAGTTGAGCATGCCGTTGTGCAGCCAGTAGCGCGCGAACACCTTGCCGCCGTGGGCGCAGGTGCTTTGCGCCAGTTCGTTCTCGTGGTGCGGGAACTGCAGGTCGACGCCGCCGGCGTGGATGTCGATGGTTTCGCCAAGGTGCGCCGCGGCCATCGCGGAGCACTCGATGTGCCAGCCGGGTCGGCCGATGCCCCAGGGCGACTCCCAGCCCGGCAGCTCGGGCGAGGAGGGCTTCCAGAGCACGAAATCGCCGGGATCACGCTTGTAGGGCGCGACCTCCACTCGGGCCCCGGCCAGCATCTCGTCCGGCGGACGGCGGGACAGCTGGCCGTAGCCGGGGAAACTGGCGACCGAAAACAGCACGTGGCCGTCGGCGACATAGGCGTGGCCGCTGTCGATCAACTGCTCGATCATCGCCGTGATCTGCGGGATATGCTCGGTGGCATGCGGCTCCACGTCCTGCGGCCGGACGCCCAGCCTGGCCATGTCCTGGCGATAGACGGCGGTAAACCGGTCGGTGATGGTGCTGATCGGGACGCCTTGCTCCAGGGCCGCCGCATTGATTTTGTCATCCACGTCGGTGATGTTGCGCGCATAGACCAGGCCGGGGTAGCGGCGGCGCAGCAGCTTCGCCAGCACGTCGAACACGACAGGCCCGCGGGCATTGCCGATGTGCACGAAGTTATAGACGGTTGGGCCGCACAGGTACATGGTGACCCGGTCGGGATCCAGCGGCGTGAACGCCTCGAGGCGGCGGTGCAGGTTGTTGTAGAGGCGCAGTTCCATGCCGGCAAGTTTAGCAAGTGGCGTCCATCGCCAGTAAAATCTTCCCCTTAGGTTCAGCCGGCCGGTGCTTGAATCCGGCAGAGGAGACGCTTCATGACCTGCAGTACCTGGTTGCTTGCGATGTTGTTGCTGCCCGCAGTGGCTGGGGCGCAGGGTCGGCGCGTGGAAGCCAACGTGACGTATGGCTATGCGCAGGTACTGCGCTCGACGCCGGTCTACCAGATGGTCAGGGTGCCAACGACAGAACAGCGCTGCGAGCAAAACAACCGCTGCCGCACCGTCAACGTGGTCTACGAGGAACGTCGCATGGTCGGATACGACGTGGAATACCAGTACAAGGGCGAGAAATACATGTCCCGGCTCGACAGTGACCCCGGCAGCCGCCTGCGCCTGCGCGTGACCGTGGTGCCGGACGAGCCCGGCCTCGGCTTCCGATGAGTTGCGAGGCGAGGGTCCGGCTGACATACTTTCCGTGCATGAACTTTCTCTCCGCCGACGCCGACCTCCTGACTTCCGCCCGCATGGCGGCAGGCATGACCTCGCGCGCGCGCCGACCGGAACCCCACCACTCAGCTGGGTAAGCCGGAAGTCGCATCGTTGGTACCGGAACAGCCCAGCCTAGCGCTGGGCTTTTTGTTTTCCGATCTTTCCCTCCGAATCTTCTCGAGACCTGCCGCACCATGAAGCACTTCCTCAATACACAGGACTGGAGTCGCGCCGAACTCGACGCCCTGCTCGCCCAAGCGGCGCAATTCAAGCGCACGCGCCTGGGCGACCAGATGAAGGGGCGCAGCATCGCGCTGGTTTTCTTTAATCCGTCCTTGCGCACGCGCACCAGCTTCGAACTCGGTGCCTTTCAACTGGGTGGCCACGCCGTAGTGCTATCGCCGGGCAAGGATGCCTGGCCGATTGAATTCGACCTGGGCGCGGTGATGGATGGCGAGGCCGAGGAACACATCGCGGAAGTAGCCCGCGTGCTATCGCGCTATGTTGACCTGATCGCCGTTCGCGCCTTCCCGAAATTCCAGGACTGGCAGGTGGACCGCGAGGATCGCGTTCTGAAGGGGTTCGCGCGCCATGCAACGGTGCCGGTGATCAACCTGGAGACGATCACCCATCCGTGCCAGGAACTGGCGCACATCATGGCGCTGCAGGAGAAATTCGGTAGCGACCTGCGTGGGCGCAAGTACGTCCTCACCTGGACCTACCATCCGAAGGCGCTGAATACTGCCGTGGCCAATTCGGCGCTGATGATCGCCACCCGCTTCGGGTTGGACGTGACGTTGTTGTGCCCGAACGCGGACTACGTCCTCGATTCGCGCTACATGGAGTTTGGCCGCGACAATGCACAGGCCAACGGCGGCTCGCTGCGGGTCAGCCACGATATCGCCAGCGCGTATGCCGGCGCAGATGTCGTCTATGCCAAGAGCTGGGGCGCGTTGCCGTATTTCGGCAACTGGGAAGCCGAGAAACCCGTGCGCGAGCAGTATCGCCACTTCATCGTCGACGAGGCGAAGATGGCGCTGACCAACAACGGCGTCTTCAGCCATTGCCTGCCGCTGCGCAGGAACATCAAGGCGACCGACGCAGTGATGGACTCTGCATCCTGCATCGCCATCGATGAGGCGGAGAATCGCCTGCATGTGCAGAAGGCCGTGATGGCCGCCCTGATCCAGTCGCAGCAAGAATCCAGGAACGCGCCATGAGCAAAGATATCGTCCTCGCATTCTCCGGCGGGCTGGACACCAGCTTCTGCGTGCCCTACCTGCAGGAGCGCGGCTACGCCGTACACACCGTCTTCGCCGACACCGGCGGCGTCGATGCCGACGAGCGTGCCTTCATCGAGCAGCGCGCGGCCGAACTCGGCGCGGCAACGCATGTCACCGTCGACGGCGGGCCGGCGATCTGGGAAGGATTCGTCAAGCCATTCGTCTGGGCGGGCGAGGGCTACCAGGGGCAGTATCCGCTACTGGTTTCCGATCGTTACCTGATCGTCGCGGCGGCGCTGGCGCGCTGCAAGGAGCTTGGCACCAGCCTGGTCGCGCATGGTTGCACCGGCATGGGCAACGACCAGGTCCGCTTCGACCTGGCCGTGAAAGCGCTCGGTGATTACACGATCGTTGCGCCGATCCGCGAGATCCAGAAGGAACACACGGAGGTTCGCGCCTACGAGCAGGCCTACCTGGAGCAGCGCGGGTTTGGCGTGCGCGCCAAGCAGAAGGCCTACACGATCAACGAGAATCTGCTGG
Source organism: Gammaproteobacteria bacterium (assembly GCA_031431355.1). GTDB lineage: Bacteria > Pseudomonadota > Gammaproteobacteria > Xanthomonadales > Xanthomonadaceae > Arenimonas. The sequence continues at coordinate 7,252 of JANPDF010000011.1, forward strand.
GCCTGACCATGTCCGGCGGTGAAATCGATCGTTGGGAGGCACCGGGCGAGGGTGCCAGAGGCTGGTGCGCACCGCGCGCCGAATGGCCTTCGCAGCCCTTGCGCGCGACTGTGCGCTTTGAGGATGGCGTAGCGGTCGCGCTGGATGGAGAAGCGATGCCAGGCCACCTGATGCTGGCGAAGCTCAACGGAATGTTCGCCCGCTATGGCGTCGGCCGCGGCCTGTACACCGGCGATACGACCATCGGACTGAAAGGCCGAATCATCTTCGAGGCGCCGGGACTGACGGCATTGCTGTCGGCGCATCGCGCACTCGAGGAAGCTGTGCTCAGCAAGGCGCAGAACCGATTCAAGCCGGACGTGGCGCGCAAGTGGGTCGAACTGGTCTACGAGGGTTTCTTCCACGATCCGCTGAAGGACGATCTGGAGGCCTTCCTCGCCAGTAGCCAGCGCTGCGTCAGTGGCGAGGTCACGCTGGAAACGCAAGGCGGCAACGTCGCTGCCGTATCCGTGAGGTCGCCACACCTGCTCACCGCCAAGGGCGCGACCTACGCGCAATCGGCCGACTGGGGCGTGGCAGAAGCGGAAGGCTTCATCCGCCTGTACGGCATGAGCAGCACGCTCTGGGCCGAGGTCAACCGTCGATGATGCAGGACGTGCTCAGGCACCTGGACGCGCTGGTCGGCTACGACACGCGCAATCCGCCGCGCGCCATCGGTCCCGATGGCATCTTCGATTACCTGTGCGAGCAACTGCCAGGATTCCGCATCGAGCTCAGTGACCACGGGGCTGGCGCCGTGTCGCTGCTGGCCGTGCGCGGCGAAACGCAACGGCTGTTCAACGTGCACCTGGACACCGTGCCGTCGTCGCCGGCGTGGACAGCAGATCCGCTTCGCCTTCGAGTTTCCGGCGGCCGGGCGATCGGCCTGGGCGCTTGCGATATCAAGGGCGCCGCCGCCTGCCTGCTCGCCGCCGCGCAATCAACCAGCGGCCCGGTCGCGCTCCTGTTCACCAGCGACGAGGAGGCCAACGACGCGCGCTGCATTCCCTCCTTCCTGCGCCGGGACCACGGCTTTCGCGAGGCGATCGTCGCCGAGCCGACCAACGCGCGCGCGGTTCTCGCCCATCGCGGCATCTCATCGGTGCGGGTGGCGTTCAAGGGCGAAGCGGGGCACGCATCGATTGCCGGAGAACGCGACCGCAGCGCCGTGCACCAGGCGATGCGCTGGGGCACGCGCGCGCTCGACCACGTTGCGTCGCTGTCGCACCTGCGCTTCGGCGGACTGACTGGCCTGCGCTTCAACATCGGTCGCGTGGAGGGCGGCATCAAGGGCAACGTGATCGCGCCGAGCGCGGAAGTCCGTTTTGGCTTCAGGCCGCTGCCATCGCAGGAGTTCGCCGACTTGCATGAGACCTTCCGCGGATTCGCCGATCCGCTCGCGCTGGCTGCCTACGAAGAGACCTTTCGTGGCCCGTCATTGCCGTCCGGTGGCATCGCTGCGGCCGAGGAACGCCGCCTGCAGGCGCGCGACCTAGCCGATGCGCTGGAATTGCCGATCGGCAACGCCGTCGATTTCTGGACCGAGGCCTCGCTGTTCTCCGCCGCCGGCCTGACCGCATTCGTGTACGGGCCCGGCGACATCGCCCAGGCGCATTCCGCCGATGAATGGGTGGAACTGGGGCAGCTTGCCGAAGTGTCGGCGTCCTACGCGCGCCTGATCGGTGGAGCGACGCCATGAACGACCTGCGACCGACCATCGTCAGGCTGCTGTCGAACATGGCCAGCCCCAAGGAGATCCAGCAATACCTGAAACGATTCTCGCAACTCGACGCGGCGCGCTTCGCCGTGGTCAAGGTGGGAGGCGCGATCCTGCGCGATGATCTTGAATCGCTGGTGTCTTCGCTCGCCTTCCTGCAGCAGGTCGGGCTGACCCCGATCGTCGTGCATGGCGCCGGACCGCAGCTCGACGAAGAAATAGCAGCGGCCGGCATCAGCAAGCAGACCATGGATGGATTGCGGGTCACCGATGCTGCCAGCCTTGCAGTCGTGCGCCGCGTGTCCCAGCGGGAGAACTTGCGCCTGGTCGAGGCGCTGCAGGAGCAGGGTGTGCGCGCCACGTCGATCACCAGTGGCGTATTCGAGTCTGAAGTGCTCGACGGTGAGCGCTACGGCTTGGTCGGAAAGGTGGCGCAGGTGCACACGGCATCGATCCAGGCAGCGATCAGGGTCCGCTCCATTCCGGTTATCGCCTCGCTCGGCGAAACCGCGGGAGGCCAGATCCTCAACGTCAACGCCGACTGGGCGGCGAACGAACTGGTCAAGACATTGCAGCCCTACAAGATCATATTCCTGACCGGCACCGGCGGCCTGCTCGACGGCGATGGCGAGCTGATCGATTCGATCAACCTTTCGACCGAGTACGAGGCGTTGATCCGTCAGCCGTGGCTGCACTCGGGCATGAAAGTGAAGATCGAACAGATCCATGCGCTGCTGATGGAGCTGCCGCTGTCCTCGTCGGTCTCGATCACGCGTCCCGACGAACTGGCGAAGGAGTTGTTCACCCACCGCGGGTCGGGGACGCTGGTTCGGCGGGGTGAAGCGATACGGTGCGCGACCTCGTGGGGCCAGACGGATGTGGCTCGGATGAAGAGCTTGGTGGAGTCCGGTTTCGGCCGC
>JANPDF010000012.1:0-8410 GCA_031431355.1 Gammaproteobacteria bacterium
GGCAGTGCCCGGCTTTTTTCGTGCCGCCTTCCCCCGAACTCAGCGAACTTCCGAAATCTCGACGCCGTCCATGCCCTGCGACAGGCTTCGCGCATCGCCGCCCTGGGCCAGCTTGATCTTCAAGCGCACCTCGTTCTGCGAATCGGCGTAACGCAAGGCATCCTCGTAGTTGATCTCGCCTTCCTGGTAGAGCTCGAACAGCGCCTGGTCGAAGGTCTGCATGCCCAACTCCTTGGACTCCTTCATCAGGTCCTTGAGCTTGTGGATCTCGCCCTCGCGGATGTAGTCGGACATCAACGGCGTGCCGAGCAGGATCTCCATCGCCACGCGCCGGCCTTTTCCGTCCGGGGTCGGGATCAGTTGCTGCGCGACCACGCCCTTGAGATTCATCGAAAGATCCATGAGCAGCTGGTTTTTCCGCTCCTCGGGGAAGAAGTTGATCATGCGGTCCATCGCCTGGTTGGCGTTGTTGGCATGCAGGGTGCAAAGCACCAGATGGCCGGTCTCGGCGAACGCGATCGCGTGGTCCATGCCCTCGCGGGTACGGATTTCGCCGATCATGATCACGTCAGGCGCCTGGCGCAGGGTGTTGCGCAGCGCCGCATCCCAGCTATCGGTGTCGATGCCGATCTCGCGCTGGGTGATGATGCAGCCCTCGTGCTTGTGCACGAACTCGATCGGGTCCTCGATGGTGATGATGTGGCCCGAGGAATTCATGTTGCGGTAGCCGATCATCGCCGCCAGCGAAGTCGACTTGCCGGTGCCGGTGGCGCCGACAAACAGGATGATGCCGCGCTTGGTCATCGCCAGCGACTTGATCACCGCCGGCAGGCTCAGCTCTTCAACCGTGGGGATCCGCGTCTCGATGCGACGCAGGACCATGCCGACCTGATTACGTTGGTAGAAGCAACTCACACGGAAACGGCCGACGCCGGACACGCCGATGGCGAAGTTGCACTCGTGGGTCTTCTCGAACTCCTCGCGCTGTGCCGGACTCATCACATTGAGAACCAGGTCGCGGCTCTGCTGCGGGGTCAACGGGCTCTGGGTGATCGGCGACAGCTTGCCGTGCACCTTCATCGACGGCGGACAGCCCGCAGTGATGAACAGGTCCGAAGCTTTCTTGTGAGCCATAAGCTTCAGGAAAGAGGTGAAATCAATGCTGCTGCTCATGGCCGACTCCAAAACTGAATACTCCCGTTACGCCGCGTTCAATCGAACAGCTTCTTGTCCTTGGCATACTCGCGGGCCTGCGCCTTGGTGACCAGACCGCGCTTGGCCAGGTCCTGCAGGCACTGATCGAGCGTCTGCATGCCGACGTTTTGCCCGGTCTGGATCGAGGAATACATCTGCGCCACCTTGTCCTCGCGGATCAGGTTGCGGATGGCCGGGATGCCAACCATGATTTCGTGCGCGGCGATGCGGCCGCCACCGACCTTTTTCATCAGCGACTGCGAGATTACCGCGCGCAGCGACTCCGACAGCATCGAGCGCACCATCGGCTTCTCGCCGGCGGGGAACACGTCGATGATGCGGTCGATGGTCTTGGCCGCCGATGAGGTATGCACGGTCGCGAAAACAAGGTGACCGGTTTCCGCCGCGGTGAGCGCCAGGCGCACGGTCTCCAGGTCGCGCAACTCACCGACCAGGATGTAGTCGGGGTCCTCGCGCAAGGCCGAACGCAGCGCCTCGTTGAACCCGTGGGTATCGCGGTGGACCTCGCGCTGGTTGATCAGGCACTTCTGCGAGGTGTGCACGAACTCAATTGGATCCTCAACCGAGAGGATGTGGCCGAATTCGTTCTTGTTGATGTGGTCGATCATCGCGGCCAGGGTCGTGGACTTGCCGGAGCCGGTGGGCCCGGTCACCAGGATCAGGCCCTGCGGTTGTTCGATCAGTTCCGCGAACACGCGCGGGCAGCCGAGTTCCTCGAGGGAAAGGATCTGGCTGGGGATGGTCCGGAACACGGCGCCGGCGCCGCGGTTCTGGTTGAAGGCATTGACGCGGAAGCGGGCCAGGCCGGGGATCTCGAAGCTGAAGTCGACCTCGAGGAATTCCTCGTAGTCGCGGCGCTGCTTGTCCGACATGATGTCGTAAACCAGCGAGTGCACCTGCTTGTGGTCCAGGGCCGGGATGTTGATGCGGCGGACATCGCCGTCGACCCGGATCATCGGGGGCAAGCCGGCCGAAAGATGCAGGTCGGACGCTTTGTTCTTGACCGAGAATGCCAACAGTTCAGCGATGTCCATGGGACCTCTCCCTCTGATGCGCCGGTTTCGATAGGCGTGCGCGGCCTTCCCGGGTCAGTATAGCGCTCCCGTCACGGCCAACAATGCCAGTTATGAACCTCCCACGCCAAGCTTTGCAAGGCCTGTCGCACGCTCTGGACAACGTAGCCAAGCGCACTGGTCGGCCACCGGCCAGTTTGCTGGCGGTCTCCAAGACGCAGCCGGCGGCGGCCATCGAGGCGCTGGCGGCCTGCGGCCAGCGTGCCTTTGGCGAGAATTACGTGCAGGAAGCCGCCGCCAAGATTGCCGCCTTGCAAGGGCTTGCTCTGGAGTGGCACCTGATCGGCCACCTGCAATCGAACAAATGCCGCGACGCCGCGCGGCTGTTCAATTGGGTGCAATCGCTCGATCGCTTGGGGCTGGTCGAGCCGCTGAACCGATCTCGCGACGCCGGGCAGCCCCCGCTGAACGTACTCATCCAGGTCAATCCGGATGGTGAACAGGGCAAATTCGGCTGCGCGCCCGATCAGATCGCCGAGCTTGCCGCCGCCGTCCTGGCAGCGCCGAAACTGCGCTTGCGCGGGCTGATGGCCATTCCCGAGCCCAGCCCGGATCCCGGCCGGCGGCGACAGACCTTCCACCAGCTGCGCGCGTGGTTCGACCAGTTGCGTGCCCACTGTCCGTCGGTCGACACCTTGTCGATGGGCATGAGCGAGGACTTCGAAATGGCCGCCGAGGAAGGCGCAACCATGGTCCGGATTGGATCGGCGCTGTTCGGCCCCCGCCATTGAGGCCGCAAGCGCGCTGGTATCCTTGCTGCTGACAAGTATTCGGGCAACACAAACATGCATTCCGACACCCGCTCCCGGCCCCACGGGCACGTTGCTACGCTGGCATTCATCGGCGGCGGCAACATGGCGCGCAGCCTGATCGGCGGCCTTCTCGCCAGCGGCCGGGAACCCGGCAGCATTTGCGTGGCCGAGCCGTATGCGCCGGTGCGCGCCGCGCTGGCCAGCGATTTCAATGTGCGGGCCAGCGCCGAAAATGCCGAGGCCGCCACCGGCGCCGCCGTGTGGGTCATCGCGGTGAAGCCGCAGGTCATGGCCACGGTGGCCAGCGAACTCGCCGGACTGGCGCAGGCGCAGCGACCGCTGGTGATCTCGATCGCGGCCGGCATCAGCAGCGAGCAGCTCGAACGCTGGCTGGGCGGGCAGCTCGCCGTGGTCAGGGCAATGCCGAACACGCCGTCCCTGCTCGGCGCCGGCGCCACCGGCATGTTCGCCAACGCGCAGGTCTCGGACGAGCAGCGCATCCTGGCCGAAGCGCTGCTGGCCAGCACCGGCATGACCCGCTGGGTCGATGACGAAGCGCAGATGGATGCCGTGACTGCCCTGTCCGGCAGCGGTCCGGCTTACGTATTCCTGCTTGCCGAGGCGATGCAGGCCGCTGGCGAGCGCGAGGGCCTGTCGGCTGACGTGGCGCGCGCGCTGGCGCTGCAGACCATCCATGGCGCGGCACGGATGCTGGTGGAATCGGGCGAGCCGGCGGATGAACTGCGGCGACGGGTGACCTCGCCGGACGGCACCACCCATGCCGCGATCGAACGCTTCGAGGCCGGCGGATTTCGGGCGCTGGTCGCCGACGCCATCGCCGCGGCGACCCGCCGTAGCCGCGAGCTGTCGGCCGCGAACGAAGCCGGCCCGCAATGAGCGTGCTGCTGGTTCGCCACGGCCAGGCCAGCGCCGGTACCGACGATTACGACCGGCTGTCCGCACGCGGCGAGCAACAATGCACGCGGCTCGGCCACTGGCTGGCCGCAACCGGCCACGAGTTCGACGCGATTGCCGTTGGCCGCATGCGCCGCCACCAGCAGACCTACGACGCAATCGCGGCCGCCTATGCCGAGCGCGACTTGTCGCTGCCCGAGCCGGAGACCGATCCGGACCTGGACGAGTTTGACCACCACGCCGTGTTCGCAGGCTTCAGCGCGGCGAACCCGGGGCACGATGCCGTGCTTGGCAGCGCCCAGGGAGGATTGCAGGCGCTCGGGGCGCTGATCCACGCCGCGCTCGGCGCCTGGTCGGAAGACCGGATCGCCGGCGTGCCGGAAACCTGGCGGGCGTTCGGCGAACGCGTGGGCCGGGCCGGCCAGCGCCTGTCCGACGCGGGCGATCGCAAAGTGCTGGTGCTCACCTCCGGCGGTGTGATCTCCCGGCTGGCGCAGGCAGCGACTGGCGGGTCCGATCGCAGCGCCATCGACTTCAACCTGTCGCTGCGCAACAGCGGGATCTGCGAATTCCACAGCCGCCCGTACGGGCTGTCGCTGGGCAGCTGGAACGCGCTGCCACACCTGCATGATTGCCGCGAGCTTTGGACCTACTATTGAAATGCGCGCGGCCCTTGCCGCGACCGATCCCCATCAAGGAAAGCCGATGAGCAACCTGTTCCAGATGTCCGATCGCGTGCGAGCACTGGATGCGGAGCTCGCCGGCTTCATGGAAACCCACGTCTATCCGGCGGAAGCCGAGTTCGCCCAGTGGGACGAGCAACCCGGGCAGCGCTGGCAGGTGCCGCCGCTGCTGGAATCGCTGAAGGCCAAGGCGCGGGCCGCCGGGCTGTGGAACCTGTTCCTGCCGCACGCTGGGCACAAACTGGGCAACCTGGAATACGCGCCGCTGGCGGAGCGGATGGGGCGCTCGCTGCTGGCGCCAGAAATCTTCAACTGCTCAGCGCCCGATACCGGCAACATGGAAGTGCTGCACAACTTCGGTTCACCGGCGCAGCAGCAGCAGTGGCTGACGCCGCTGCTGGAAGGCGAGATCCGCTCGGCGTTCGCGATGACCGAGCCGGATGTCGCCTCGTCCGATGCGACCAACATCGAACTGCCGATCGTGCGCGACGGCGAGCAATTGGTTTTGAACGGCCGCAAGTGGTGGACCACCGGCGCCGGCGATCCACGCTGCAAGATCCTGATCGTCATGGGCGTGACCAGCCCCGCGGCACCCGCGCACCGCCGGCAGTCGATGGTGCTGGTGCCGATGGACACGCCGGGCGTGCGCGTGGTGCGGCCATTGCGCGTGTTCGGTTACGACGATGCGCCGCACGGGCATGTCGAGATGGCTTTCGAGGAAGTGCGCGTGCCAGCCACGAACCTCATCCACGACGAGGGCAGCGGCTTCGAGATCGCCCAGGCGCGACTGGGACCCGGCCGCATCCACCCCTGCATGCGCCTGATCGGGCTGGCCCAGCGCGCGCTGGAACTGATGCTCGAGCGCGCGCGGACGCGCGTCGCGTTCGGCGTGCCGCTCGGCAAGCTGGGCATGGCCCAGGAAGCCATCGCGCTATCGCGCTGCGAAATCGAACAGGCGCGGCTGCTGACCCTGCAGGCGGCGGCCAGCCTGGACGCGTTCGGCGCCAAGGGCGCCAAGGACCTGATCGGCATGATCAAGATCGTTGCCCCGCGCATGGCCTGCGCGGTGCTCGACCGCGCCATCCAGATGCATGGCGGCGGCGGCCTGTCGCAGGACCATTTCCTGGCCCAGGCCTATGCTGGCGCCCGCTCGCTGCGCCTGGCCGATGGCCCGGACGAAGTGCACATCGCCGCGCTGGCGCGTTCGATGCTCAAGCGCTGACCGCCGATGCCGATCCCCGCTTCGCTCGCGCTGCCCGACGCTGAGCTCGCCAACTATCTGGAGCAGCAGGTGCCCGGCTTTCGCGGCCCACTGCGCTCGAGCAAGTTCAGCGGCGGGCAGTCCAATCCCACCTACCTGATCGAGGCGGAGAGCGGCCGCTACGTGCTGCGCCGGAAACCGCCAGGCCAGTTGCTGGCGTCGGCGCATGCGGTCGATCGCGAGTTCCGCGTGCTGCAGGCCTTGCATGGCAGTCGCGTTCCGGTGGCGGAAGCACTGCACCTGTGCCGCGACGAGTCGGTGATCGGCTCGATGTTCTACTTGATGGAATTCGTGGACGGTCGCATTTTCTGGGACCCGTCGCTGCCCGAGCTCGAGCCGGCGCAGCGCGCCGCGCACTACGATGCGATGCTGCAGACACTCGCGGCGTTGCACGCGGTGGACGTCTCGGCGGTGGGACTTTCCGATTACGGCAAGCCCGGCAATTACTTCGGCCGACAGGTTTCGCGTTGGGGCGAGCAATACCGCGCCAGCGAAACGCAGTCGATCCCAGCGATGGATGCGTTGATCCGGCAACTGCCGGCGCGCTGTCCGGCCGATGACGGCGTGGTCGCGTTGACCCATGGCGATTACCGCATCGACAACCTGATGTTCGATCCGGTCGGCCCCGGCGTGATCGCGGTGGTCGATTGGGAACTGTCCACGCTCGGCCATCCACTGGCGGACCTGGGTTACCTGTGCATGGCCCTGCGACTGCCGCGCAATCCGGCGTTGCCCGGGCTGGCGGGCCTGGACCGCGCGGCCCTGGGCATCCCTGACGAAGCAGCGATGCTGCAGCGTTACAGCGAATTGAGCGGCCGTTCGATTCCCGCCGACTGGCCCTTCGTGCTCGCCTTCAGTTTCTTCCGGCTGGCTGCGATTGCGCAGGGCGTGGCCAAGCGCGCCAAGCAAGGCAATGCGTCCAGCGAGAAGGCCGTGCAAGCGGGACAGATGACTGCCTTGCTAGCGCAGTCCGGATTGCAGACGCTCGGCACCTAGCCTGCAGCTCAGCAGGCGAGTCGCCCTCGGTCGCTTCGCAATTCCTGCCACGCGCGAATGTGCGCCGCCAGCTGGCGGACGCCGTCGGTGAGCGCGGCCGGGCCGGGCTGCAGGATGTCGGGCGACTTGATCTCGAACAACTGGTTGTCGCGCACGGCCGGAATATCCTGCCAACCCGGACGCGCAGCGACACGCTCAGGGCGGAATTTCTTGCCGCACCAGGAGCCGAAGATGATCTCCGGCGCCCGCGCGATCACCTCGCTGCCATCGGCGAGGATGCGATCGCGGGCCAGCGATTTTTCGGCGCGCTCGGGGAAAATGTCATCGCCGCCGGCGATCCGCACCAGTTCGGCGACCCACTGGATGCCGCTGATCATCGGCTCGTCCCACTCCTCGAAGTAGACGCGCGGGCGGCGCGCGTCGCCGGTCGCCGCGGACAACGCGTCCAGTTCCTGCTGCAGCTGGCTGGCGTAAGCATCGGCGCGCGCAGCCGCGCCCACCAGCGCGCCGAGCCGTCGGATGTAATCCAGGATGCCGGTGACGCTGCGATGGTTGCTGATCCAGACCTCGACGCCCTGGCGGATCAGCGCGGCGGCGATATCGGCCTGGATGTCGGAGAAACCGACCACGAAGTCGGGCTGCAGCGCCAGGATGCGGTCGATTTTGGCGCTGGTGAAGGCACTCACCTTCGGCTTCTCGCGGCGAGCGCGCGGCGGCCGCACGGTGAAGCCGGAAATGCCGACGATGCGATCCTGCTCGCCCAACGCGTACAAAACCTCGGTCGGTTCCTCGGTGAGGCAGACGATGCGTCGCGGTCCGCTCACGGATACAGCATCCGCACCTGCCATTGCCCGTCGACCAGTTCATGACGCTGCCGCTCGTGCAGGCGATGGCGGGCGCCGTACCAGAACTCGACCATCTCCGGCAGCACCCGGTAGCCACCCCAACGCGGCGGGCGTGGCACCTCGACGCCTTCAAAGCGCGCCTCCACTTCGTCGATGCGCTCCTGGAAGGCCTCGCGTGATTCCAGGGTCCGCGATTGCAGCGAGGCCCAGGCACCGACCTGGCTGGCTCGCGGTCGCGAGGAAAAATAGGCATCGGAATCGGCGTCGCTGACCTGCTCCACGCGTCCCTCGATGTTTACCTGCACGCCCTCAGCGACCAGCTTCCAATGAAACAACAGCGCGGCGCGCGGATGCTCGGCCAACTGCCGGCCCTTGCGGCTATCGCGATTGCTGTGGAATACAAATCCGCGCGCATCGAAGGATTTCAGCAGCACGGTACGCGCCGATGGCTGGCCATCGTCGCCCAGCGTGGCCAGCGTCATCGCCGTCGGCTCGCGGTCACCGGAGGCCCCGGCGGCCTCGAGCAAGCCGGTGAATGTCTCGACCATCGCCGCAGTCATCTCGCTCATTGGTGTCCTTCCTTTTTAAGTATTGTGGCGCGATGGCAAGGCAACCGCACCCGCTACATTCCCCGGCATTCCCAGCGACCCTGGTCGAGGCCGTGCTGGAC
>JANPDF010000013.1:0-1999 GCA_031431355.1 Gammaproteobacteria bacterium
CAGCTACCGTCGCGACCTGGCGGCGCTTACCGGCTGGATGCAGGCCGCCGGCATCGCTGCCTTCGGCGAGCTGCGCGATGAAGACCTGCGCGGATTCATTGCCAGCGAACACCGTCGCGGCCTGTCGGCGACCAGCTTGCAGCGACGGCTGTCGGCGCTGCGCAGTTTCTTCCAGCATTTGCTCAAGCACGATGAACTCGCCGGCAATCCGGCCCGCGGCCTGCGCGCGCCGAAGGCCCCGCGCAAGCTGCCGCAGGTGCTGGACGCCGACGAGATGACGCGGCTGGTGGAAGTGCCGACCGACAGCGCGTTGGGGCGGCGCGATCGCGCGATGCTGGAGTTGTTCTATTCGTCGGGATTGCGACTGTCTGAACTGTGCGGGTTGCGCTGGGCAGCCCTCGATCTCGATGAAGGCCTGGTGCGGGTCATAGGCAAGGGCAATAAGACCCGGCTGGTGCCGGTCGGCAGCCAGGCGCGCGTAGCGCTGACGGAGTGGAAGGCAGAAGGCGCGGCCAGCACCGATGCGCCGGTGTTCCCCGGCCGCGGCGGCGCGACGATCTCGCCGCGGGCGGTGCAATTGCGGTTGCGCCAGCTCGCCCAGCGACAGGGCCTGTGGAAGCGCGTGCATCCGCACCTGTTGCGACACAGCTTCGCCAGCCACGTGCTGGAATCCTCGGGCGACCTGCGCGGCGTGCAGGAACTACTCGGCCACGCCGACATCGCCACCACACAGATCTATACGCATCTCAACTTCCAGCACCTGGCCAAGGTCTACGACGACGCGCATCCGCGCGCCCGGCGCAAGCGGCCGTGAGGCCAATGCCATGAGCACCCCGCCCAAACCGATTGACATCATCCTGCACCGCGCATCGCATGCGCTCGAGGTCGCCTTCGACGATGGCGCCCGCTATCGGCTGCCCTGCGAATACCTCCGGGTGGAGTCGCCGTCGGCTGAAGTGCAGGGCCACGGCCCCGGCCAGCGAGTGCTCGTGCCGGGCAAGCGCAACGTCAACATCAAGGCGATCGAGCCGATTGGCAACTACGCCGTGCTGCTGCATTTCGACGACGGCCACGCCAGCGGCATCTTCAGCTGGGCGACGCTGCGCGACCTCGGCCGCGAGCAGGAACAGCGCTGGGCCGCCTATCTGGCTGAGCTCGAGTCCCGCGGTCAAAGCCGCGACCCCTGATCCCACCTGCTCCTACGTGGGATAATGTGCTGATGAACGACAAGACCACGCATTTCGGTTTTCGCGAAGTACCGGTGGACGAGAAGAAGAAGCTCGTCGGCGAAGTGTTCTCCTCGGTCGCCGGCAAGTACGACCTGATGAACGACCTGATGTCGCTCGGCGTGCACCGGATCTGGAAGCGCTATTTCGTCGGCACCTCGGGCGTGAAGCGCGGCGACCGCGTGCTCGACCTGGCCGGCGGCACCGGCGACATCGCCACGCTGCTGCACGAGCGCGTCGGCGAGAGCGGCGAAGTGGTGGTCGGCGACATCAACGCGGCCATGCTTGGCGTCGGCCGCGACCGCATGACCGACCGCGGCCTGGTACGCGGCTTGCGCTACGTGCAATTGAACGCCGAAGCGCTGCCGTTCCCGGATGCCAGCTTCGACCTGGTCACCATTGCCTTCGGCTTGCGCAACGTGACCGATAAGGCCGCCGGACTGCGCGAGATGCACCGGGTGCTGAAGACCGGCGGGCGGGCGCTGGTGCTGGAGTTTTCACAGGTCAAGCCACAGTGGTTCCGGCCGATCTACGACTTCCATTCGTTCAAGGTGTTGCCGCAATTGGGCAAGCTGTTCGCCAACGATTCGGCCAGCTACCAGTACCTGGCAGAATCGATCCGCAAGCATCCCGACCAGGCCACCCTGCAGCAGATGATGGCCGAAGCCGGATTCGATCGCTGCACGCACCGCAACCTGAGCGGCGGCATCGTCGCGATCCATTCCGGCTACCGCGTGTAGGAGCGGCTTCAGCCGCGACGTCCCGAGGAGACG
>JANPDF010000014.1:0-8325 GCA_031431355.1 Gammaproteobacteria bacterium
CGTTCCGTTTTGCCATCAGCAGCAACCGCACTTGATCCCGCTATTGCGGCCAGTACGAAGCAGGCGAAGCTCAACACGGTTCTCGACAATGACAAGATTGCATTCCTCGACGGGGCATTCGACGCCAGTATAGCGTTTGCAATGCCCTTGCTCCGTTGACGAGGCAGACCTGTGATGACCACGGCATAATCGGCCAACGGAGGCAGTGCATGCACGACCAAGGCTACCTAGAACTTTTCCTGGTGTTCCTGATTGCCGCGGTCGTGGCGGTGCCGTTGTTCCGGCGCTTCGGCCTCGGTGCGGTGCTCGGCTACCTGTTCGCCGGCGTGGTGATCGGCCCGTTCGGCGCGCGCGTGGTCACCGATCCAGCCAGCGTGTTGGCGTTCTCGGAACTGGGCGTGGTCATGCTGTTGTTCGTGATCGGGCTGGAGCTGTCGCCGGCGAGGCTGTGGGTCATGCGCCGACCGGTATTCGGCATCGGCGGCCTGCAGGTCGCGATCAGCGCGCTGCTGCTCGGCGCGGTCATCGCGATGATGGGCCTGGGCTGGAAGACCAACCTGATCGTCGGACTGGGTCTGGCGCTGTCCTCGACTGCGGTCGGCCTGCAGATCCTCGCCGAGCGCAAATCGCTGAACACCGACTTTGGCCGCATGGCGTTCGCCATCCTGCTGTTCCAGGACCTGGTCGCCATTCCGCTGCTGGCCCTGATTCCGCTACTCGGCGAAGCCAAGGCGGCCGCGCAATCGGCACCGCCGATGGATGCCGTGGTGCGCGCGCTGGGCATGATCGCGCTGGTCATTTTCGGCGGTCGGCCGCTGCTTCGGCAGCTGTTCCGCGCGGTGGCGTGGACCAAGATGGGCGAAGTATTCACCGCCACATCGCTGCTGGTGGTGGTCGGCACCGCCTGGCTGATGCAATGGGCCGGCCTGTCGATGGGCCTGGGCGCCTTCCTGGCCGGCGTCATGCTGGCGGACTCGGAATTCCGGCACGAACTCGAGGCGCAGATCGAGCCGTTCAAGGGCCTGCTGCTCGGCTTGTTCTTCATCGCCGTGGGCATGAGCATCGACCTGGACCGGGTGATGGCCGAGCCGGCGCTGATCGCGCAGGGCGTGCTGATTCTGCTCGCGGTGAAGGGGCTGGTCCTGCTGCTGATCGGACTGCGGCCGGGACGCCTGTCGGCGCGTGAGGCGCTGATGCTCGGCTCGGTGATGGCGCTGGGCGGCGAATTCGCCTTTGTGGTTTTTGGCGATGCGTTCCGCTTTGGCCTGATCGATGCCGTGTTGCGCGATCGCCTGGTCGCCGTGGTCGGTCTGAGCATGGCGGTCACGCCGCTGCTGGTGATCGCCGTATCGCGCTGGCTGCTCAAGCATCCGGGCGCAAGCAAACCCAAGCGCGCGGCCGACCCGATCGACCATGAAAATCCGCGGGTGATCATCGCCGGCTTCGGCCGCATGGGCCAAATCGTCGGCCGCATGCTACGCGCGCAACAGATCCCGTTCACCGCGCTGGAACAGAGCGTGGAGCAGGTGGAGCTGTCGCGCAGCTTCGGCACGATGATCTATTTCGGCGACCCGACCCGACCGGACCTGTTGCGTGCCGCGCACGCCGACCGCGCGGAAGTGTTCGTGCTGACCACTGACGATCCAGAGACCACGATCCGCACGGCGCGCCTGCTCAAGCGCCTGTACCCACATCTGAAAGTGTTCGCCCGCGCGCGCAACCGGCAACACGCGTTCAAGCTGATGGACATGGGCGTGGAGGTGATCATCCGCGAGACCTTTCACTCCAGCCTGGAGATGAGCCAGCAAGTACTCGAGGCGCTCGGCGTGCCAACCGATGTCGCCGCGGAACGGCGCGAACGCTTCCGCCAGCACGACGAGCAATACCTGCGCGAGCAGCATCTGCTGTACGACGACGAGGCGGCACTGATTGCCTCCTCGCAGCAAGCGCGGCTGGACCTGGAGAAACTGTTCGAGGCCGATGCGCGCCGTGAGGACAGCACCGGACCAGGCGAACTGGGCTGACCGGCCTAGCGGGGATCGCGCAGGAATCGGGCCAGCGAGGGCGCCGGTCGCGCCGGCTCGAATTCGGCGGCGATATCCACGTAGCCGCGCAGCAGGGCCAGGTCGTAGGCGGTGCGGCCGAGCGAGTCGCGCAACTGGCGATTGGCGCCTTCGCGAAGCAGTCGCTGCACCACCGACAACAGACCGTGCATCGCCGCCAGGTGCAGCGCGCACAAGCCGCGCTGATCCTGCGCATCCAGTGACACGCCTTCATTGAACAGGCGCTCAAGCGCAGCTAGCAGCACGTCCTCGTCGCAGGCGGCGCCGGCTTCGGCGCGGGCGCCAAGCAGCAGCAACAAGGGCGTGTGCCCGCTGGCGTTGGCCGAATCGGCGCCGAGGTCGGCCTGCAGCAACAAGTCGAACAGCGCGAGCACGCGGGGCCGGTCGCGCGCGGTGAAAGCGTGCAGCGCGGCGCAATGCAGCGCGGTCAGGCCCTGCTCGTCGACGCGGTTGGCATCGGCGCCCTGGCTGAGCAGGCGGCCGGCGATCTCCGGCAAGCCCAGCGCCGCCGCAAGCATCAATGGCGTCACGCCGCCCGGCAGCGCCTGGTTCGAATCGGCTCCGGCTTGCAGCAACTGCTCCACTACCGGTGCGTGGCGCATGCTGATCGCCGCCGACAAGGGTGTGGCGCCGGTGCGCGCGCTGAGCGACCGATCGGCGCCCACGCTCAGCAAGCGGCCGACAATCTCGCCATGACCGCCGCCGGCTGCGCGCAGCAATGCGCTGCAGCCCTGGACATCAAGCGCATCCACCGGCAGTCCCAACTCGAGCAGGCGTTGCACCGCTTCCAGGTCACCGGCGATCGCCGCCGCCGGCAGGTCAATCGGCTGCAGGGGTCGGCCGGGCAAGGACCAGCCGCGCCATTCCAGCCAGTGACTCAAATCGCTTCGGCCCGCCGCCAAGGCGATGCCTAGCGCGGTCTGGCCGTCGGGCGAACGCGCCTGGGTCAATGCACCGGCCTTGATCAGCACGCGCAACGCGGCTTCCCGGCCAAGCCCGGCGGCAACGTGGATGGCGGTGTGCCCCCGGGCGTCGCGCACATTGGGATCGGCGCCCTGCACCAGTAGCGTTTCCAGCAAGCGTTGCCAGCCCAGGCGAATGGCCAGGATCACCGGCGCATCGCGGCCAGCCTGGGCGCCGAACGCATCGGCGCCACGCTCAAGCAATGCCAACGCGGTCTGCTCGGCGCCGCGCGAGGTGTGTTCACCGCTCTGGCAAGCAAGCAGGAAACGCGACAGGCCACCCTTGCCTCCGACCGCCTGGCCACGGTCGAGCAGGCGCTGCAGCGCCGACAACCGGCTGCCGCCGAGATCGAGCATTTCGAACAGCACGCTGTCGCCGCCGTCCGGCCGCCAGTCAGCGGAGGCGTCGCGGCGCAACAGCCAGTCGAAGGCCGCCAGGTTGTCCCGTCCGGAGAATTCGCGCAGCAACTGCGCCAACGCGTCCGGCCCGATGCCGCCGCCTAGCGATGCCACCAGGCCTGCGTCCTCGAAGCGTTGCGCGGCGAGCGCCTCGTGCATCAACTCGCGTGGCGTGCGCGCGAACTCGCCGTCGGTCATGCCCTCGGCGACATTGGCGGGAAGCGCGTAATTGGGATCGAGCACCGCCACCTGCGGCCAGCGGCCATGCTCGATGGCGATATCGATCGCGCGGTGGCCGTGTTCGTCGGGCTGCGCCGCATCCACGCCCAGTGCCAGCAATTGCCGCAGCAGATCCGGTTCGGCGCCAGCCAGGCAGGCGAGCACGAGCGCATTGCGCTGGCGCGCATCGACTGCGCGCGGGTTCGGCTTGGCCAGTGCCAGGCGCGCGACAACGGCGGTGTGGCCGTGTCGCGCCGCTTCCAGCAACGGGCTCAGGCCATTGGCATCGTGGGCATTGCGGTCGGCACCGGCGTCGAGCAGAACGCCGACGATTTCCGTATTGCCGGCCGCGCAGGCATGCATCAGCGCCGTGCGCTGCTCGGCGCCACGCGAGTCGACCCGCGCCTTGTGCCGCAACAGCAGTTGCGCACCGCCCGGGTCATCGTCGCCGGAGACTGCGGCCAGCAAAGCCGGCTGGCCGCCAGCCGGTTCCGGCCGCGCGCCATGCTCGATCAGGAAACGGGCCAGGCGCCAGTTGCCCGACGCGCAGGCGATGCCGAGCGCGCTGGAGCCTTCGGTGTTCAACGCGTCCACTTGCGCGCCAGCGTCGAGCAGCAATGCCGCCACCGCCGGATCGGTACTGCGCGCGGCGTGGTGCAACGGGGTGTTGCCTTCGTTGTCGGTGGCGCGGGCATCGGCGCCGTTGGCGAGCAGTGTCATCACTGCCTCCGGCCGGCCGTGCCAGCTATCGCGCGTGGCCGCGAGCAAGGCGGTAAGGCCACCGTGCTGCTGGTTGAGGTCGATGCCGCGGGCGATCAGCTGGCGCAGCACACGCAGGTCGCCCTGCAGCGCGGCGAGCATGGACAGGGTGTGCTGATCGCGATCACCTTCGACCGGCAGCGCATGCGCATTGGCGCCGGCAGCGAGTGCTTCCAGGCCGGCTTCGATGCGCCCGGTGCGCAAGGCGATGTACAGGCGCTCATCGGGTGTGCCCGGCAACGGTTCGGCGGCCGCTGTTGTCCCGGTTCCGGCAGTGCCCGCCGCGACGGCGATGCCAGCGCGAAGCGGACGCGGCTTCGCCGGCGCCAGTCCGGCCAGGCGGTGGATGGCGGCGTGCGCCAACAACGAGAGCAGCGGATAAGCCAGCAGCAACGGCCAGCGCGCCGGCCCCCCGACGATGCCCGGCCAGGCCAGTGCCAGCCCACCGCCGATCAGCACGAAGGCCAGCGCCGTCACCGCCAGGCCGCGGGTTGGCTCCAGCATGCCCTCGCGGGTCGCCGCGCCAAGCAGGCCGACGAACGACTGGCCGCTGCGCGCGGCCTGGGTGAAAGCCGGCCACACCCGCCACAGCCCGAGCAAAACGAAACCGGCGCACAAGCTCAACACCAGCGCCGGCACCAGCGCACCGGTATCGAGCAGCGCCAGCAGCGGCCAGGCGACGATTACTGCCATCAACGCAAAGGCCAGCGTCCACAGCAAGGTCAGCGCGAACGCGTCGGCGTAAAGCGGGAATGGTGGTTTCGGCAACTTGCGGCTGCCGCGCAGGCCGCTCCAGCCCAGCACCAGCAGCGGTTGCGCCAGCACCAGGCCAGACAAGGCCCAAGGCGCGTCCACCATCAGCGGCAGCCAGCCCAGCGCCAATCCGGCGCCGAGCAGTCCCGACGACCACAGCCATCGGGCCTTGTCAGCCATCGCCGACGCCGCCTGCGACCAACGGATCAAGGACCACTTCCGGTCCCTGCAGGTGATACCCCCGCTCGCCCACATTCCTCATGACCACGCCGATGTCCTCCCGCGCCAACTTCCGCCCGGGCTCCAGCTCCACATCCAGCACGAACTGCAGCTGCCCCAACGGCAGGCGAACGCCGTCCGGAACCAGGCCGAAGGCATCCTTCTCGCGCAGGTACAGGTAGGTGTCGGGTTTCCGCAGGGATTTGTAGACGTAGGCGTGCATGGCGCGCGGCGCTGGAATTGCTCGATTGTCGCCGCAAACGACCCATCGGGGAAAGCGCTTGCGCGCCGGGCGCATGGCGCACGGTGGCGCCACGGCTTTGCTACGCTTACGCGCCCTCAAACCGTCAGCCGCCTGTTCCGGAGCCCGCATGCGCTTTCGTTCCCTGTTCATCGCCGCCCTCGCCTCGCTGTCGGGACTCACCGCGAGCGCGCAGACGCCGATCACGCTCGACCAGGCCATGGCCCATCCGGACTGGATCGGACCGCCGGTGGAGAGCGCCTGGTGGAGCTGGGACGGGCAACGGGCCTACTACCTGCTCAAGCGCCCGGGCTCGCCCTTGCGCGACACCTATTCGCAACCGGTCGCCGGCGGCACCGCGACTCGGCTCGACAACGCGGCGCTGGCGTCCATCGATGCTGATTCGCCGGTGTTCGATGCCACGCACACACGCATGCTGTTCCAGCGCCACGGTGATCTGTTCGAACGCGACCTGCGCAGCGGCGCGCTGACCCAGATTACCCGCAGCAGCGAGGACGAAGTGGACCCGCAGTATTCGGCCGATGGCCGCGGCGTGCAGTTCCGGATCGGCAACAACTGGCATGGCTGGAACCGCAGCGATCGCCTGGTCACGCCGCTGGCACTGCCGCTGGCCGAGAAGGATCCCGCGGCGCCGCCCAGCGCCGATGCCTTGCGCGACATGCAGATGCGGCTGATCGCCACGCTAAAGCGCCAGCAGGAAGACCGCGAGGCGCAGCGCCGGCAGGACAAGGAGCTGCGCAAGGTTGATGCGACCTTTGCTGCGGCACCGGTGTACCTGGGCGAAGGGGTGCAGATCGATGCCAGCTCCTTATCGCCGAGCGGGCGCTGGCTGCTGGTGGTGACCTCGGCGAAGGATGCCGATGCCGGCCGCGTCGGCAAGCTGCCGCGCTACGTCACTGAATCCGGTTACGAGGAATTCGAGGACCAGCGCACGCGCGTCGGTCGCAACCTGCCCAATCCGCAGCAGCTCAAGCTGATCGACCTGTCCGCCGGCAGCGTGCGCGAGCTCGCGTACGACCCGTTGCCGGGGATCGGCACCGATCCGCTGGCTGCACTGCGCAGCGCGCAGAAACTGGATCCGCTGAAGGGCAATCGCACGGTCCGCGTCGAGACCGATAGTGACGGCTCCGGCCCGGCCATCCACTGGACCGCCGACGGCAGCCAGGTCGCGGTGCTGGTGCGCGCGGTCGACAACAAGGATCGCTGGATCGCCACGGTCGATCTCGCCGCGGGCCGGCTGCGGCCGGCGCACCGCCTGACCGATCCGGGCTGGATCAACTGGAACTTCAACGATTTCGGTTGGCTGCCCGATGGTCGCGCGCTGTGGTACCTGTCGGAAGAGAGCGGCTTCTCAAACTTGTACACCGTTGTCCCCGGCAGCAAGGCGATCGCGCTGAGCAGCGGGCGCTGGGAAACCTCCGGCGTGCAGTGGACTGCCAACGGCGGCACCGCCTATTTCATCTGCAACCAGCAACGCCCTGGCGACTACGAAGTGTGCGCGGTGGATCGCAACGGCGGCCGGCTGCGCGAAGTCACTGCGCTCGACGGTGTTGAGAGCTTCGTACTGTCACCTGACGGCACCCGCGTTTTGGTCCGCTACTCCGCCTCCTACCTGCCGCCGCAACTGGCAGTACTGCCGAGCAGCGGCGGCGAAGCGCTGCGCCTGACCGATACGCGCACCGCGGAATTCCGCGCGCGCAGCTGGATCACGCCGCAGGTGGTGCAGGTGCCGTCCACGCACGGCGCCGGAACGGTCTGGGCCAAGTTATATCGCCCCGCGCAACTGGAGCCGGGCCGCAAGTATCCGGTGGTGATGTTCGTGCATGGCGCCGGCTACCTGCAGAACGTCAGCGCGCGCTACCCGAACTACTTCCGCGAGCAGATGTTCCACAACCTGCTCGTGCAGCAGGGCTATGTCGTGCTCGACATGGACTACCGCGCCTCGGAGGGCTACGGCCGCGACTGGCGCACGGCGATCTACCGGCAGATGGGCCATCCCGAGCTCGACGATTACCTGGACGGCGTGGCCTGGATGGTCGCCAACCAGCAGGGCGATGCCGCGCACGTTGGAATCTATGGCGGCAGCTACGGCGGCTTCATGGCCTTCATGGGCCTGATGCGAGCACCCGACACCTTCGTCGCCGGCGCCGCGCTGCGTCCGGTCACCGACTGGACCAGCTACAACCACGAGTACACCTCCAACATCCTCAACACGCCCGAGCTCGATCCCGAGGCGTACAAGAATTCGTCGCCGATCGAATACGCCGAGAACCTGCGCGGCCACCTGCTGATCGCGCACGGGATGATTGATGACAATGTGTTCTACCAGGACTCGGTGCGCCTCGCCCAGCGCCTGATCGAGTTGAAGAAGGATCATTGGGAGCTGGCGGCGTACCCACTCGAGCGGCATGGGTTCGTGCAGCCGGAGAGTTGGTATGACGAGTATCGGCGGATCTACCAGCTGTTCGAGCGCACTTTGAAGTGAGTTTGCGGTAGTCGTGTTCCGGAGATGGGCGCGCCCCCGGCGTCCGGCGCTCACCCGCAGCGTCTTGGAAAAAACGTCCGGTGGTCTCAACCGGTCGATGCAACATAGTCAATTGTTGCAGGACGACAGGTGAGGACGGCCATGACGGGGCTCGATCGGCAAGCGTTATCGGGTAACGAGAAGCAGGAGTTGTGGCAGCGCTGG
>JANPDF010000015.1:0-20999 GCA_031431355.1 Gammaproteobacteria bacterium
CGACAGCGAGCCGGCCGACCGGATTGCCTTGCAAGGGATCAAGCAACAGGTCCAGCCAACGAAGGCGCGCGCCGGCAGCCGAGCGAGTCCTGCCCGAGGTCGATCCGCGCGCGGCGGCCCAGTCCAGCACTGGCGCGGCGAGCAGCACGCCGCCCAGGGCGAACGCCATCCACAGGGCGCGTCCGACCAGGTCCATTCCGCGCACCTGCCAGGATTTCCATTCGAACAGCCGTGGCTCCTTCTTCTGCAGGTTGACGCCGACCGAGAAGCCGAATTTTTCCGGCTTGCCGGTCTGCAGTTCGCGCACGCGATGGACGTCGCGGGCAACCACCGCGATACCATTGGGGTCGCTGCGCCAGCCGTTGCGCACGCTGGCGTCAGCCGATTCGAGTTGGGCGACCGAAATCGAGGTCAGCGTGATCCACAGGAAGAAGAACAGCACGTTGCCCGCCGTTCGCCGCAGCCACGGCAGCAGGTCGAACCAGACCGCCAGCATGGCGGTCACCGCAAGGCCCGGGATGCTTAGCAGCAGCGCCGGCTTGATCAGCTCCACCAGGTTGATCACCGGATCCTCGGCACGCACCCATTGCGCCACCAGGCCAACACCAAGGCCCGCGGACACGATCAGCAGGAACACCGCCATGTGGCTGGCCCACTTGGCCAGCAGGTAGCCGCCGCGGGTCATTGGCGTCGCCACCAGCAGTTGCCAGACTCGCGTGTCGATGTCGCGCAACAGCGTGCCACGCACGAGGTAGAAGCCGAGCAAGCTCAGCAGCGTGCTGAACTCCATGGCCATCACCATGCCCACCCAGGCGCTGGAATAACGGCCGCGTTCGCCACCGGTGAGGGTGACGGTCGTGTAGCCGGCGCTGATCGAGGGCACGAACCACCAACTCGCGGTGACCACGCAGGCGAGCACCACCCAGAAGCGCGGGCTGCGGGTACGCTCGCGCAAGTCGGCCGCCAGGATCGCGAAGAATCGCTGCAGCGCGTCCATCAGTGCGGCCTGGCGTCGGCGCCAAGCAACCAGGTGTAGGCGTCTTCCAGGCCCGGCGCGACGGCTTGCGCGTCCGCATTCGGCGACTCGCTACTGACCACGCGGACACGAATGCCGTCAGGCCGGCGCAGTGATGCGCAGACCACGAATTTGTTGCGCACCTCGGCGAGTTGCTCGGCCGGCAGGGTCCACTCCCAGACATGACCGTCGGCCTTTGCGATCAGTTGTTCTGGCGTGCCATGAAAGCGCAGTTGGCCGAGCGCCATCACCGCGAGTTCAGTCGCGCTGGCTTCCACGTCGGAAACGATGTGCGTGGACAGGATGACCAGGCGCTGGCCGGCGAGGTCAGTCAGCAGGTGCCGGAAGCGCATGCGTTCTTCCGGATCCAGGCCGACGGTCGGCTCGTCAACGATCAGCAGCGAAGGATCGTTGAGCAAGGCCTGGGCGATGCCCACGCGCTGGCGCATGCCGCCGGAATATTCGCCGAGTCGGCGGCCCGCCGCATCACTCAGGCCGACCAGGCTCAGGCACGACTCGATGCGTTCTTTCGCCGCTGCGCCCGACAGTCCCTTGACTGCCGCCAGGAAGGCGAGGAACTCGCGCGCCGTGAGCGCCGAATACACGCCGAAATCCTGCGGCAGGTAGCCCAGCGCAACGCGAAGCGCATTCGGATTGCGGGCAATGTCCTCGCCGTTCCATGCGACCTTGCCGCTGCTCGGCCTGGCCAAGGTCGCGAGGATTCGCATCAGCGTGGACTTGCCGGCGCCGTTGGGTCCCAGAAGTCCGAGGATCCCAGGTCCGAGCTTCAGACTCATGTCGGAGACGGCCGCGTGGCCGCCTGGATAACGGTAAGTCACGGAATCTACGGACAATTCGCAAGTGGACACGGGCAGGTCTCCAAACCGAGGCTGATCTCTCCGGCAGTCCCGGAGCCAATCTTGTGCTGGTAGTGTAGTTACCTACCACACCTAATCACATGGGCCATTAGGCAGGGGTGCATCAAATGGCGTTGCGGCTATGCTCGCCCGGGGGCGCAACCATCGTGGGCGCCCTTTTTTACTCTCCAAGGCATCCCATTCCATGTCCAATTCAAAGGTTCAGGCCGGTCTCCCCCTACTCGCGTTGCTGTTCCTGGCCATCGCCGGCCCGGCGTGGTGCAAGGAAACGCCGGCGACGAGTTCCGCACGCCCGGAGCAGAACCATCTCAGCCAGGAAGTCGCCGCGCAGCGTTCGGCACGCGTCTCCAACGTCGCCTACGACCTCGACTTCACTCTCACCGGTGAGCCGGTGTTCAAGGCCACTTCGCGCATCGACTTCGACCTGGCCGACGCCGATGCGCCGCTCACCATCGACCTCGACAAGGCGAGGATCAGTAGCCTGCAGGTCAACGGCAAGCCGATCACGCCGCAGTACAACCAGTGGTTCATCACCCTGCCTGCCGCAGCGCTGGTGAAGGGCCGCAACACGGTCAGTGTTTCCTTCGAGCGCGAGCACAGCACCAACGGCGAAGGCTTGCACCGCTTCCAGGACAAGACAGACGGCCGCATCTACCTGTATTCGCACTTCGAGCCGGCGGCTGCGCACCAGATGTTCGCGGTGTTCGACCAGCCCGACCTGAAGGCGACGTTCCGCCTGAGCGTGACCGCGCCGAAGGACTGGCAGGTGATTTCATCGACTCGCGAAACGGCGATCAAGAACGCAGGCACGATGCGCCGCTGGAGCTTCCCGACGACGCCGGCTCTGAGCCCGTACAACTTCTCCATGCACGCCGGCCCTTACAAGATGTGGGAGGACAACAGCGGCAAGTACCCGATGCGCCTGTTTGCTCGGCAGTCGGTAGCTGCGCAGATTTGGCCGAAGGACTGGTTCCGTTACACCGGGCGAGGCCTGGCCTACTTCGACAAGTATTTCGGCATCGCCTATCCGTTCAAGAAATACGACCAAGTGCTGGTGCCGCAATTCATCTATGGCGCCATGGAAAACGCCGCGGCGGTGACCTTCTCGGAGGGCAGCTTCCTGTCGGCCAGCGAAATGACCGCCGACCAACGTGAATCTTTGGCCTCGGTGATCCTGCACGAGATGGCCCATCAGTGGTTTGGCGACCTGGTCACCATGCGCTGGTGGAATGGCCTGTGGCTCAACGAGAGCTTCGCCTCGTACATGGCCACTCTGGGCAGCGCCGGCTCGACCGAGTTCAGCAACACCTGGCTCAGCTTCTACCGCAGCAAGCAGAGCGCCTACCGCGCCGACGAAAGCATCACGACGCACCCGATCGAGGTGCCGGTGCCGACCACCGATAACGCCTTCGACAACATCGATTCGATCACCTACAACAAGGGCGCGTCGACCTTGCACCAGTTGCGCATGCTGATCGGCGACGAGCCGTTCCGCCGCGGCGTGCACGACTACCTGGTGCGCTACTCCTATCGCAACGCCACGCTGGATGATTTCATCGGCGCGCTGTCGAACGCGTCGGGTCGCGACCTCGCACCATGGGCAAAGCAGTGGCTGTACGAGCCTGGCCTGAACACCCTGGGCGCCGAGTTCAGCTGCAGCAACGGCAAGATCAGCCGCTTCCAGCTGCAGCAGTCACCGGCCAACGCGAACTACCCGACGCTGCGCGAACAACTCGTGCAGGTCGGCCTGTTCAACGTCAGCGGCGACAGCCTGGCCCTGACTGAAAAGCAGTCTGTCACCTATGTCGGCGCAAACACGGACGTGCCGGCATTGGTCGGCAAGCGTTGCCCGGATCTGGTGTATCCGAACTATGAGGACTGGGGCTTCGCCAAGGTCGTGCTCGATCCGGCCTCCTTCGCCACCGCGCGCACGCACCTGGCGCGCGTCAGCGACCCGATGCTGCGTTCAATGCTCTGGCAGAGCCTGTCGGACAGCCTGCGCGATCGCCGGATCGGGCTGGAAGAATTCGTGGAGGCGGTACTGGTGAATACGCCGGTCGAAACCGACTATGACCTGCTCGGCCAGGCCCTGGGCTACGTGGGCTCGGCAAAGAGCTATATCACCTTGTTCGCTCCGGACTCGGAGTATGACCGCCAGGTCACAGCGCGCATGGAAGCCATGCTCTGGGATGGCTTGCTGGCCAGCCGCGGCAATCGCGATCGCGCCAGTCGCTGGCTATGGGCCTACATCGGCGTGGCCAGTAGCAAGGAAGGACTTGCCCGTGTTCGCGACATCCTCGAGGGTCGCGTCGACACCGCGGGCGTGGCGATAGATCAGGACGTGCGGTGGGCCCTCATCGACCACCTCAACACGCTTGGTGTCGCGGGCAGCGAGGCGCTGGTCACCCGTGAACTGGAACGCGACAAGAGCGAAAGCGGTCAGCTGTCGGCGCTGTCGGCGCTGGTGTCGCGCCCGGATCCGGCGACCAAGACCGAGTGGCTGGCCAAGATCCAAAAGCTGGACGGTGCCGAGCCGTACTCGCGCCTGCGCGTGGCGATGGGCAGCCTGTATCCGTCGGGACAGGGTGCGTTGTCGGAAACCACCGCGGAGCAGCGGCTGCAGACCCTGGCGTCGATCGACAAGGCAGCCGATCCGGTGTTCATGCGCAGCTATGCCAACAGCATGATCCCCACTGCCTGCACCGCGGCCAGCGTGAGCCGCCTCGAGCAGGTGATGAAATCGATGGATGGCCTGTCCGCCGGAACCCGGCGTGCGCTGCTCAGCGAGCACGAGGCAGATGTCCGCTGCGTGGCGATTCGCAACAAGTTCAAACCTGCCGCGTTGGCGCAGTAGGCCGGTCGCGGCTCTCGACCCGCCGTTGGTTTCACGCCATCGGCGGTTTATCGGCCGGTTTGCGCAATTCCGCGCGAGCCGCCTACAGCCCGGCGGTCAGCGTGGCGATGGCACGGTTGGCGCGCTCAGCCTCGAACACCAGCGTCGCGAGCTTTCCCTTGATGCCAAAAATGGCGAACGGAAGGAATATCCACTCGATGATAAGCACCACCCCGAGCACGAGGCCGAGGATCGCCAGGATCTGAACAAGCGATGGATCCAACATTTTTTGTCCCCCAGGAAAATGCCGTTGAAATCGAGCGACCGCTGTCGGCGCCGGTCCCGATGCTGAGCTTCGCGTCAAAAGCACGCCTTGCATCGCTCGCCGCGGTGGCCGTGGCGGCTAGCCTCCTGCTGCTCGCCTGCCAGCCCCAGCCCAGGCCGCGCACGCCCGAGGCAGTCCGTGCCGAACTGGTGCGCCTGCTGCCGCCGAAGACGGCGGATCGCAAGGGCTGGGCGGCCGACATCCAGCTGGCCATGGCGGCAATGGAGATCGATCCCTCGACCCAGAACCTGTGTTCGGTCCTGGCCGTGACCGAACAGGAATCGACCTTCACTGCTGATCCAGTGGTGCCGGGGCTCGGCAAGATCGCACTGGCCGAGATCGATCGCCGCGCCCAACGCCGCAAGGTACCGCTGTTCATCGTGCACGCGGCCCTGCGCTACACCACCCACGACGGCAAGAGCTACGCCGACCGGATCGCCGCGGTCCGCACGGAGCGCGAACTCAGTAGCGCCTTCGAGGACTTCATCTCCTCGTTTCCGCTCGGCAAGCGCCTGCTGCAAGGCGCCAATCCGGTCCGCACCGGTGGCCCGATGCAGGTCAGCATCGACTTCGCCGAGCAGCATGCCCGGCGGCAGCCGTATCCCTATCCGGTGGCGACGTCGATCCGGCACGAGGTATTCACCCGGCGTGGCGGCATGTACTTCGGCATTGCCCACCTGCTCGGCTATCGCGCCTCCTACCAGGAGCCGCTGTATCGCTTCGCTGACTTCAACGCCGGCTTCTATGCCAGCCGCAATGCCGCGTTCCAGAACGCGGTCGGCCGCGCGTCCGGCACCAAACTCACGCTGGACGGCGACCTGGTCGATCCCGGCGCGAAGGGCAACAAGGTCGGTGCCACCGAGGCCGCGGTGCGATCGCTGGCCCGACAACTCGAGATGACCGACGCCCAAATCCACCGGGCGCTGCTGAAAGGCAGTCGTTCCAGCTTCGAGCGCACGGAACTGTACGCGCGGGTGTTCGAGCTTGCCGAGCAGCTCGAGCACCAGTCATTGCCGCGCGCGGTCATGCCGCGGATCCGGCTGGAAAGCCCGAAGATCACCCGCAAGCTGACCACCGAATGGTTTGCGACCCGGGTCAACCAGCGCTATCGGCGCTGCATGGCGAAGGCTGCGGCGCAATGATCGCCGGCCGCTCGCGGCGCATGTCGCTGTCGCCCATCATGATCGACCAGAGCTTGCCGAAGCGCCGGAACACGCTTTCCTCGATGTAGGGCACGCCGTGCCGGCGGCAGATTTCCTTCAACCGCGGCGCCGCCTGCCGGTACTTCAACAACGGCAGGTCGGGCCAGAAGTGGTGTTCGATCTGGTAGTTGAGGTAGCCCTGCAGGAAGTCCTGGAGGTCGGTGCCGCCCGGATAATTGACTGAGCCGGCGGCCTGGCGCACGTAGAACTCGGCGCGATTGCGACAGGGATCATCGAAGGCGTAGACATCCTCGCCAGTGTGGTTGGGCGCGATCGTCACGAAGGTGACCACGTTGGCCACGATCTCGGCCAGCACCGAGTTGACCAGCACCGCCAGCCAGGCATCGGTGCCCAGCGGCAGGAACAGGGCGGGCAGCAGCGCAAACCGGAACAGTGCGTATGGCATCACGCAGCGCAAGTAGAACTGCAGGCCCCAGGACGTGACTGGCAAAACCACCTTCTCGCCCGGGATGACGATGCGATTCACCGTGCCCATCGTCGGCAGCGGCTGCGTCCGTTGCTGCTCCGGTGTCTGCGCGCGAATGCGCTGGTGCTGCTTCAAGGCCCAGAACGTATTGGGCGCGTAGTAGGTCAACTTCCAGGTCATCATCAAGAGCACGATCAGCAGCCATTTCACCGGCCGCGGCACCGCCGGATGACGGATGAACCAGGCGTTGCGCTCGACGATATCGGGGTCGTCGCGTTGTCCCGTGTGGTAATGGTGCAACTGGTTGTGCTCGTGCGCCCAGGCGTCCGGATGCAGCCAGTCCAGCCAGTCGAGGTAGCGGCGCCAGCCGATGGCGAAGTTCCGGCTGCGGTAGCGCTCCGGCACGCCGGGAACAGCATCGTAGCCGCGATGCATCACCGGGTGGGTGACGCTGGCCCAACGACCGACGTTGCCCATGCCGATCAGGATTGCCGCCAGCGGATTCACCATCGGCCAGGCAAGCGCGTAGCCGGCGATGCTGCAGATCCTGCCCCAGCGCACCATCCTGCGCAGGTGCGCGAGATCGGGTTCGCCGAGGTCGGCCTTCAGCTCAGCATGCAGCGCGTCGACGTCGGCGCGGAATGCCGTTCGATCGATGGCGGCCAGGATATCGGGCGCGGACATGCCTGGATGATCGCACGGTCGCCGCCCAACCCATGCCGGCTAGTGTTCCCGGGGAATCAGGCTGCCACGACCGATTCAGTCGCAAGCGTAGGTGCGCCGCTGTCGCCGCCGAGCATGCTCTTCCAGACCAGGTAGCCGCCGATGAACATCAGCGGATACAGGCAGAGCAGGAACGGGATGTACAACAACAGGCCGACCACCACGGCAAGCACCGGGCTGATCAGCATGAGCATCGTGATCAGCAGCGCCAGCACGAACACCACAACGCCAAACACGGCGCCGAACAGCATGAAGGCGAAGAACAGGAACAGTGCCAGCTTGAGTACATTCTTCAGCACGCCAGTAATCGCCAGCTTCATCGCTTCCAGCGGCGAGGTGTCGCGTAGCGAGACTTCGCCGAAGCCGACCATATAGATGAACTGCAGGAACATCGCCACGGCCAGGAAACCGAAATAAGCCAGCAGGATGCCGCCGGGGAAACTGGGCGGCGGCGGCGTGCCACCCGACAGCGTCGCCGCCTGCTGCGCCGCGACCTGCTGCATGAATTCGCCGATGACTCCCCAGAACGCCGCCACGAACAATCCGATCACCACCAGGTAAAGCAGCGCCACCAGCAGGGCGAAGACGACGCTTCGAATCCACGCCCGGCTGTCCCGGTACGGTGCCAGGATATCCATGGCCGTTACGGCCCGGCCATGGTCAATGTCGCGCGACAGGCGGAACCAGCCAACCAGCAGCGGCGGGAACAACACCAGGCTGAGCAGGATCGTGAGGGCATAGGTGGCATAGAACATGGTCAGCGCGTTGCCGGTGGGCAGTCCGCCGTTGACCGCGCCAGCCGCCGCCATCGACTGTGCGTTGGCGAAAGCGAAGTACATGATCGGCGCGCTCATCAGCAGGCCCAGTCCAAGCGTCACCGCGCTGGCGGCCATCAGCGTGCCGAAGTTGCGCTTGAGCAATTTGAAGGAGTCGACGATCCAGGTAAACATGGATCCGATGCTGACGCTTTGAACCGACATGTCGTGCTCCCGTGCGAATTACTTGTTGGTGTTGAGGAATGGAATCGTCGAATTTGGAATCATGGTCGTCGGCAGTACTCCGTTCCAGCGCTCGGCCTTGGTCAGCTCGATCAGGTTGTCGTTCTGCGCCAGCGCCTCGGCCTTGGACCGGATCGCGTCGCCCTGCGCCACGCCCTTGAGGCGGGTGGACTCGGCGTCGGCGCGCGCACGCGCGAGGCTGGAATCAGCTTCGCCCTTGGCCTTGGTCACGGCGATTTCCGCGTTGACCTTTTCCTTCTCGAGGTTCTGCTTCTCGGTCTGAACCAGCACCTCGGCCTGCATGCGCAGTTCGATGGACTTTTCGTAGGCGTCGGAAAAATCGATGTTCTCGATCTGCACGCTGTCGATCACTACTGGACCGTGGATCGCCTTGCGGATAGAGTTGGTCACGTCCTGCACGAACAACACGCGGTTCTGCACGGCGGAGATCGCCGTGTACTGGCCGAACACGTTTTCCACCTGGGTCGGCACTTGCCGATCCACCAGGCGGTTGGTCAGGCCCTCGATGCTGCCGTATTCCGAATACAGCGCAATGACATCGGCCGGCGGAACGTGGAAGCTCACCGAAACCCGGATGACCGCCGTCTGCTGGTCCTTGCTGTAGGCCTGCACACCGTCGTACTGCTTGGTCAGGTTCTGGATCGAGACCTTGCGGATGCTGTCGATCATCGGAACCTTGAAGCCAAGGCCCGGCACGGAACTGCCAACCACAGCGCCATTGCGCAGGTGCACGCCCCGCTCGCCCTGGTCGATGGTGTACCAGGACCCGAACAGCACCATCAGGATGAAAATTGCCACGACCGCGCCCAGCACCAACTTGGGCGCTATCCGCGCGCCCGCTTCCCCAATCTTGTTCAACATGTTGTTCTCACCTGGTTGTCCCCTGGGGGAATTCTAGCCCAATCCGGGTGCCCGCCCCGGTCTGGATCAACCTGCGAACGCGCATCGTGACGCCGCCGCGACGCCGCAGCTGCGATGATTGCCCCATGAAAACATCAAGATGGCCGCTATCGCTTTGCGGCGCGCTGCTCGGACTGGCCCTCGCCGGCTGCCAGCATGCGTACTTCCGGGCGCTCAACGTCGGCAGGCAGATCCCGGAGTCGGTCCAGTACGACCGCGAGGCGCAGCTTTCGCTTGATATCCACCGCCCCGCGAATCCCGCTGCCAACGCGCCTGTCGTCGTGTTCTATTACGGCGGGGCCTGGACCAGCGGCGAGCGCGCTTTCTACCGCTTCGTCGGCACCGCCCTGGCCAGGCATGGCTACCTGGTGCTGATCCCGGACTACCGCAAGGCGCCGGCGCATCCGTTTCCCGATTTCATGATCGATGCGGCAAAGGCGGCCGCCTGGGCGCATGAAAACGCGCCGCGTCTGGGCGGCGACCGAGCGCGAATCCACCTGATGGGACATTCGGCCGGTGCCCATATCGCCGCGCTGCTCGCCACCGACCAACGCTACCTGGCACGACACGGACTCAAGCCCGCAGATTTTGCCAGCGTGGTGGGACTCGCCGGGCCCTACGACTTCCTGCCGCTGACCGCCCCTGCGGTGAAGCAGGCACTCGGCCCGGCGCAAGGATGGCCGCAGACGCAGCCAGTCAATTTCGTCGACGGCGACGAGCCGCCGTTCCTGCTGCTGCAGGGTAGCGATGATTCGCGAGTGGACCCAGGCAATGCCGACCGGCTCGCCACGCGGCTGCGCGCGCACGGCGTGCCGGTGTCGGTAGTGATGTTTCCGCGGATCGGACACATCGGCTTGCTCAACGGCTTCCTCTCCGCCCGCTTCTCGCCGGTGCTCGAGCAATGCGTCGCCTGGATCGAAAACCCGGGCCACCGGGCGTCCGCCCGCTAGCGCTTCCTGAACGCTGGCGGCGGGAGCATTGCGCGCTTGCGAAAACAGTTCCAGACTGGACACGGATCCTGCGATCCGCCTAGGGGAGACTGCGATGAAACGATTCCTTGCACTGGCGATTTCGCTTGCCTTCGCCGCGGCTTCCGGCGCGGTTGCCGCGCAGGACGACGGCGACGAATACGAGGATTCCACCCGAGGCGACTACGCAGCGGAGGAAGCCCTGGCCGGCGATCGGTATGACGATGGCCATGACTATGCGCAGGACGATGGCGCTCGCTACGATGATCGTTACGACGTTCGCTATGAGGAGCGCGATGATCAGCGCTACGACGAGCGCGACGACGACCGCTATGCCGACGGCAGCGATGAGCGCCGACGCGACGATCGCTATGACGATGGCTACGACGAGCGTTACCAGGGCAGCCGCGACCCGGCCTGCGACCCACCAAGGGTTCGCGAGCGTCATATTGTCGCTCCGCTCGTGGGCGCCCTGTTCGGCGCGCTGATCGGCCACGAGTTGGGTCATGGCTGGCACCGTTCGGACACCACGGTGGCCGGCGCCGCCCTGGGCTACAGCATCGGGCGGGACGTTGCCGTCCGTCGATGTGCCGCGTATTACCCGCCGCCATCGCCGTACGGCTATGGCGGCTATGGCGGCTATGGCGGCTACGGCTACGGCTACGGCGGCTACGGTCCCGGACTTTCGATCATCCTTGGCGCCTCAAGCTGGGGCTTCGGATTCCACGGATGGAACGGCTACCACTACCGGCGCCATGGCGGGGGCCATCACCACAATTACTGAGCCGGCATGAAATCATCCGTCACATTGCTGGCAATGTGCCTGGCCTCGGTTGCTGCGGGGCAGGACCTGACCACAGGCACGAAACCAGACCCCGGCCAGCATGGACGGCCGCTACGCAGCGACCGTTTCGGCTTGCTCGAAGTCAACCCGCAGTTCTTCGAACTGGCCGCCGGCACCGGTGGCGACTTTTACTTCTGGGCGCCGGGTGAGTTCGCTCGCGCCGGATTGCAATTGCCGATCCACGGCGACCCTGTCCTGCTCGCGTACGGCGTTGCCGATGGCCCGTCGCGCAGTTTCGCCATTCCAGTGGAGCATGGCGCGCGCAGCCTGACTGTGTTCGCTGGCGCGCAACGCAAGGACCGCGCTGTGCTGGTGCGGCCGAATGGCTCGATCGTGGCCGATGCAAGTTCCGGCGCCAGGCTGCAGTCCTTCAGCCACATGCTGATCGCGACCATCGATTCGCCAACAGCCGGCAACTGGCGGCTCGAACTGGCGGGCGCGGGAAAATATTCGGTATCCGCGCATGTGAGCGCGTCCAGCGACGGCAATGCCCCGGCGCTGATCGACTTCGACTTCGTCGAACTCGGCGGCCGACCGGCGCACGAAGGCTGGTTTCCAATCACGCGCGAGCTGCGCAAGGGCGAGCTGATCGAGTGCTCCGCGCGAGTGTCCGGTGGGCCGGTCAGCGTGCAGTTCGCCTTCGTGAGCGGAGACGGGCGTCCGATCTCGATGGTGCCGATGGAGCGAACCGAGGGCGAAGGAAATTATTTCGGCCGCTGCCTCATCCCGGGCCTACCGTTCCGGATTGTCGTTTCGGGACAGGACAGCCGGGGCCTGCCGTTCCGCCGCATCGATTCGGCGTTGCGAACGCCGCAGTAGGCAGCGCAAGCCTGTCGAGCGGCTGAACAGGATTCACAAACTACGCTCAAGTTAAGCCTTCCGTTAATAACGCTTGCGTAAGGTTGCATCACGCCGACGTTAAGGCGCGATGTGGAACCTTCACGGAGGAAAAAAAGATGACGTACGCCAGCACCAGTGTTGACCGGCGAGCCGACTACTACGCGCGGTGCGCCGAACATATCGCCGCCGATCCCCTCGATTTCTATACCCGTGCCGAAAAGGGCCGTCGATTCATCGCCGCGCACCTGAATCCATACGTGACCCAGGCTCCGCGTGCGATCGTCGACCAATACCTCAGCGACGTCAGCCGGAACACGCTGCCGAAGCAATCGCAGCCACTGCTGCCGTACCGCCACGCGGCCCGCGCTCACCAGTAACAGTTCAACAGCTGCAACACCGACGCCGGACAGGTTGCTTTTCCGCAACCGTCCGGCGTCTTGTTATTTTGATGCCCGGGTCTTTTTCGGCTTGCACGCCGAAGGCGCTTCGCACGCAGCGCTGCCGGCGGCAGGTCGAGGTGCTCGCGAAGCTCCCCTACCGACAGCCCCTCCGGACCGGCCTCGACCAGCCGCCGGAAGGCGGCGAGCCGCGATTCGTGACTCAAGGAACTGAGGGCAGCCAGTGCTGTCGCGGTCTTCATACTTCCATTTGTCTGGAAATGCGGAAGTGTGTCAAGCGCGTCTGCTAGGCTGGCTCCTTGTTGCCCGCAAAGGACCTCCCGATGATCAAGTCCCGTGGTTATGCCGCCCAGTCCGCCAAGGACGCACTCGCCCCCTTCCAGTTCGAACGCCGCGAACCCGGCCCGGGCGATGTCCAGATCGACATCCTGTATTGCGGCGTCTGCCACTCCGACCTGCATACCGCGCGCGACGAATGGCACATCAGCCAATTCCCGTGCGTGCCGGGGCATGAAATCGTCGGCCGAGTCGCCGCCGTCGGCGCCGATGTCACCCGCTTCAAGGTCGGCGACCTGGCCGGCGTCGGCTGCATGGTCGACAGCTGCGCGCGTTGCCCGTCCTGCGCGGAGGGACTGGAGCAGTACTGCGAGAACGGATTCACCGGCACCTACAACGGTCCCCTGTTCGGCGGCCCCAACACCTTCGGGGGCTACTCCGACAAGATCGTCGTGAAGGAAAGCTTCGTACTCAGCATCGCCCACGGCCAGAACCTCGCCGCCGTCGCGCCGCTGCTCTGCGCTGGAATAACCACCTACTCGCCGCTCAAATTCTGGAAGGCCGGCCCCGGCAAGAAAGTCGGCATAGTCGGCCTCGGCGGCCTCGGCCACATGGGCGTCAAGATCGCCCACGCGATGGGCGCGCACGTGGTGCTGTTCACCACCTCGCCGGACAAGACGGCGGACGCGCTCAGGCTCGGCGCTGACGAAGTTGTCGTCTCGCGCAACGCCGAGGAAATGAACGCGCATGCGAACAGCTTTGATTTCATTCTCAACACGGTGGCCGCGCCGCACAACCTGGACCCGTTCACCAACCTGCTCAAGCGCGACGGAACCATGACCCTGGTCGGCGCGCCGGCGGAACCGCATCCATCGCCCGGCGTGTTCAACCTGATCTTCAAGCGCCGGACAATCGCCGGCTCGCTGATCGGCGGCATCGCCGAAACCCAGGAGATGCTCGATTTCTGCGCTCGCCACGGCATCGTTTCCGACATCGAGCTGATCAACATGGCCGATATCAACAGCGCCTACGAGCGGATGCTCAAGAGCGACGTGAAGTACCGCTTCGTGATCGACATGGCGTCACTCGGGAGCTAGACGCACCGCATTGCTGGTGAAAGTGAACACCCAGCCACGCGCAACTATGCCCAGGCTGAGGCCGAAGCGTTCGTCGATGTCAAAGCGGTTCCGCAGCGAGAAGGCGTACCGTGAAACCTGCGTCGGCACCGAGTTCTCGCGGACCCCGGATGGGCGTGATTCCTACATCGTCCGGAACAAGGGCATGAATGGCTGGCTGACAGTGAGAGTTTCCGGCCGCGATTTCAGGGTGAGCTGGCCCTTGCCGGTCTCGTCCCGCGTGATCGCATCGATTGCCTTGAGGTTGACGATCGTGGATCGGTGGATCTGCTTGAAACTGGCCGGATCGAGCACTTCGAGCAGGTCTTTGATCGGCTTGCGCAGCAAGGCCTCGCCGTCGGCTGTCATCACCACCGTGTATTTGTTGTCGGCGCGGAAATACAGAACATCCTCGACCAGGATCAATCGCGTCGCGTTGCCGGTGCTCGCGGTCAGCCAAACCAGCGGTTCGCTACCCAGCTTGCGCGGCAGCGCCACCGCGAGCTTGTGCAGAAGCGCGGCGAGTGCGGAGTTGTCCTCACCGCCGCTGGCAAGGCGCGAGCGCAATCGCTGCACGGTCTGCGCCAGGCGATCGGGGGCGATCGGCTTGAGCAGGTAATCGACCGCGCCGGTGTCAAAGGCATCGACCGCGTACTGATCATAGGCAGTGACGAACACCACCTGCGTGCGCGGACTGGCTTGAACCGCCGCGGCCGCAACTTCCAGTCCAGTCAGGCCGGGCATGCGGATGTCGAGGAAGGCAACGTCCGGCTGGTGCTCGGCAATTGCCTCGAGGGCACTGCCGCCATCGGCGCATTCGGCAATGACGGACAAGTCCGGCCAGGCGATGGCCAATTCACGCAGCAATGCTTCGCGCAACAGCGATTCGTCTTCGGCAACGACACAGGTAGTCATGTCTACGCCACCGGCGCCGACGCAGCAGACACATTCGGCACGGTGATCGTCGCCGCCACGCCGCTCGGGAAATTGGCCACCACCGACAGGCTGGCATCGCCGCCATAGGCCAGGCGCAGCCGCTCGCGGACATTGCGCAGCCCAATGCCGGTGCCGTTGGATTGATCGCTGAAGCCCTGCCCGTCGTCGGCAACCGTGACCGCCACGCGGCCATCGCCTTCGGTTGC
Source organism: Gammaproteobacteria bacterium (assembly GCA_031431355.1). Lineage (GTDB taxonomy): Bacteria > Pseudomonadota > Gammaproteobacteria > Xanthomonadales > Xanthomonadaceae > Arenimonas. The sequence goes on from JANPDF010000015.1 coordinate 14,906, forward strand.
CAGCATCCACACCGTGCCGCCGCTGGTGCGTGGTTCGAGGCCGTGCTTGATCGCGTTTTCCACCAGCGTCTGCAACATCATCGTCGGAAATGGCAGCGTCAGCAGGTGCTTGGGCACGTCGATCTGCAGGTCGAGCCGGGGCCCCATGCGGATCTTGAGGATCTCAAGATAGGCGCGGGCGCGATCCACTTCTTCGCCCAGCGTGGACGCCGATGAATCAGTGCGCGGCAGCGAGTGCCGCAGGTAGGTGATCAGGTTGCCGAGCATCTCGTCGGCCAGCGGCGGATCACTGCGGGTCAGGTATTGCGCACTGGCCAGGGTGTTGTAAAGAAAGTGGGGCTCGACCTGCGCATGCAACAGGCTCAGCTTGGCGGCTGTGAGTTCCCTTTCGGTCGCCGTCTGCACTACGGCCGCCTGCTCGCCGCGACGGCGCTCGGCGACGCGCCGTGTGATGGCCCGCGCAATCGCCTCGGCGTTCTCCAGATTGGTGCCGTCATCGACGCGGAACAGGTCGCTCCAGGCGCCGGCTTCCGGCTCGCAGATGAGCAGCACGCTGCCGGTCTCGTCGTTGGGCGTCACCGTGGCCAGTATCTGGTTGCGCACCACGCGCAGCCAGCGATTGGGACTGATTCGCGGCTGGCCGCCATACGGATCGATGCGCTCGAGCCTGGCCCGGACTTGCAAGCTGTCGCGCGCCGTTTGCACTTCCTCCACACCTGGCAGCTCGCGGATCGCGGCGGCCAACAGGTCGAAGGCCTCGCTGGCTTCGAACGGAATCTCAATCTGCCTTCGTTGGCGATTGGACAACGTCGAGCCGTTGAGCGAGCCAGCGATAAGCCGCACGCGGCGGATGTGCGAGAACGCGGCAATGGCCACGACCACAAGCACCGCCATCCACAGGATCAGGACGATCGCATGCGGCTCGCGATGAGACAGGTCGGAGAGAACGAGTATCGGCATCATGAGGGTGAATCCCCATGCCACCAGCAGCCGCACTACGAAAACGAGGCTTCGAATCATGGATGTCACCTTAAACGTTCGTGCAGGCCGGCGCGACCGGCTTTGCGTGGTGGGAGAGGCAGTACTTGAAGCCGGCGGGGAGCCGGAGGATGTCGGCCGATTCACCGGCCGCCAGCGCGAAATCGCGCAGGATGCGGGTGTTGCAGGCGGCACCCGGGCACTCGGTGACGAATACGACCACCTGGCAGGCGCCGCTGGTGCTGGCAACGCATTCGAAGCGCGCCCGGTCCTTCCAGGTTCGGATCCAACTCTTCTCGACCCGGTCTCCGTCTTCGATGGAGCGGGCGATCGTGGCGGTCGATACTTTTTCGCAGGCGGTCACGCCGGCGGCGGAGATGGCCATCAGGGTCAGGGTGAGTAGCGGGGCTTGGAGGTTCATGTCGGCGGCCGGTTGGGAAGGTAGGCGAAAACTAGCCCCACGCTGACCGGCCAGACAGCGGATTGCGACGAAACGGGGATTCTGCCGACGAAACCGGTCAGGCGCGGCGCCGGAACGAGACTGAGTGGAGCGGTCCGGCCGACACTGCGCTCGAATCGCGGGCGCTGGGCTGGGACCTTGGTGGCCCACGTCATCCAGGGCTCGAGGCTCTGGCGCCGGTCACACCTCTGCGCGGAAGTGGAACCCCATGATGTGCATCTTCTGCCGGAAGTAGAAGCGGTGCGCGTCGGCGCGATGCACCGCCGAATCCAGTTCGATCACGCTGCAGCCTTCCGCCCGCGCCAGTTGCATGGCCCAGTCGTACAGGGCGCGGCCATAACCGAGTGAACGCGCACCGTCGGCGCTGACCAGGTCGTCGACCATCAGCATCTTGCCGGTCCTGAGCAGCTCCATGATGCGAAAGCCCATCACCGCGCGAACCTCGTCGCCGTCGGTCAGGAAGGCCAGTCGATAGCCCTCCTTCGCCATACTGCGAACGGTTGCAACGAAGTCCTTCTGCGCCAGCTTCGGACGCAACTGCTGCATCACCGGATAGCAGGCGAGAATCTGCGCGTTGGTCTTGGCCGCGCTTACGCGAAAGGTCATGGCAGCCTCCGTCAGCCCAGGAATGCGGCCTTGGCCAGCAGCAAGAATCCAGTGACCGCCAGCGCCGCGTGGCCGATGACGATCGAGCCTGGCAGCAGTCGCTGCTTCCACTGGTAGACCAAATTCAGAAAGGCGCCGCCGGCAGCGGCCAGCACCAGCAGCACGATGCCCAGTTGCACCGAGCGCGGCGCGCCAGCGGTGTACGCGCTGTAGATTGCCAGGGTCAGGCCCGAGGCGGCCAGCAGGCCGTGGCCCATGGCCAGCCAGGCAGGGGGATTGCTGTTGGCGAAGAAGCGGATGCCGGCCATCAACAGGCCGCCGGCCGCGGCAATCGCGAAAAGTACGACAGACACCTGCAACATCGTCATGTTTTCCATCGCGGTTCTCCGTGAATGCTTGCCAAGAGCTTACAGCGGAAACTCCTCGACGCGGCCGTCGGCGTGCCGGGCAAACCTGAGTCGCTCGCGGCCGTGGACGGGAGCGCTGTCTGGCCAAGGCCAGCCGCCGAACTGGGTGCGCCGGTAGTCGGCAAACGCCTGCTGCAGTTCCTGCTCGGTATTCATCACGAACGGCCCTGCCTGCGCCACCGCCTCGCCGATCGGCCGGCCCTGCAGGATCAGGAACTCGCTGGCCTGCGTGCCATTCACGATTTCGATCGGCAGTCGCGCATCAACTTCGATGGCCGCTGGATGGGCAATCCGCTGGCCGGCCACGGAGATCGCATCGCCCTTGAAGAAGTACAAGGTGCGCCGGGTGCCTGCACCCTCCGCCGGAGGTAGCATCCAGTGCGCCGATGGCGCCATCGCCACCGTCCAGATAGCCAGGTCGGACTCGCTGCGCGCCGCCCAGGAATTCGGCGGCGGCGCGAGCAAAGCGCCCGCTTCGGCCCCAGCCAGCCGGCCGGCGATGCACGCCACTTCGGTCAGCCGGCCGTGCTCGTCCGGGAACACGTGGTGGGGAATGTCCTGCGACCAGAACATGGTGAAGTGCGGCTCGGCCATCTTGCTCGCCGCCGGCAGGTTCAACCAGATCTGGAACAGCTCCAGCGGGTTGGAACCATCGGTGTCGAGCAGCGGAAACATTTCCGAATGGACGATGCCGCGCCCCGCCGTCAGCCACTGCACGTCGCCGCCGCCGAAGCGCGCGGTGGCGCCGAGCGAATCGGAGTGATCGATCAGGCCCTTGCGCACGATGGTCACTGTTTCAAAACCGCGGTGCGGGTGCGCAGGAAACCCCGGCACGGTCTGGCCGTGGTACATGCGCCAGCCGTCCTTGCCGGCGAAGTCGGAACCGAGCTGTCGACCGGCCAGCGACGCGGCGGGACCGAACTTTCCATTGCCCTTCGGATAGGCGTCGTCGTGGTAGACGCAGAACAGAAACGGATCCAGGGTTTGCCAAGGGAATCCAAGTGGGCTGAGATTGAGCACGGCAGTCATCGGGTCAGCCCTCGTCGTCGGTGAGTACGTGGTGTCATCTGCTCGATGCAGGCCTCGGCCGGTTACGAGAGGACGGAATCCGGATGGGCCTGGTGTGTCAAGATCGCGCTTTCCCGCCCGTTCGTCCAGATCCCGAGGTCCATGATGAAACCACTGCCGACAATCGTGCTCAGCTGGCTGCTGCTGTCCTCTCCGCAGCTGTGGGCCGCACCCACGGAAGCTGCAATGCCAGCGACCACAGCCGCCGGCAGCGAACAGAAACTCACCGCGGACACGCCGAGCGCCACGTCGGCAGGAACGCGCTTCGTTGCACCGGTGGAGTGGACGCTGCGTCGCTCCGGCACGGCCGTCGTGCTCGAGGCGCCCGAGAAGGGCTCATTCGTCGCGCTCGTGGATATCCAGGGGAAGGATGCCGACGCCGCCGTCGCCGCTGCCTGGAAGGCCTACGACCCGAAGCTGAAGTGGCCGGTGAAGCTCGCTGTTGACCGTCCCGCAAAGGACGGCTGGGACCAGATCCGCGATTACCAGTACGAGGTTTCCGCGAACGAGGAACGCGGCGTATTCGTACGGGCGCTGCGCAAGGGCACGCAGTGGACGCTGGTCATCCTCAACACCGCCAACGCCGTGGACGAAAAACGCGGCTCGCAGATCGGCAAGATCCTTGACCGCCTGCTGCCCAAGGGTTACGAACGCGAGTCCTTCGCCGGCCGCAAGGCGCATGTGCTGGATGCGACGCGCGTCGCGGCGCTGAAAGAGTTCATTGAGACTGCACGACTGAAGCTCGATGTCCCGGGTGTCGCTGTTGGCATCGTGCAGGGCGGGAAAGTCGTCTTCGCCGACGGCTTCGGCGTTCGCGAAATGGGCAAGCCGGACAAGGTCGACGCCGACACGCTGTTCATGATCGCGTCGAACACCAAGGCCCTGACCACGCTGATGCTGGCGCGGCAGGTCGAGCAAGGAAAATTCACCTGGAACACGCCGGTCACCAGCCTGTAGCCGGAATTCAAGCTCGGCGACGCCGACACCACCAAGCAGGTGCTGGTCAAGCACCTGATCTGCGCCTGCACCGGCATGCCGCGGCAGGACATGGAGTGGTTGCTGGAAAGCGAGGGCAGCACGCCGGAGTCGGTGATGCGCACGCTTGGCACGATGCAGCCGACCAGCAAGTTCGGCGAGCTGTTCCAGTACTCAAACACCATGGCCGCGGCGGGCGGCTTCGTCGGCGGCCATGTCGCCTACCCCGATCGGGAACTTGGGGCAGCCTACGATGCGGCCATGCAGGAACTGGTGTTCAACCCACTCTGCATGAAATCCACGACCTTCGACAACGATGTCGCCATGAAGGGCAACCACGCCACGCCGCATGGGCGTGACCCGGACAGCCGCACGCACGTGGCCAGCATGGATCTGAACCGGACCATTGGTCCCGCCCGTCCGGCCGGCGCCGCCTGGAGCAACCTCAACGACATGCTGCGCTACGTGCAGATGGAACTGGACAAAGGCCTGCTGCCGGATGGCTCGCGCTACATCGCCGAAGCGCCGCTGATGGAGCGGCGGGTGCCGCAGATCGCGCTGGGCAACGATGCTGACTACGGCATGGGCCTGATGGTTGATCGCAAGTTCGGTACGCCGGTGGTGCGCCACGGTGGCGACCTGCTCGGCTTCCACTCCGACATGATCTGGCTGCCCGACCACAACGTTGGCGTGGTGATCCTGACCAATGGTGATACCGGCGCCAGCATCCGCGGCCCGCTGTCACGACGCCTGCAGGAGTTGTTGTTCGACGGCAATCCCGAAGCGGAGAAGGACATCACCTCCGTGGCTGAGCGAATCAAGGCGGGTGAAGCGGCTGAGCGCAAGCGCCTGACCATTCCCGCCGATCCGAAGGCGGTCGCCGGCTTGGCAACTCGCTATCGCAACGGCCCGCTCGGCGTGATCGATGTGTCGCACAAGGATGGCGTCGCCGCGTTCGACTTCGGCGCGCTGGACAGCGACGTGGCCTCGCGTCGGAATGATGACGGTACCTTGTCGATGGTCACCATTTCGCCCGGCGAAGGCGGCATTGAATTCGTGGTCGGCAGCAAGGACGGCAAGCGGACCCTGACCCTGCGCGACGCCCAGCACGAGTATGTATTTGAGGAAGAGGCAGCGGCCACCTCGGCTCCCTAACCAGGAATGGAAGCAACCAGGGCTATTAGCCAAGGAGCCTGAAGCATGCGCTACCTGCACACCATGGTCCGCGTCGCCGACCTCAATGCCGCCCTCGCCTTCTGGCGCGATGCCCTCGGATTGCGCGAGATAAGCCGGATGGACAACGAGAATGGTCGCTACACGCTGGTCTTCCTGGCGGCGCCCGACGATGTCGAACGCGCCCGCACGGACAATGCGCCGATGGTGGAGCTGACTTACAATTGGGGTCCAGAGACTTACACTGGCGGTCGCAATTTCGGCCACCTGGCCTATCGCGTCGCCAACATCTACGACACCTGCACTTGTCTCGCCGCTGCCGGCGTCACCATCAACCGGCCGCCGCGCGACGGGCACATGGCGTTCGTGCGCTCGCCGGACGGAATCTCCATCGAGCTACTGCAAGAAGGCGCCTCGCTGCCGCCCG
>JANPDF010000016.1:0-1775 GCA_031431355.1 Gammaproteobacteria bacterium
GCCCAGGCCGCGCGCGCCGCGCACCGCGGCGAACCGACGGCCGAGTGAGCGACCGCGCTATTGGAGCATTGCCGATGAACGACCTCGCCGGCCTGCCGCGTCCGCAATGGAGCGAGCAGCTGGAACGCGACTATTCCGAACTTGGCGAGAAGCTGCAACACCTGCTGCCGTGCCTGGAATGGTCGCTGCACCTGCCGTGGATCGATGCCATCCGCCGGCTCAAGGCGCAGCGTGGCGCGATCATCATGGCGCACAGCTATCAGTCGCCGGAAATATTCCACGGCGTTGCCGATGTAACCGGCGATTCGCTTGCCCTGGCGCAGGCCGCCGCCGACTGCGATGCCGAACTGATCGTGTTCTGCGGTGTCCACTTCATGGCCGAGACCGCCAAGATCCTGGCGCCGCAACGCACCGTGCTGATCCCCGATCTGGAGGCAGGCTGTTCGCTGGCGTCGTCGATCACCGCGGCTGATGTTCGCGACCTCCGGGCCCGGCATCCGGGCGTGCCGGTGGTCAGCTACGTCAACACCAGCGCCGAAGTGAAAGCCGAGTCGGACGCCTGCTGTACCTCGGCCAATGCCGTGCAAGTGGTCGAGGCGATGGGATGCAACAAAGTCATTTTCATTCCGGACCGTTTTCTCGGCGCGCACGTGGCGGGACAGACCGACGTGGAACTGGTCCTGTGGCACGGCGCCTGCGAGGTGCACGAGACGTTCACCGCGCAACAGGTGCGGCATGCGCGCGAGCGCTTCGATGCTCGCGTGGTCGCGCACCCCGAGTGCCCGCCGGAGGTCTTGGCCGAGGCCGACTTCGTCGGTTCCACCAGCGCCATGGGCCGCTGGCTGGCCAGGGAGCGCCCGCTACGCGTGGCCTTGATCACCGAATGCGCGATGGCCGACAACCTGCAGGCACAATTTCCAGCGATCGAGTTCGTGCGGCCTTGCAACCTGTGCCCGCACATGAAGCGCATCACCTTGCCGAACATCTACGCCAGCCTGCGCGACCTGCGCCACGAGGTGTTGGTAGACGAGCAAGTCGCGGCTGGCGCGCGCCGGGCGCTCGAACGCATGCTGGCGGTGGGGCGGGGCGAGCGGGTGTGAGCACGCGGCAACCGCTGATCGTGGTGGGCGCAGGCGTTGCCGGTCTCTCGGTGGCATTGGCGGCTGCGCCGCGACCGGTGCTGTTGCTGTGCCGCCTGCCGGCCGGCCTCGACTGCGCCACGGCGCTGGCCCAGGGCGGTATCGCCGCCGCGGTCGGCGTCGGCGATACGGCGGCCGCCCACGCGCACGATACGTTCCTGGCCGGTGCGTTCCACAACGGCGTGCCGGCGGTGCGCGAGCTGGTGGAGCGGGCGCCGGCCGCCTTGCAATGGTTGCAGTCGCAGGGCGTGCCTTTTGATCAAGACGGAATCCACCTGCACCTCGCCCGCGAAGGCGGGCATGGCTGCGCCCGGGTCGCCCATGCCGGCGGCGATGCCAGCGGTCGCCACTTGCTGGCCGCGCTGAGCGCCTGCGCGAAACAGGCCGGACATATCGAGCGGCGCACTGGCGTGGACGTCGATGGCTTGTTGCTTCGGGGTGATGCCGTGGCGGGCGTACGGATTCGCGACGCCAGCGGCCGAGAGCAGTTGCTGCAGGCGCCGGCCGTGGTCCTGGCCACAGGCGGCCTGGGCGCACTGTTCGCGCAGACCACAAATCCGCTGGGCGCCGAAGGCGCGGGGCTGGCGCTTGGACTCGCTGCGGGCGCCATCGGGCGCGACCTGGAGTTCGTGCAGT
>JANPDF010000017.1:0-18775 GCA_031431355.1 Gammaproteobacteria bacterium
TCTTCGTTGAACCGGTAGTAGGCGGACACGCCGGCGCGGCGGTCCAGCACCAGGTCGGCTTCCTTCAATTTGGCCAGGTGGGTCGAGACCCGTGGCTGGGCGAGGCGGGTGACCGCGGACAGCTCGGCCACGGTTAGTTCCTCGCGTTCAAGCAGGGCGAGCAGGCGGACGCGGGTCGGGTCGGCCAACACCTTCAGGCAAGCGGACCAGGATTCGAGATCCATTCATCCTTCCATCGCGATTATAAGATGGATGAGTTTGGGCGCGTGGAACCGCCGGGTCAAGCATTGGCGCAGCTTCGATTTCCAGTACTCTTGGGCCGGGGATCCTTCAGGCGCCGGGGATGACGCAGAATCACCACGAAATCAAGTTGAGCGTGAACGGGCTGGTTCCGGGAATGTTTGTGAACCGGCTGGACCGGCCGTGGATCGAGACTCCCTTTCCGCTCGAGGGCGTCGAACTGCGTTCCGGCGAGGACGTGGAGAGCCTGCGGCGCATCTGCAGCTTCGTGTTCATCGATGGCAGCCGCGGTCCGGCGCCGGACTTGCGCTTCGTCGTACACGGCGACTCGGAGCTGATCTCCCACGCCCAGGGCCACGACGACGTCGCTGCGCTCAGGCGCACCACGTGGGAACTGCAGACTGACTTCGAGAGCGAGCGCGGGCCGGCGCTCGAGGCCCACGACCGGCTGGAAAAAGGCATCCAGGAAGTCATGACCGACCTCCAGGAAGGCCAGCATATCGATCTGCGCGTCCTCAAGGATGGCGTGGAGGCGATGGTCGATTCGATCCTGCGCAATCCGTCTGCGTTCGCCTGGATCAAGGAGATGAAGCGGCGCGACAACTACAGCTACCACCATGCGCTGAGCACCGCCATCTGGGCCGCCAGCTTCGGCCGGCACCTCGGGCTGGAGAAGGAAGAGCTGCACAAGCTTTCGCTGGGCGGCCTGCTCTGCGATGTGGGCAAAACCCGCGTCCCGCGCGAGCTGCTGGCCAAGCAAGGCAAGCTCAGCGAGGAAGAGGCCAGCCTGGTGCGGCAGCACGTCGCGCACGGCCTGGAAATCGTCGAGAAGGCGCCGGGCGTCTCGCCGAAGGTCATCGAGATCGTTGCCACCCACCACGAGCGACACGATGGGTCGGGCTATCCGCATGGGCTCAAGGGCAACGAAATACCAATCTACGGCAGGATCGCCGGCCTGGTGGACAGCTACGACGCGATGACCTGTGCGCGGCCATATGCCGGTAGCCGCTCTTCGCACAAGGCGGTCGCCGAACTCTATGAAAAGCGCGGCATGCTGTTCCAGGCCGAGTTGGTCGAGCAGTTCATCCAGACCTGCGGCATCTATCCGACCGGCACGCTGGTCGAGCTGTCCAGTGGCGAGATCGGCGTGGTGATTGCCGTGCACAGCCTCAAGCGCCTGCGGCCGAGCGTGATGGTGGTGCTGGACCGCGACAAAAAGCCCCTGCGCACCTTCCGCAACCTCGACCTGAGCCTGGTCGAGAACGACGACGACGGAAATCCACTGAGCGTCAAGGGCGGACTGGCGGCCGGCGCCTACAACATCGACCCGAAAGAACTGTTCCTCGACTGAACAACCGGGATGACCGACGACGTCCTGACCGGGCTGCACGATCGCCGCACTTTCCTGCTGGGACTGCGCCGATTCATCGGCTTGGCCAATGAAAAACAGAGCAGCCTGGCGCTGATCGTGGTTGACATCGATGGTTTCTCCGCCATCAATGGCGCCCACGGCTACGAATTCGGCGACAAGGTGCTGCAACACGTTGGCCTGCAGATTCGCGAGGTTCTCAGGACGCACGACTATGCGGCCCGGATCGGCGACAACCGCTTCGCGCTGATCCTGCCGCGGATCATGAATAGCGGGCACGCTGAACTGGCCGTGCAAAAGTTGTTCCGCCTGCTCGACCTGCCGTTCCAGTTGGGGTCGGCGCGAGTCAAGCTTGCGGTCACCGCTGGCGGCGCGCTCTGCCCGCAGCACGCCACCCATCCCGAATACCTGCTGCGCATGGCTGAGCGGGCGATCGTGACCGCGCGCGCGACTTCGCAGCGCTGTCTGTTTCCGCCCGACGACGGCGACGACGAGAAACTGTCGGACTTCTGGGATATCGAGATCGAGCTGGTCGGCGCGGTCCAGCGTGGCGAGATGTTCGTGCAGTACCAGCCGAAACTGCGTTGTTCGGACTTGAAACCGGTCGGCGTCGAGGCGCTGATGCGCTGGCACAGCCGTTCGCGCGGAACCCTCAGTCCCGATACGTTCATTCCCGTCGCCGAGCAGACTGGTCAGATCAAGCCACTGACGATCTGGGCCCTGAATACAGCGTTGCGCCAGGCCAGCGAGTGGAAGCACCCATTCGGAAACTTCTCGGTGGCAGTCAACGTGCCGGCGGAACTGGTCGCGCAGCACGACCTGCCGGACCTGGTCGAGAACGCGCTGAAGCTGTGGGGCCGCGACGACATCCAGTTGGTGCTGGAAATCACCGAGCGATCACTGGTCGTGTCTCCCGAACACAGCTTCCGGATCCTGTCGCAGATCCGGGCGATGGGCGTGAAGATATCAATCGACGACTTCGGCACCGGTTATTCCTGCCTCGCCTATTTCAAGAACATCCCTGCCGATGAACTGAAGATCGACAAGAGCTTCGTGTCTGGATTGTTGAACGACCCCGCCTGCGCCGAGCTGTCGGCCCTGATCGTGGACCTGGCGCATCGCTTCAACCTGTCAGTGGTGGGCGAGGGGGTGGAGGACCAGGCGACGCTCGATGCCCTGAAGTCGCTCAATTGCGACGTGGCCCAGGGTTACCTGCTGGGCAAGCCCATGCTCGCCTCGGAATTCCAGCACTGGCTGGAGTCCAGCCATTACAATACGAATTCCTCCGCCTGAACCAGGACACGCCGTGGATTTCAAGTTCACCGAAGAGCAGCTGATGATCCAGGACGTGGCCCGTCGCATCGCGCAGGAGAAGATCGCGCCGAGTGCCGAGTACCACGACCGGACCGGCGAATTCCCGCTGGAGAACATCCGCACGCTGGGCGAAAACGGCCTGATGGGCATCGAGGTGCCCGCCGAATACGGCGGCGCCGGCATGGATCCAATCAGCTACGTGCTGGCGATGATCGAAATCGCCGCTGCCGATGCTGCCCACTCGACCATCATGTCGGTGAACAATTCGTTGTTCTGCAACGGCATCCTGAAATTCGGCACCGAGGCGCAGAAGCAGCTGTACGTGCGCGCGATCGCCGAGGGACGCGAGATCGGCGCATTTGCGCTGACCGAGCCGCAGTCCGGTTCGGACGCAACCTCCATGCGCTGCCGCGCAACGCCGCGCGGCGATGGTGGCTTCGTCATCAACGGCAAGAAAAGCTGGATCACCTCGGGCCCGGTGGCGCGCTACATCGTGTTGTTCGCCACCACCGACCCGGCCAAGGGTGCCCGTGGGATCACGGCGTTTATGGTCGATACCCAGAAGCCGGGCTTCTTCCGGGGAAAGACCGAGCCCAAGCTTGGTATCCGCGCCTCGGCAACCTGCGAGATTGAATTCCAGGACTACGAGCTTGAAGCGGACGAGGTCCTGGGCAAGGATGGCGAAGGATTCAAGATCGCGATGTCGGTGCTCGACGCTGGCCGGATCGGCATTGCGTCCCAGGCGATCGGGATCGCCCGCGCCGCCTACGAGGCGACGCTTGCCTATGCCATCGAGCGTAAGGCATTCGGCGTGCCGATTGGCAGCTTCCAGATGACCCAGGCAAAGATTGCCGACATGAAGTGCAAGCTCGACGCCTCGCTGCTGCTGACCCTGCGCGCCGCGTGGACCAAGCAGGAGACCGAGAAGAACGGTGGACGCTTCAGCACCGAAGCAGCGGTGGCCAAACTGACCGCGTCGGAGGCTGCAATGTGGATTGCCCACCAGGCCGTGCAGATCCACGGCGGGATGGGCTATTCCAAGGAGATGCCGTTGGAGCGCTACTTCCGCGACGCCAAGATCACTGAAATCTACGAGGGCACCAGCGAAATCCAGCGCCTGGTCATCGCCCGCAACGAAACCGGCTTGCGCTGAGGCCATCCGCGTCGGAGTGGGCGCGCCATTCGGCCGCCCCGGTCCCGGCCGCATGCAATCGGGGCGTCGATCGCCGTAAAAGGTCGCCCTTCGGCACGCGGGAAGCTACAATTTCGCCTTTCTCACGCCTGCATCGAGACCGCGTCGAATGAGCGCCCAAACCATCCCTTCCGTCACCGTTGAATCGATCCTCTCCGCCGTCCGGACTCAGGTCCCGGCGGACCGCCTCAGCGCCGCACTGGCTTTTGCCGAGGCGTTCTACGCCCGCGTGCCGGCCGACGAACTGGCCTTGCGCAGCGCATCGGCCTGGGCCGCTATCGCCATCAGCAACCTGGGCTTCGTGACGCAGCGCGAGCCGGGCAGGGCCAAGATCCGGGTGTTCGACCCGAGCGGTGAAGGATTCGATGGCGGCTATTCCGTCGTCCAGATCGTCAACGATGACATGTCGTTCCTGGTCGACTCGGTAGGCATGGCGCTGGCGCGAATGGGCCTGGCCTCGCACGGCATCGTGCATCCGGTGTTCCCGGTCGCCCGCGACGGCGACGGCCGCTTGCTCAAGGTGGGTGAAGGCAAGCCGGAATCGTTGATCCACATCGACATCGATCGCCTGCCGGGCGAGCCTGAGATGAAGGCGCTGCAGGAATCGATCGCCGCCTCGCTGGCCGATGTCCGCGCGGCCTTCGCCGACTGGGAAGCGATGCGCGCCAAGATGCAGCAGATCGCCGGGGAACTGCCGGTGCGGCAGATGCCGGCTGGCGCGCAGACGCGAGCCGAGGCGGAGGAGTTCCTGCGCTGGGCGGCGGACAACCACTTCACCTTCCTCGGCTATCGCGAGTACGAGGTGACCGATCGCGGCGGACAGCGCGCGCTCGCGGCGATAGCGGGCACTGGCCTTGGCATCATGCGCGGCAAGGACGAGCAGTCCAGCCCGCGTCCGCTGACCGGGCTGGCGGCGAGCGACCTCCCGCCTGGCGCGACCATGGATCCGCTGATCCTGACCAAGACCAATTCCCGCTCCACCGTGCATCGCCCCGGCTACATGGATTACATCGGCGTGCTCAAGTTCGACGCCGGCGGAAGGGCCGTTGCGGAACAGCGCTTCCTCGGCCTGTACACCTCGAGCGCGTACAACCGGCGTCCGTGGGAGATTCCGCTGGTACGGCAACGCCACGAAGCAGTGATGACTGCTTCCGGCCTTGGCGAGACCAGCCATAGCGGCAAGGCGTTGCGCCATATCCTGGAAACCCTGCCGCGCGAGGAACTGTTCCAGTCCACCATCGAAGAGCTCACCGGTACTGCCATGGGCATCCTGGGCCTGCAGGAACGGGCGCGCCCGCGTCTTTTCCTGCGCCGCGATCGCCATGGCCGGTTCTATTCCGCCCTGGTCTACATCCCGCGCGATCGTTTCAGCACGGAGGTGCGCGAGCGCATCGAGTCGATGCTGATGCGAGAACTGAAAGGCGAGCGGCTGGACACCTCGGTGCAGATCGGCGAATCGCCGCTGGCGCAGTTGCACCTGCTGATCAGGCCGCGCAGCGGCGAGAGCGTGCTGGTGGATCCGGCGCTGCTGGAGGCAGAGCTGGTGCACATCGTGCGCAACTGGCAGGATCGCCTGCGCGATCAACTGGTGCACGTGCATGGCGAGGAGGCCGGCATCAGGCTGGCGAACCGCTATGGCAAGGCTTTGCCCGCCGGCTATGTGGAATCGGCGAGCCCGGAGCTGGCCGCTGCCGATATCGGCCTGGCGTCGTCGCTGGACGGCGACCGCGACTTGCATTTGTCGCTTTACCACGCAGCCGATGGTGGGCTTCGCTTCAAGCTGTTCCGCCTGGGCAGGGAAATCGCCTTGTCCGATGCGCTGCCGATGCTCGAGAACCTGGGCCTGCGCATCAACAGCGAGCACCCGTACGTGCTCGAACTCGATGATGGCCGCGTGGTCATCCAGGACTTCGAGGTGGAGCCGCTGACGGGCACCGTTGACGTGGAATCCGCGCGCGACCGCTTCGAGCAGGCGTTCGCGGCCATGTGGCGGGGCGATGCGGAAAGCGACGGCTTCAACCGACTGGTGCTGGCTGCCGGCCTGGGTTGGCGCCAGGTCGCGATGTTGCGCGGCTATTGCAAGTACCAGCAGCAGACCGAAGTGACTTTTTCGCAGGCGTACATGGAAGAGACGCTGGCGCGCTATCCGCTGGTCGCGCGATTGCTGGTGGAGCTGTTCGAAGCGCGCTTCGAACCCGGGCGCGACGTCAAGGCTGACCCCAAGACCTGTGAGGCGCTGCGCGATTCGCTGACGGCGCTGGTGCCGGACGAGGAACGTCAGCAGCTCGGCACCATCCTGGAGGAAATGGGCGCCGATCGCGCGCTCGACCGCGACGCCCAGATCGATGCCTGCAGCGACGCCCTGGCGATCATGCTCGAAAAGGTGTCCAGCCTGGACGAGGACCGAATCCTGCGCGGCTTCATGGCGGTGATCAACGCGACCCTGCGCACCAGCTACTTCCAGAAGAAGGGCGAGGGCGGCGCGCACAAGGACTACATCAGCTTCAAGTTCGATCCGGCCCTGGTGCCGGACCTGCCGAAGCCGCGGCCGTTCCGCGAGATCTTTGTCTATTCGCCGTTCGTCGAAGGCGTGCACCTGCGTTTCGGCCCGGTTGCGCGTGGCGGCTTGCGCTGGTCGGATCGGCGCGAGGACTTCCGCACCGAGGTGCTGGGCCTGGTCAAGGCGCAAATGGTGAAGAACACTGTCATCGTGCCGGTCGGATCCAAGGGCGGCTTCTTCGTCAAGCGGCCGCCGGTGGGCGGAGACCGCGATGCCGTGCTGGCTGAGGGCATTGCCTGCTACAAGCGCTTCATCAACGGCCTGCTCGATATCACCGACAACCTGGTCGACGGCAAGGTCGCGCATCCGGTCGACGTGGTACGTCACGATGAAGACGATCCCTATCTGGTCGTGGCCGCCGACAAGGGCACCGCGACCTTCTCCGATATCGCCAACGGCATTTCCGCCGAGCACGGCTACTGGCTGGGCGACGCCTTCGCTTCCGGTGGCTCGGTGGGCTATGACCACAAGGGCATGGGCATCACCGCCAAGGGCGCCTGGGAATCGGTGAAGCGGCACTTCCGCGCCGTCGGTCGCGATTGCCAGTCGCAGGAGTTCACCACGGTCGGCATCGGCGACATGTCCGGCGATGTGTTCGGCAACGGCATGCTGCTGTCGCGCCACATCCGCCTGCTCGCCGCCTTCTACCACCGGCAAATTTACCTCGACCCGGATCCGGATGCGGCTAGCTCCTTCCGCGCGCGCGAGCGGATGTTTCAGTTGCCGCGGTCAAGCTGGGACGATTACGACCGCAACCTGATCTCCGCCGGCGGCGGCATCTTCCCGCGCTCGGCCAAGTCGATCCCGCTGAGCCCCGAAATCAAGGCAGCGCTGCACATCGATGCCTCCGTCGAGCACATGGCGCCAATGGAGCTGATGAACGCCATCCTCAAGGCGCCGGTGGACCTGTTGTGGAACGGTGGCATCGGCACCTACGTGAAGGCGTCGGGCGAGTCCCATTCCGAGGTCGGCGACCGCGCCAACAACGCGCTGCGCGTCGACGGCGACGAGCTGCGCTGCAAGATGGTGGGCGAGGGCGGCAACCTGGGCATGACCCAGCGCGGTCGCATCGAGGCCGCGCACAAGGGCGTGCTGCTCAATACCGACTTCATCGACAACTCCGCCGGCGTGGACACCTCCGACCACGAGGTGAACATCAAGATCCTGCTGGGCGCCATCGTCAAGCGCGGCGAGTTGAGCATGGACCAGCGCAATACCTTGCTGGCCAGCATGACCGACGAAGTAGGCGAACTGGTTCTCAACGACAACTATCGGCAGAACCAGGCGATCAGCCTGATGGAAGCGATGAGCGCGTCGCGGCTCGGTTCGTTCGGCCACTTCATCCGCACGCTGGAGGCGCAGGGACTGCTTGACCGTGCCATCGAGTTCCTGCCTTCCGACAGCGAGCTGAGTGAGCGCAAGTCGCGCGGGCAGGGCCTGACCCGACCCGAGCTTTCGGTACTGCTGTCCTACGACAAGATCGTGATCTATAACCAGCTGCTCGAGTCGGACGTGCCCGAGGATCCGCATCTGTCGAAGGAGCTGGTGCGTTACTTTCCGAAGCCCTTGCAGGAACGATACATCGATGACATGGAAAACCATCGCCTGCGCCGCGAGATCATCGCGACGGCGGTGACCAACTCGATGGTCAACCGGATGGGTTCCACGTTCCTGCAGCGGATGCAGGAGGACACCGGCGAGTCCCCGCCGCAGATTGCCAAGGCATACAGCATCAGCCGCGAAGTTCTCGACGCACGCGCGATCTGGGCTGGCATCGACGACCTCGACCTGGTGGTGACCGAATCGGCGCAGATCGCGGCTTTGACTGCGTTGTGGCACCTGCAGCGGAACATGACGCGCTGGCTGCTCAACCGGCCGGGTGAGACGCTGGTGATCGCCAGCATGGTCGAGCGCTTCGCCGGACCGATGCAGGAGCTGCGCGAAGCGTTGCCGCGGATACTTCCCGCCGGAAGCCGGGCATCGCTGCAGGCCGACCAGGAATCGTGGCGAAAGCGTGGCTTCCAACCGGAAATCGCGCTCATCCTCGCCTGCCTGCCGTACCTGAGCTATGGCCTGGACATCATCGAGGTGGCGCTGGAGCGAAAGCTTCCGGTAGCCGAGGTCGGCCTGGTGTACTTCTCGTTGTCCGATGCGCTGCATTCGAAGTGGCTCATGGACAGCGTGGAGAAACTTCCGGTGGACGGGCGCTGGCATGCGCAAGCGCGTGGCGTGCTGCGCGACGAGCTACAGGCGCAGCAACGGGCACTGGTCGGCAATGTCCTGGCGACCGCCCTTCCAGGATCCGGAGCGGCCGAACTGGTTCACCAGTGGCTTGATCGCGACGACCCGGCGCTGAAGTACACGCTGAACATGTTCAGCGACATGCGCAACTTGCGCAGCATGGACTTCGCAACCTTGTCCGTGGCGGTGCGCAGGTTGGCGCACATCGCCGCAGCGAGCTCGCGCAGCCAATGACCCTTCCGGCGGAGCCGCGGATCGCCTTTCTCGCCGGCAATACCAGCGAGGCAAGGGAAGCGCTGGCTACGCTGACTGCCCTGCACGCCCAGCATGCGCCCGACAACGCCGACGTGATCTGCGCGCTCGGCGGCGATGGCTTCATGCTGCAGACCCTGCACCTGCACGGCGGGCGCGGAATTCCGGTGTTCGGGATGAAGCTGGGCACGGTCGGATTCTTGATGAACCACTTCCGGTCCGACGAGCTGCTCAGGCGCTTGCATGCGGCCGAGCCGGCCGTGCTGCGTCCGCTGGAGATGACGGCGATTACCGAGGCGGGGACGACGATTACCCTGCTTGCGTATAACGAGGTGTCGTTGTTGCGGCAGACGCGGCAGACGGCGCATTTGCGGGTGCATCTCAATGAAAAAGTGCGCCTTGACGAGTTGGTCTGCGACGGCGCCCTGGTCGCTACGCCGGCGGGGAGTACCGCATACAACTTCTCCGCGCATGGGCCGATCCTGCCGCTGGGCTCGGCGGTGATCGCGCTGACGCCGATCGCGGCCTTCCGGCCACGGCGATGGCGCGGTGCGCTGCTGCGCGCCGACACTGAGGTCATGCTGGAAATCCTCGATCCGGACAAGCGGCCGGTCAGCGCCACGGCAGATTCGCACGAGGTGCGCGACGTCGTGCAGGTCCGGATCCGGGAATCGCAGCAGCACACGGTGACCCTGTTGTTCGACCCCGAGCACAACCTTGAGGAACGGATCCTCAACGAACAGTTCGAAACCTGAGCCGATGGCATGAGCGACCCCCTGCCCGAGGTTGCCAACAAGCTGGTCGTAGCGATCACCGCACGGGCCCTGTTCGACCTGGAGAAGGGACACGCGTTGTTCGAGGGCGAAGGCCTGGATGCCTACGCCCGGCACCAGCGCACCCACGAGAACGACATCCTCGAGCCGGGCATCGCCTTTCCGCTGGTACGCAAGCTGCTGGCGATGAATGTCGGCGCGCCGCCGGAGGCCCCGCGCGTGGAAGTAGTCCTGCTGTCGAGGAATTCTTCCGATACCGGATTGCGCATCTTCAACTCGATCGAGCATTTCCAGTTGCAGATTGCGCGGGCGGTGTTCACCAGTGGCGCACCGACCACGCCTTACATACAGCCGTTCGGCGCCCAGCTATTCCTGTCGGCCAACCCGGAGTCGGTCCGCCGCGCGCTGCAGCACGGCGTTGCCGCGGCCACCATCCTGCCGGCCAAAGCTGCCGCGCACGTGCATGACCAGTTGCGCATTGCCTTCGATGGCGACGCGGTCATCTTCGGCGATGAATCCGAGCGTGTCTCGCAGGAAGATGGCCTGGCGGCGTTCCATGCGCACGAGACCGAGCGCGCGCACGAGCCGCTCAGTGGCGGCCCCTTCCGCGGTTTCCTCGCTGCCCTGCATGCGCTGCAGTCGGCCTTTCCGGAGGATCAGTCCCCGATCCGCACGGCGCTGGTGACAGCGAGGTCGGCGCCCGCCCACAAGCGGGTGATCCTGACCTTGCGCGACTGGGGCGTACGCCTGGACGAGGCGCTCTTCCTCGGCGGGCGCGACAAGGGTCCCTTCCTGGAAGCGTTCGGCGCAGACATCTTCTTCGACGATTCGCAATCGAACATTCAGAACGCACGACTTCACGTCGCCGCGGGGCACGTTCCGCACGGCGTGAGTAATCCGCAGGACGACTGACCTTCGGCCCCGGCGGTCAATGACCGCAGCGTTAACCGGCATCCCCGGAAACAGCCAAAGTGGCGTGCCGGCTGCCGCCGCTGGTGCGATGATGACAGGCTGGAATCGAAGAACAACAAGCCATGCGCAGCGAACACGCTGCGCTGGGCGGAGCCACCGTTTCGCCATGAGCCGAAAACTGGACTTGCTGAATTTCTCGCGCTGGCGCGCTTATTTCCGACGCCGGGGCGCCCTTCGCCGCAGGCACGTCGACGAGCCCGCGCTGCGCTCGGAACTGTTCAGCGCCGACCAGATGGAGCGCCATGGGCAGGCGCTCGCCGCCACCCACCGGCTGAGCGACCGCCGCTCACCAGACCTGCTGCTGGCCAGGCTGGCCGATAACGAGACCGTGCTGATCGATGCCTGCCAGTTGCTCACTGCAGCCAGCGGGGAGAACCGGCGGATCACGCCCGCAGCCGAGTGGCTGCTCGACAACTTCTACCTGATCGAAGAGCAGATCCGCACAGCGCAGCGGCACCTGCCCAAGGACTACAGCCGCGAGCTACCGCGCCTGGCCCGCGGCCCCTCGGCAGCGATGCCGCGCGTCTACGACATCGCGCTGGAGGCCATCGCGCACGGCGACGGCCGAGTGGATGCGGAGAGCCTGCGCCGCTTCGTCGCTTCCTACCAATCGGTGGCCCCGCTCAAGCTCGGTGAACTCTGGGCCATCCCGATCATGCTGCGGCTGGCGCTGATCGAAAACCTGCGCCGGGTCGGCGCGCGGGTGATCGCTGAGCGCGTCGATCGCGGGCTGGCCGAGAGCTGGGCCGAGCAGTTGATGGACGTGGCCGAACGCGATCCCAAGAACGTCGTGCTTACTGTCGCCGACATGGCGCGTTCGGACCCGCCGTTGACCAGCGCCTTCGTCGCCGAGTTCACCCGGCGCCTGCTCGGGCAGAGTTCCGCGCTGGCAATGCCACTGACCTGGATCGAGCACTGGCTTTCTGACGCAGGCCATAGCATCGAGCATCTCGTGCAGATGGAAGCGCAGCAGCAAGCCGCCGATCAGGTCTCGATTGGCAACAGTATCGGCAGCTTGCGGGCGCTGTCGGCGATCGACTGGCGTGAGTTCGTCGAATCGATGAGCCTGGTCGAGCACATGCTCCGTACCGATCCCGCCGGTGTCTACGCCGGCATGGACTTCGCTACCCGGGATCGCTACCGGCATGTCGTGGAGCACCTGGCAAAGCGCAGCGGCGTGGACGAACCGGACCTTGCCCGAGCGGCGATCGGACTTGCGCGCAGCGGGCTTCCGGAAGGCGAGGAGCAACGCGCGCGCCACGTGGGCTTCTACCTGCTCGGAGAGGGACGGGAGCGCCTGGAGCAACAGGCAGGCGTGCGCCACGGCCCTATTGATTCGCTGCGACGGCTTGGCGCCAAGGCACCGCTGTCGGCCTACCTGGGTGTAACGACGCTGCTCACGGCGGCACTGTCGTATCCCATGCTCGATGCGGCGGTGGCAGCAGGCACGGCCGGTGGGACCCTGGCTGCCGTGACCGTGCTGGTCTTGCTTGCGGCAAGCCAGGCGGCGCTTGGCATCGTCAACTGGCTGGCCACGCTGTTGGTCCGGCCCGATGGCCTGCCGCGAATGGATTTTTCCAAGGGGATCCCGGTCGAGGCGAGGACGCTGGTCGTGGTGCCGACCATGCTCACCAGCGACCATGGAATCGCCGATCTGGTCGAGGCGCTGGAAGTTCGTTACCTGGCCAACCGCGAGCAACACTTGTACTTCGGGCTGCTCACCGATTTCCTGGATGCAGCGCAGGAGAATGCGCCGCAGGATGAGGTGCTCTTGCAACACGCGGCTCAGCTGATCGAAGAACTCAACCAGCGTTATGCCGCGGAAGACGAAGACCGGTTCTTCCTGTTCCACCGCCCACGCCGCTGGAACCCTCGGGAAGGCCGCTGGATGGGATTCGAGCGCAAGCGCGGCAAGCTCGCCGAGTTGAATTCGCTGTTGCGTGGCAGCGGCTGGGAGCGGTTTTCACGCGTGGTTGGCGACATCGGCGTACTGGCTGGCGTGCGCTATGTGATCACGCTCGACACCGACACCCAGCTTCCGCGAGAGACGGCCGCGCAGTTCATCGGCGCCATGGAGCACCCGCTCAATCGCCCGCGCCGCGACCGCGCAACCGGCTTGGTGACCGGCGGTTACGGAATCCTGCAACCGAGGATCGGAATCAGCCTTTCCAGTAGTGCGCGTTCCGCTTATGCGCGGCTGTTTGGCAGTGACGCCGGCGTCGACCCGTACACGCGCGCGGTTTCCGACGTCTACCAGGATGTGTTTACCGAAGGCTCGTTCATCGGCAAGGGCATCTATGACGTCGATGCCTTCGAATGCGCGCTCGGCGGGCGCTTTCCCGACAACGCCATCCTCAGCCACGACCTCGTGGAAGGCTGTCACGCCCGCTCGGGCCTGCTTAGCGACGTTCAGCTGTACGAGGAGTATCCCGCCAGTTACCGCACCGATGTCAGCCGCAGGCATCGCTGGATCCGCGGCGACTGGCAGTTGTGGCCGTGGCTGCTGCCATGGGTGCCGGTGCACGGCGGCAAGCGCGTTCGCAATCCGCTGTCGGCGCTGTCGCGCTGGAAGATCTTCGATAACCTGCGCCGCAGCCTGGTCTCCGCGGCGCTGGTCATCCTGTTTCTGTTCGGCTGGTTGCGCTTGCCGTTCCCAGGCGCATGGACGCTGGCCATCCTCGGCTTGCTTGCGTTGCCGTCGCTTTTCGCGGCCTTGCAAGAGCTGCTGTCCAAGCCGGCCGATGCAAGCCTGGAGCAGCACCTCTCGGTCGCGGCAAAATCGGCGGGACGCCAGGCGGTGCGGCTTTTGCTGGCCCTGTCATGGCTTCCGCACGAAGCCTTCTACAGCCTGGATGCGATCATCCGCACCTTGTGGCGAACGCTTGTCAGCCGCCGCCAACTGCTGAACTGGAAGCCGTCGAGCGAAGTCGAACGGGTCGGCGGCGACAGTTTCCCGAACATGCTGCGCCTGGCATGGACGGGACCAGCATTGGCGCTCGTCGCCGGCGCGCTGCTCGCCTGGAGGCAGCCGGCCGCGCTGCTGTTCGCCGCCCCGGTTTTGCTCCTTTGGCTCGCATCACCGGCGATTGCGTGGTGGATTAGCCAGGCGCGCGTCCGTTCCGAGGTGACGCTCGACCCGGCGCAACAACGTTACCTGCGCCGGATCGCGCGCAAGACCTGGGCATTCTTCGAAACCCACGTCGGCGCCGAGGATAACTGGTTGCCGCCAGACAACCTGCAGGAGACGCCAGCGCCGACGGTGGCACACCGGACCTCACCGACCAACATCGGCATGGCCTTGCTGGCCAACCTGGCCGCGCATGATTTCGGTTACCTGGGCACCGGTCGCCTGCTGCAGCGCACGTCAGCCACGCTGATCAGCATGCTCGCGCTTGAGCGCTATCGTGGCCATTTCTACAATTGGTACGACACCCAGACGCTGCGACCGCTGGCGCCGCGCTACGTGTCGTCGGTGGACAGCGGCAACCTTGCAGGCCACCTGCTGACGCTGCGTCCCGGCCTGCTGGCGCTGGCCGACCAGCCGCTGGTCAACCCCAAGCTCTGGGACGGATTGCTCGATACGCTCGATGTCATCGGGCACGTCCTGGCCGGCACGCCGCCGCCGCAACTGGAAGAGCTTCGCGCTTGCGTCGAGGCCAGCGCATTGATATCCGAAGCTTCCCTGGAGGCCGTGGTTGGCCGATTGCAGCTCGCCTTGGTGATCGCGCGGAGCTTGTCCGGCGAGGCCGAAGTCGCCGGTTCGCCTGTGGCCACCGAATGGACCAATTCACTGATCCGGCGGTGCCAGGAGGAGCTCGACGACTTGCACCGACACGCGCCGTGGTTGTCCATGCACGACGACGCGGCCGCGCACGTTGCGTACTCGCTCGCGACGGCAGAGGACATTCCGCTGTCGCCGATGCCAAGCCTGCGCGAATTGGCGGCCCTGGATTTAACGATATGGCCCGTGTCCTTGCGCATGCATGCCGAGTCCGCGATCGAGCAGGCCGTGGCGCGAATCGGCGAGATCGAGGGACTGGCCCGTCAGGTCGCGGAATTCGCCTGGATGCGCTACGACTTCCTGTACGACACCAAGCGGCACCTGCTTGCGATCGGCTACAACGTCGAGGACAGGCGGCTCGACGCCAGCTTCTACGACCTGCTCGCTTCGGAGTCGCGCCTGGCCAGTTACGTCGCGATCGCCCAGGGCCAGTTGCCGCAGGAAGGCTGGTTCGCATTGGGGCGGCTGTTGACCACCACCGGTGGCGAACCAGTGCTGCTGTCGTGGACCGGGTCGATGTTCGAATACCTGATGCCAATGCTGGTGATGCCCACCTTTGACGGCACGCTGCTCGACCAGACGGGCAGGGCGGCCGTGGCGCGCCAGATCGAGTATGGAAACCAGCGCGGGGTGCCGTGGGGCGTTTCCGAATCCGGATACAACACCGTCGACGTGCACCTGACCTACCAGTACCGCGCGTTCGGCGTTCCCGGTCTTGGCCTGAAGCGCGGTCTCTCGGAAGACCTGGTGATCGCCCCGTACGCCAGCGCGCTGGCCTTGATGGTGGCGCCAGGCGAAGCGTGTGAAAACCTGCAGCGGCTTTCAGCCGAAGGGGTCGAAGGCAACTTCGGAATGTATGAGGCGGTCGATTACACACCGGCGCGGCTGCCGCGGGGACAGTCCAATGCCATCATCCGTTCGTTCATGGCGCACCACCAGGGCATGAGCCTGCTGGCGCTGGCGTACGTATTGCTCGACCGACCGATGCAGAAACGCTTCGAGTCCGACCCGCAATTCCGCGCAACCGAACTGCTGTTGCAGGAGCGCGTGCCCAAGACAGCAGCGCAGTACCTGCATTCGGCGGAGTTCCCGAGCCTGGGCAGCGCGTCCAGGGTGGCTGAAACGAAACTGCGCGTGTTGACCGACCCAAACACCAGCCGGCCCGCAGTGCAACTGCTGTCCAACGGCCGCTACCACGTGATGGTGAGCAGCGCGGGCGGAGGTTACAGCCGCTGCCGCGACCTCGCCGTTACCCGCTGGCAGGAGGACAGCACCAACGACAGCTGGGGCACCTTCCTGTACTTGCGTGATGTGGCGTCCGGCGAGTACTGGTCTACATCGCACCAGCCCTCGCTGAAGAAACCGGTGGGATACGAAGCGATTTTCTCGGATGCGCGGGTCGAGTTCCGGAGCCGGGAGAAGGATATTGACGTGCACGCCGAGATCGTCGTCTCGCCCGAGGATGACATCGAGCTGCGCCGAACCACGCTGGTCAATCGCTCCCGGGTCCGGCGCACGATCGAAGTGACCAGTTATGCGGAGGTAGTACTGGCGCCGGCGATTTCTGACGCCCTGCATCCGGCCTTCAGCAAGTTGTTCGTGCAGACCGAACTCGTAAAACCGCTACAGGCGATCGTCTGCACCCGGCGGCCGCGTTCCGAGCACGAGCACGTGCCCTGGATGTGCCATCTGCTCGCCGTGCACGACGCCGAGGCGACGGCGGTGTCCTACGAGACCGACCGATCGCGTTTTCTCGGCCGCGGCAACACGGTGGCGAGGCCGGCGGCAATGACCGTGGACGCCTTGTCGGACTCGGAGGGCTCGGTGCTCGACCCGATCGTCGCCATCCGCTGCCGCATCACGCTGGAACCGGAACAATCGGCGACCATCGACATGGTCACCGGCATCGGCGAACACCGCGAAGGCTGCCTGGGACTGATCGAGAAGTACCGTGATCGCCGGCTCGCCGACCGCGTGTTCGACCTGGCGTGGACCCACAGCCAGGTGCTGCTCCGGCAGCTCAACGCCTCGCAGGGCGACGCGCAACTTTACGAGCGCCTCGCCGGCTCTATCCTGTTCGCGACACCCGCGCTGCGCGCCGATGCCGGCGTGTTGCTGAAGAACCGCCGCGGCCAGTCGGGGCTTTGGGGACAGGCGATCTCGGGCGACCTGCCGGTCGTCCTGTTGCAGATCGCGGAAGCCGCGAACATCGACCTGGTCAGGCAAATGGTTCAGGCGCACGCGTACTGGCGACTGAAGGGGCTGTCGGTCGACCTGGTGATATGGAACGAGGATCTCGCCGGCTACCGGCAGCACCTTCAGGACCTGATCATGGGCTTGATCGCCGCTGGCCTGGAGGCCAGCCTGATCGACAAGCCTGGCGGCATATTCGTCAGGCCGGCGTACCAGATCTCCAGCGAAGACCGCATCCTGATGCAGGCGGTCGCGCGCGTGATCATCAGCGACGACAAGGGTTCGCTCGCCGAACAGGTCGGCAGGCGGCCGCTGGAGACGCCGATGCCGCGCCTGATCGAGAATCCGGGGCGACGGCACGAGGTCGTGGTTACCGATGAGACGCCGCACCAGATTGCGCTGCGCGAAGGCCTGATCCTGCGCAACGATCTCGGCGGCTTTTCCGCCGATGGCACCGAGTACGTGATCCGGCTTGCGCCCGGGCAGATGACACCGGCGCCGTGGGTAAACGTGCTCGCCAATCCATGGTTCGGCAGCGTCGTCTCGGAAAGCGGCGGAGCCTACACCTGGGGTGAGAACGCGCACGAGTTCCGGCTCAGCCCGTGGCAGAACGATCCGGTCAGCGATGGCAGCGGCGAAGCCTTCTACATACGCGACGAGGAAAGTGGGCAATTCTGGTCGCCGTCGCCCTTGCCCAGCCGGGGGCAGGGCCGATACACGACCCGCCATGGCTTTGGCTACAGCGTGTTCGAGCACAGCGAGGACGGCATCAGCAGCGAGTTGTGGACCTATGTCGCGCTCGACGCCTCGGTCAAGTTCTCGGTGCTCAAGGTGCGCAACCTGTCCGGTCGGGCTCGGCGAATGTCGCTCACCGGCTATGTCGAATGGGTGCTCGGCGACCTGAAGTCGAAGCATGCGATGCATGTCGTGACCGAGTCGGATCCGGCGAGCGGCGCATTGCTCGCGCGCAACGCCTACAACATGGAATTCCCGGAGCGCGTGGGTTTCTTCGACGCCGATACCGACGGCACCGCAGGCAAGAGCGTTACCGGCGACCGCAGCGAGTTCCTCGGTCGCAACCGGACCATGCGCAGTCCCGCGGCGATGGCGCGCGTGCGCTTGTCGGGCAAGCTCGGAGCCGGCATTGATCCATGCGCGGCCATCCAGGTCGGCCTGGAACTCGAAGATGGCGAGGTGCATGAGGTGGTGTTCCGCCTTGGCCTGGGCCGCAACCTGGTCGATGCCCGTGCGCTGATCCAGCGCTACCGCGTGCCGGGATCGGCCGCACTCGCCTTGCAGAAAGTCCGCGAGCATTGGCAACAAACCCTGTCGGCCGTGCAGGTGGAGACGCCTGATCCGGCCATCGACGTCATGGCAAACGGATGGCTGATGTACCAGACGATCGCCTGTCGCTTCTGGGCGCGTAGCGGCTTCTACCAGTCCGGCGGCGCGTTCGGCTTCCGCGACCAGTTGCAGGATTCGATGGCGATGCTGCACGCGGCGCCGGAGCGCGTGCGCGAGCACCTGCTGCTGTGCGCATCGCATCAGTTCGCCGAGGGCGACGTGCAGCACTGGTGGCATCCGCCGCTGGACCGTGGCGTGCGCACGCGTTGTTCCGACGACTTCCTGTGGCTGCCGCTGGCCACCAGCCTGTATGTGGCAACGACCGGGGACGACAGCGTGCTGGACGAGATGGTCAGCTTCGTCGAAGGGCGCCCGGTCGGCGTCGATGAGGAGTCCTACTACGACCTGCCGGTCCGCTCCAGCCAACGCGAGACCTTGTACCAGCATTGCGTGCGCGCGCTTGGCAACGCCGCAGGCCGCGGCGTTCGCGGTCTGCCGCTGATTGGCTGTGGCGACTGGAACGACGGCATGAACCTGGTCGGCG
>JANPDF010000018.1:0-19364 GCA_031431355.1 Gammaproteobacteria bacterium
GCGATCGGCGACTGCGTGCGCGGGCCGATGCTGGCGCACAAGGCATCCGAAGAAGGCATCGCGGTCGCCGAGTTGATCGCCGGCCTGCCCGGCCACGTCAATCTCGACACCGTTCCGTGGGTGATCTACACCGAGCCGGAGATCGCCTGGGTCGGCAAGACCGAGAAGGAATGCAAGGACGCCGGCATCCCGATCAAGGTTGGCACCTTCCCGTTCGCCGCCATCGGCCGCGCCGTGGCTATGAACGAGCCCGCCGGCCTGGTGAAAGTGATCGCGCACGCCGAGACCGATCGCATCCTCGGCCTGCACCTGTGCGGCGCCAATGTTTCGGAAATGGTCCACGAGGGCGTGGTCGCGATGGAATTCCACGGCTCCGCCGAGGATCTCGCGCGCATTTGCCACGCACACCCGACCATGTCCGAGGCGATCCACGAAGCCGCGCTCGCCGTCGACAAGCGGGCCATTCACAAGTCCAATTAAGCGCGAACCGCGCGGAGTCGCACGCCGATGGAACCGGAACAGCCTTTCCGCGCCTTCCGGATTCACAACGATGCCGCCGGCTACCGCGCGGCGATCGAGTCGATGCGCGCCGATGCGCTAACGCCAGGCGATGTCCTGGTTCGCGTTGCCTACTCCTCGGTCAACTACAAGGACGCGCTCGCCGGCACCGGCCGCGGCAAGATCCTGCGCCAGTTTCCCCTCAACGGCGGGATCGACGCCGCCGGTCATGTGGTCGCATCGAATGATCCCTCGTTCAAGGAAGGCGACGCCGTGCTCTGCACCGGCAGCGGGCTGTCGGAGACGCGCGATGGCGGCTACGGCGAGTACGTGCGCCTCGATGCCAACTCCACCTTCCTGCTACCCCAGGGGCTCGACCTGCGCGAAAGCATGATCCTGGGCACGGCTGGTTTCACCGCCGCCCTGGCCCTGCATCGATTGCTCGAAAATTCGCAGCAACCTGAAGACGGGCCGATCCTGGTAACCGGCGCCACCGGCGGCGTGGGCATGCTGGCCATCGACATCCTCGCGCGAGCCGGATTCGAGGTCCACGCGCTGACCGGCAAGGCCGACCACGCCGACTTCCTGCGCAAGTTGGGCGCCGCGCAAGTCATTCAGCGGCAGGACGTCGACTGGGGCACCCGTCCGTTGGAAAAAGCCCGGTGGGCCGGGGCGATCGACAATGTCGGCGGCGACGTTTTGGCGGGCCTGACGCGGCTGGTCAAGCCCTACGGCAATATCGCCAGCTGCGGCATGGCCGGCGGAGAGTCCCTGGCCACCACGGTCATGCCCTTCATCATCCGTGGCGTGTCGCTGCTCGGCATCGCCTCAGCCGGAACCGCGCGCAAGGTCCGCCAACGCGTCTGGCAGCATCTCGCCGGGGACTGGAAACCGGCGCATCTGGCCTTGATCTGCACGCGTGAAGTTGACCTGGATTCGCTGCCGGCGGTATTCCCGGCGATGCTGGCTGGCGCCTCGTTCGGACGGACCGTCGTCAAATTGTGACGATTGCCTTGCGCTTCCGGCGTCCGGGAGGCATACAATCAGCCAATCCTGTGGAGGGGCTATGGCACGCATCCTGATTGTTGATGATTCACCGTCCCAGTTGCTGGGGATGAAGCGCATCGTCGAGAAGCTCGGCCACGAAGCGGTCACCGCCGAGGATGGCGCGGCCGGCGTGGAAGCGGCCAAGTCTGCGCTCCCGGACCTGATCCTGATGGATGTCGTGATGCCGAACCTCAACGGGTTCCAGGCCACGCGGGCCATCTCCAAGGAACCGACCACGGCGCAGATTCCGGTGGTGCTGGTCACCACCAAGGATCAGGAAACGGACAAGGTCTGGGGCATGCGCCAGGGTGCGAAGGCCTACATCACCAAGCCGTTTACCGAAGCCCAGCTGATCGAAGTGATCAACTCGCTGCTTGTCCCGGGCTGATCAGGAACGGTTCCTGGTTTCAAACTGCTCGGCCATCTGCGCATAGAGCTCGCGTTGCGCGTCTGAATCGGCGCGTGGCGCGTATACCTCGATCTCGACGATCTGGTCCCCCGCCTCCGGCTTGCCCGGCAGGCCGCGGCCACGCAAGCGCAGCTTGCGCCCAGTATCGGAATCCGGCGGGACCCGCACGTCGACCTTGCCGCCCAGCGTCGGCACGCTGACGCGCGTGCCCAGCGCGGCCTCCCACGGAGCCAGCGGCAGCGTGAACAATATGTTGCGGCCATCCACTTCGAATTCGCCGTGGGGTCGGTAATCGATCTCCAAAAGGAGGTCGGCGCGTTTGCCACCATGGCCCTGCTGACCCTGCCCAGCCAGCCGGATGACCTGGCCGGGGCGGATTCCGGAGGGAATTTTTACTTCCAGCGTCCGGCCATCGATTCCGATTTTCTGCATGCCTCCGGCGAAGGCGATCTCCAGTGGAATCGCCAGCTTGGCACGGGTGTCGCCAGGGGGGGCCGGACGGCCGCGCGTCTGCCCGCCGCGTCCACCGAACAGCGACTCGAAGAAATCGCTGAAGCCATCGCCGCCCGCGCCCTGTTCGAATCGAAATCCGCCGCCACCGAAGCCTCCCTGCCCCTGGCCGAACTGCTCGCCGAAATCCGGAGGTGGTCGAAAATCCTGGCCCGGGCTGTAGCCGCGCGCGCGTAGCTGGTCATAGGCGCTGCGCTTTTCCTTGTCGCGCAGGACCTCGTAGGCCTCGTTGACCGACTTGAAGCGCTCCTCCGCGCCTTTTTCCTTGCTGACGTCTGGATGAAACTTGCGCGCCAGCCGGCGGTAGGCCGCCTTGATCTCGGCCTCGCCTGCGCTGGGCTCCACGCCGAGCGCCTCGTAGTAATCCTTGAACTCCATCGTCAACTCCACGAAAAGGCCCGCGAAGCGAACTCCGCGCGCCCAATTCTACTTGCTGAAGGACGCTCGGTCCCTGCCGGGCGCCAAGGTGTCGTGACGTGGTTTCCGGACGCCTCGGAATGCCCATCTCGTTTAGACTTCGCTTTCCCCCAAAGACGCGGAGCAAGCCCATGACGATCAAGGTAGGCGACAGGATTCCGGAGGCCACGCTCAACTACCTGAAGGACGGCGTCCAGGCTATCAACACGGACGAGTTGTTCGCTGGCAAGAAGGTCCTGCTTTTCGCCGTGCCGGGCGCGTTCACGCCGACCTGCTCCGCCAAGCACCTCCCGGGATATGTCGAGAAACTCGCTGAATTCGACAAGCGCGGCGTGGACGTGGCCTGCCTATCGGTGAATGATGCGTTCGTCATGGGCGCCTGGGCCAAGGACCAGCACGTGCCCGACAGTGTGCACATGCTTGCCGACGGCAATGGCGCCTTCACCCAGGCACTCGGACTTGAACTGGACGCGACGCCGTTCGGCATGGGGCTGCGCGCGAAGCGCTTCGCCCTGTACGCCGAGGATGGCGTGGTCAAGCAGCTGCACGTCGAAGCACCCGGGGAATTCAAGGTTTCAGCGGCCGATTACGTCCTCGAGCACCTGCAATCCTGAACTCGCTTCATGCTGGGTTCCGGAGCGCCCGCTAGACTGGTTTTTCGCGATGCCCGGCATCGCAGACATTTGATACGGAGATAGACGATGAAGAAGCTATTCGCTTTGTTGCTGGTCGCCCTGTTCGCGATCGGCGCCCCGTTCGCAGTCCTTGCCGGCTGCGGCAATTGCGGCAAGATCAAGAGCATCGAGCCGTACAGCACGCATAGGTCGAGCACCGGCGGCGCCGTGGCCGGCGCCGTGGTCGGCGGCCTGCTTGGCAACCAGGTCGGCAGTGGCGACGGCAAGAAAGCCGCCACCGTGGCTGGAGCGGTCGGCGGCGCCTACGTGGGCAAGGAGATTGCGCAGAATTCGCAAAAGACGCGCTATCGGATCACCATCCGCATGGACGATGGCCGCCTGGAGCGGGTCGACCAGGGCAGCATCAAGAATCTCCACGTGGGCAACTACGTGCGCATCCGCGACGGCAAGGCGATTCGACTCTGACCTGCCGGTACATCGCTGGCGGTGCGGCCCACCGCTAGCGCAGTACCCGCAGTCGCAGTTCCGCCCATGCCCCGGTGTCGGCCAGCGCAGTGATGCGCTGGTCGCCTTGTACCTGGAACGCATGGATGAAGCCGGCACCGCCGCGGCTCTCGCCAACCAGTTCACCGTTTACCAGCCAGCGAACCCGAGCCTCGGTGCCTAGCGCGCGCAGCCTGACCTGCGGCGCCCGCGTGCTGTTTGGCGCCCGCGCAATCGCGCTGTCCTGGGCCGGCCCGTCGATCTGCAGGACTTCCATCGCGGCCAGGTTGTCGCTCTCGCAATCGGGTGACAGCACCGGGATCGCAGTGGCCTCCCTTTCCGATTCCGGCAGCCACGGATAACTCAGGCTCGGCCAGCGGGCGATCGCTTTCGATTTCTCTTCGTGCACTCCGCTGCATCGGCCCGATAGGCGCAGCCCGGAAGCGGAGTCCACGCGAACCACTCGCCTTCCGGAACTCCACAAGCGTGCATCACGCTCGGCGAAGGTGGGTGGGATGCCATCAGCAAGCGTCCACGCCTCGCGTCGCTGCCGGCACAAGCCCGGCTGGTCCGGATCCGCAGGAAGCCCCAGCGGCCAGCAGATGGCCGTCTTGCGTACTTCACGGGGCGGCGCGCGTCCGCCACCGCCATGATTGCGATCGGGAAGGCTGTCGATGACTTCAAACATCAGCGGCAGCGCCGTGATCGCGCCGTACTGGCCGGGCATCGGCGTGCCGTCGGGACGCCCGACCCAGACGCCAACCGTGTAATTGGCAGTGCTGCCCAACGCCCACGCATCGCGGAAGCCATAGCTGGTTCCCGTTTTCCAGGCGACGCGCGAGCGGTTGCCCGAATCGAAGGCATCCTCGCCAGTCCCGGCGCGTTCACGGCGTTCGAGGATGTCGCGGATGATCCATGCGGCGCCCGGCGATAACAGCCGCCGGTCATCCCGGGTCTCGCCGAGGCCGTAGCGAACCTTTCCGGACAAGCCGTCGTTCTGCAATGCGACGTAGGCGCCAACCAGTTGCTCCAGCGAAACACCGGTGCCACCGAGAATGATAGACAGGTTTGGCCGCGCGCCCACCGGCAATTTCAGCTGCAGACCCGCATGCTCGAGCCGCGCGGAGAAACGTTCCGGGCCGAGCCGGTCGAGGACGTCTACGGCGGGCACGTTCAATGACAGTCGCAAGGCATCGGCGGCCGAGACCGGGCCGTTGAACGCGGGGTCGAAATTGGCCGGCCGGTAGTTGCCGAAGCTTTGCGGCGCATCGACCAGCAGGCTTTCGGAATGGATCAGTCCGTCGTCCATCGCCAGCCCGTACAGGAATGGTTTCAATGTGGAGCCAGGCGATCGCGTTGCCCGGACCATGTCGACGTGGCCCAGCGTTGCGGCTTCGGCGAAGGCAAGCGACCCAACGTAGGCGCGTGCCTGCAGCGTCCGGTTGTCAACGACCAGCAGCGCCGCGGAACTGCGCTCGGGCAGGCGCGCGAAATAGGCCGCCAGCCGTTCTTCAAGCATGCGCTGCAGGTTGGCGTCAATGCCGCTGCGTATCCTTGCCTGTCCACGATGGGCGACGCGCAGGCGCTCGGCCAGCAAGGGCGCCAACATCGGCTGCGACATGCGCCGCGATATCACCGGTTCGATCATCGCGTCGCGGACTTCGCGGCGGTCCCAGGTGCCGTTCGCCGCCATGCGCCGCAACAGCTTGTCGCGGGCCGCGCGCGCAGCGCCATTGTGGCGGTCGGGGCGCAGCCTGCTCGGCGCCTGCGGCAGCACGGCCAGCAGTGCCGCCTCGGCGTGCGAGAGTTTGCGCGCAGGCTTGCCCAGATAGGCCCAGCTTGCGGCTTCCACGCCGCGGATGGTTCCGCCGAATGGCGCGTTGTCCAGGTACAAGGACAGGATCTCGCGCTTGGACAAGTGCGCCTCCAGTTGCAGAGCGCGGAATATCTGCCGCAGCTTCCCCGGTGCGCTGCGCCGTTGCGGCTCGATGATCCGCGCAACCTGCATGGTCAACGTCGAGCCGCCAGAGACGATGCGTCCACTCCGGGCCCATTGCGCCGCCGCGCGCAGCAGCGCGACTGGATTGATGCCCGGGTGGCGCCAGAACCAGCGATCCTCGTAGCCCACCAGCGCTTGCACGTACAGGGGCGAGACATCCTCGACGGCAACCGGATATCGCCAGACACCATCGGCGCCAGCGAACGCGCGCAGCGGCGTGCCATCGGCGGCGGTCACGATCACGCTGGACGAAGTGTCACCGGGCAGCGGCACCGGAAACGCGCGGTCGAGCACCAGCAGCGCGAGCAACGCGCCAGCGACGGCGACCAGCGCGTGCGCGGTACGCCTTCGCCATCGCCTGCTGCTTCGCGGCAGTGCGCCCACGGCGGCTCCTAGGGTTTCACCACGGTGATCGTTTCCGGCGACACCTTGCCTACGGCACGAAGCTCGGGGCGATACATGTCCTCGAGCTGCGGCGGCGGCACGACGTAGACGCCGGGAGTCACCGCGCGCACCAGGTAGAACAGTTTCGCCTCGCCGCCGTCGAGCTTGATCGCGGCAACGTAGCGATCGTCGCGATACTCCTCGTGCACCAGCGTGGCCGCGCCCGAGCGCTCATCGAGTTCCACTCCGTCGATGGTGATGTCGGCCCATTGCTCGACCGGCGTCAGGTTGAGGTTCTCAACTTCCAGTCCCGCCGGCAGCAGGTCGACGATCAGCGCATCGGGCATCGCCTGCGAAGATTCCACCTTCAACGCCACCACCAGCGACTGTCCTTCGCGCAGCGGACCGGGCTTCCAGAGCGTGCCATCGGGGTTGTAGTAACTGCGGCTGATGCTCAGCTTGCTGGCGTCGGGAACTGGGCGATTGCGCGGAATGCCGGCAACATCGACCGTGGCGTAAAGTGCGCCAGCGGATTTCGGCGTGTAGCGGATTCCCGCCGCCAGTTCCTCGTAGCTGAAGCGGCGACTGTCGATCTTCGCTGCGTCCAGCACTACTGTCCTCCCGCCAATCGACAAGTTGCCATCGAACACGCGGCTGGAATCCAGCCCGCCTGCCATGGCCTTGCCGAGCCTGGCCAACGCAATTTGCTCCTGCGTGCTGTACCAGACCCAGCCGCGGCTGTTGCGCGCAGCAAGGTTGCGCGACAGCGACAGCAGGCGGGCGTCTGCCTGCGGCGCCTTCAACTGGTAGCGCTTGGCGAGCATGACCAGCAGGGCCTCGTCTCTGATGCGGGTGCCGTAGTCGCCGAGGTATTCGGGACGCTGGTCCTTGACGACGAAGGCCTGCGCAATGGCTTTGCCTCCGCGCAGCTTGTCGCCCTGCAAGTTGAGGGCCAGGCCAAGGTGCACCAGCGGCAGTGCCGTGATCGACTTGCCGCGCTCGTTGTCGAACATCGCGCGCAAGGTCCCGAGCGGAGCGCGGTTGACTCGCGCCAGCACGTAACCGGCATGCGCCTGGTAGGCGAAGCGCAGGTGCTCGCGATGGTCGTAGCCATAGAACGGTGCGCTGCCGGTGAGCAGGTCTTCATTGAGCCTTTCCAGCGCCTTCTGCAATACCTTTTCCGGAACGGCAAAGCCCTCGTCCCTGGCGTCGAGCAGGAACTCGACGATGTAGGGAGTGAGGATGGGATACGCCTCGGTGTCGCCGCCCCAGAACGAGAAATGCCCGGAACTGGCCTGCATCGAGGCCAGGCGGCTGAAGCTTGCCTCCAGCCTGCGCCGACGCGCTTCCGCGCCGAGTCCGGGGATGCCGAGCCGGCTCGCTGTCTGTGCGTCGAGCAACAACGCGGCGTAGCCGCGCGTCGTGGTCTGCTCGGCACAGCCGTACGGATACTCGAGCAGGTCGTCGAGCACTTTTGCGAACGGGATGGGCGGCATCGTGCTGAGCGTCACCCGGGCATTGACGGTATCGGGCATCAACCCATCGGCAACGTCGGCGCCCACCGAAAAATCCTTGCCCACTGCCAGCGTGCTCAGATTCGAGCGTGCTACCGCGCCCCAGGCGGGCCGCACCGGCACGTCGAACTCGCGGTTCACTTCCTGCCCGGCATTGCCGACCTTCATCTTGACCGTGCCAACGCCCCATCCGGGCTTGCCGACAAGATCGAAGACCAGGGTCTTCTTGCCTTCCACCGGCAGCGTGACCTTGCGTCGTGGGTTGGCGATCTCGATCGGTCCGGTCGAGGACAGCGCGACGCTGAACTCACCGGCGCGACCGGTGAAATTTTGCACGTCGAGGGTAAGCATGCTGCGATCGCCCGGCGCCAGGGCGCGAGGCGCGCTCAACTCGGCCAGGATTGGCGCGCGCAGGATGCTCTCGCTGCTGGCCTCGCCATAGCGATCCAGGCTGAACACCAGCGCAGCGACGCGCAGCGTGCCGTTGAAATCGGGCACCCGGATCGGCACTTGCGCAACGCCGCGCGCATCCAGCGCCACCAGCCCGGAGAACAAGTCCACTGTCTGCACCCTCGCGGTCGGACGGCGTGCCTGCGGCAGTACTTCAAGCGCCATGTCGCCGCCGAACTTGAGCGAGGCGGTGTCGCCCTCGAAGCTCTCGATCACCCGCCCGTAGATGTCGTAGGCATCAACGCCGAGCCGCCGTTGCGAGAAGAAGTGCTTGCCGGCGTCCGGGACCGGGAAACGAGTGATGTTGAGGATGCCGAGGTCAACCGCCGACACCGTCACCCACGCTTTCTTTCCGGCCAGTGCAGGCGCTTTTACGGTAACCGGAAGCACCTGTTCCGGCTTCGCCAGCTTTGGCGCGGTCACGCTGACGGCAACGCGGCGATCAGCGCGATCCATCGGCACGTGCACCACGCCAAGCGCGCGAGCGGGCGTTATTTTCTCGACCGCGGAACCACCACGGAAAACCAGCGCCGTGATGTACACGTCGTGCCGTTCCCACTCAGGCGTTACCAGCAACTCGACGGTGGTGCCGGCACGCGCCTCGATTGGCTGGGTGTGCAGCAGGTGATCGGTCTCCACCAGCAGGATTCCGTTGCCGGGATGCGGCGGCGTGATGCTGACTTTCAACTTGTCGCCGGCGCGATAGGAAGTCTTGTCCAGCGCCAGCTTGACCTTGTCCGGGCGCGCATCGAGGCCGCGATTCTGATTATCGGAATCCCAGCCTGCCACGAACGGAAACCGGCTGACCAGCCCGGTGGCGGGATCCTTCACTTCAATCCGATAGCCGCCCCATTGCACCGGGAAGTCGATTCGCGTCGGGCCCTCTGCGCGAGCAGCCACGGTCTTGCTTTCGATCAACTTGTATCGCGAGCTGTAGTCGTATCCCCAGTGATTGTCGGTGTACGTCCAGTGGTAATCGCGCTCCTCGCGCACCAGGCTGACCAGCAGATTCCCGGCCGCCTGCAATTGCCCATCGGCCGTGGAACGGATCAGCTCGAAGCCGACGGTTGCATCGTAAGGCGCTGATTCCTTGGGATCGAACAACGGCCGGATGCCGACCAGCACCGGCGCTGGCCAGTAGGTCCGCTTGAGGCTGCGATTTACCGGCCGGCCACCGCTCTCAAAGACGCTGCCGGTGACGACCACGGTAACCGGAGCTCCGCGCGTGGCTTCCGCCGGCAGCTTGATCGGCGCCTGCAAGTGGCCCTTTTCATCCAGTTCGGCGTCGATCACGTCTTCGTCGGATTTCTTCGGCAGGCTGATCGTGGGATCGCCGAAGAAATGATTGGGGTACTTCTCCACCGGATGTTGCTCGGCAAGCAGCCCAAGCCGCGCGGTGAAGCGGTTGCCGGCTGCTGGCGCCCCGTAGAGATAGGCGGCGTCGACGCGCAGCAACAACGGTTGGCCCGGCTTGATGGTGGCCTGCGCCGAATCGAGTTCGAGCTTCATGCGTTCGGGCAGGAATTCCTCCACGCGCAGCGTCATGCCCTGCACGACATCGCCGGCGCCTGGCGCGGTGCGGAATTCCACCTGCCAGCGACCGGTCGGCGCATCCGCCGGAATCTCCTGGCGCCATTCGAAATAGCCGGCTTCGCGCGGCGACAGTTGCGATTCGATGAACACCTTGCCATCGGGCTGCTTGAGGCTGAGGAACAGTGGCTGCGCCTTGACCGGCTTGCCATCGTAGTTGCGCATCAGCGCGGAGATCCGCACCGTCTCGCCTGGCCGGTACAAGTCGCGCCCGGACCAGGCGAACACGTCGAACCAGGCGTGCGAGCGGCCGGCCACGGCAAATTCGGACAGGTCCACGGCTGGCTGGTTGAACGCGAGCATCGACACGTCCTTGCCGCGACGTGCGATGAGCACCTGTTCCGCATTCAACTTGTAGGCAACCAGCGCGTTGCCCCGGGCGTCGCTGGTGGCCTTCACCGTCGTCTCGCCCTTGCGGTCGAGCACGGACAGGGCGACGTCGCCCAGCGCCTCGCCGGATTTCAGCGAGGCGGTATGCACGTACACCTTGTCCTTGTAGGCGCGCAGGTGCAGGCCGATGTCGCTGACGTAGAAAATCGCGGTCTCGTACTCGCCGTTGAAGCGGCCGACCGGCTTCATCACCGCCATGTACAGGCCCGAGGCCTGCAGTTCGGCAATGTCCTGCAATGGCAGGTAGGTGAGCCGGCGTTCGTTCTGGGCGCCGCCGAGCACGAAGCGATTGAGGTAAACCGAATCAGCGAAATCGCGTATCGAAGCCCGGTAGTCGCTGTCGTAATCGCCTTCGTCGAGTTGCCAGCCATTGCGGCGCCCACCGCGCTGGTATTCGCCGAAGAACTTCGCCACTTCGCTGTCGCGAACGCGCAGGAACTCGACGTCCACTTCCGGCACGTTGACTGAAACGACGGGCAGGCCGCGACTCTCCTTCGCCGGCAACACGCTGCCTTGCGATGCAAAGCCGACGGCCGGCTCCATCGGCCCGGTGAATACCTTGCGCAACTCGTCCTTGCCCAGGTTGCGACCGGTACTGGACGTGAGGCCGGCGCGGATCAGCACCGTATAGGTCAGGCTCGGCTGCACGTACGGGAAGCGGAGCTTCTTGCCGTCTTCGTCCAGCACCCAGCTGCCCTTGACCAATTCGCCCTTCGGTCCCTTCACCACCAGCAACTGGTCGAAGGCCTGGGTGGTCACCAGCGGTTGCGAGAACTCCAACTCGATGGCGACCTCGCCTTCCTGCTCGCCGCGGCCGGCCGACACCAGGCCGAAGCCGACGATCTTGTCCCGTCCGTCGATGGGCTGCACGCCGCCCTGCAGCTCGGGGACCTGGTTGCTGCCGCGCTTGCATCCTCCCAGCGTCCCGGCCAGGGCCAGCAGCAAAATCCAGGCAACAAAAAACGCCGCAATGCGACGTTGGGATCGTGGCTGAAACATGGGACACCTCCGGGATGTACCCAGATAAACGCAGCCGGGCGCGGCCCCCGGCCAAGCTTTTAATACAAATTTAACTGTCGTTAATAATTTGTTATATCCATCCCTGGATTACAATGAATTCAACTACTTGGCCGGCACCACCGAAGGCAGCTTCTGGGCTTGCCTGGTCGCCGCCGCCACCTTGGAGATCGGCGTCATCTGCAGCGCCGAGTCGGCCATGTCCAGGCCGAGCCCGTTGCCGACGCTGCGCGAACGCATCAGGCGACCGAAATCGATGTCCACGTAACCCATCGGCTGTCCATCGGCGGAGAAGGCGATCCCGGGCACGCCATCCACCAGCAACAGGGTCTTGGGCGTGTGCGTCTCGCCGATGATGAACCCTTCGCGAAACACCGGCACGCCACCCCATTCATCGGACGTGCGCAGCAAGGAGAAGAACGTCATCCCCGGCTCGGCGCGAACGCCGTCATCGAGATTGACGAAGGCCAGGGCTGGCGGCGGCGCACGCAGGCGCAGCCAGGCAAGGCCGAGTTGGGTGTCGCGGGTGACCAGATCTGCCGGCAGCCAATCGTCGCCGCCCGCCAGGCGTACGCGGAATTCGCTCGACTTGGCGACCGGCGAGGAGCCCTGCGCCTTGCCCGAGCCAGTGAATTGCCGGAAGTCGACGCTGACGGCGCGATCGGGGACCAGCAGCAGGCCGTCAGCGCTGACCAGCAGCGCCTGGGTGCGGTCTTCGAGTCGCTCCTCCTTGCCCGATGCCGTCACCGACATGACGAACTTCACGGTCACCACCGCGGCTGCGTGCCTGGCCGTCAGGCTGCGATAAATCGTGCGGTAATCCTGGACCTGAGCAATCGCAGGCGCGCTTGCCAGCAGCCCCGACAATGCGAGCAGCAACCATGGTGCGAGTTTCATCTGGCCTCCGGGCCGTCGGCATTGAGCCAGTAACGCTCGAGATAGAGGATTCGCGTCTGGTTGCCGCGAATCACTTGCAAGGGAATCAATCCAGTGCCGGGCGCCGCCAGCGCTTCTTCCAGCGCCCGCGAAAGCTCGGTGGGCGTGCTGACCGCGTCGTCGCCGAGCCGGATGATCACGTCGCCGCGCTTGAGGTGCGCCAGCCCGGCCGCGCCGCCGCTTTCCACGCCATCGATGAAAACGCCTTCGCGGTCGGTGGACAACTTCATCGCCACGCGGTCGTAGAAGCCAAGCTCGCGCAACTGCGCGCGCAGCCGGCCAACGGCAAGCGTGCGCAGGCCGGACGTATCAACCGGGGATGGCAGGACGGCGATTTCAAACTGCACCGGCTTGCCATCGCGCATGGCGGAAAAGCGCGCACGCGAATCCACGCTGAGGTCGTGCACCAACTGGTCGAAGTCTTCCGAGGAAACATCATTGCCCGGCTTCAGCGGCTGCCCGTCGATGGACACCAGCAGGTCGCCAACCCTGGCGCCCGCGGCGCCGAGCGGACTGCCCGGATAGAGCCTGGCAATCCGGAAGCCGGCGCTCGGCAGGCCGATCTCCCTGGCCAGCGAACCGGTAAACGGTTGCACTTCCACGCCTACCCAGGACTTCGGCAGTTCGGGCAGCGGATCGCGCGACTGGTCACCAAACACCGGCTTGAGCAGGCTTAGGCGCTGCTCGCCATTGACCTCCAGCTTCAACACCAGCGGCGCGGTGGCGGATGCTTCATTCACCTGGGCCAGCAGGTCGTCGACGCGAGTCACCGGCTTGCCGTTGACTGCCGTAATCACCGCGCCCGCCTCAATTTCCGGACGCGCCGCAGCCGCCGGGCCACCCGGGCGGACGCCGGTGACCAGCACACCCGCTCGCGCATCCAGGTTGCGTCGCTGGCCCATCGCTGCAGTCAGCTCCGAGCCGGAAATTCCGAACGGCGCAAGCGCTTTCTCCTTGCCGCGCTCGCGCGCCTGGGCGAGGGCCTTGATCTCGATGTCGCGCTGCTTGCCATCGCGCTCGACGCGCATCG
This sequence comes from Gammaproteobacteria bacterium, assembly GCA_031431355.1. Lineage (GTDB taxonomy): Bacteria > Pseudomonadota > Gammaproteobacteria > Xanthomonadales > Xanthomonadaceae > Arenimonas. The sequence continues at coordinate 13,310 of JANPDF010000018.1, forward strand.
TCACCGTTGAATCAATTGGCAGTTCGGCGATCGTCTGCTGCAACCTGGGCACATCAATCGGCTGCAGCGCAGTGATGGCGCCGCCATTGAGGCTGAGGATGCGATCGCCGGCGTGCAGCCCGGCCTTTTCCGGCGGAGAACCGCGCTCGACGGCGTTGACCAGTACGCCCTCGGTGAACGACGTGCCCTTCAGCGAGCGCAGGCGGAAGCCGAGCGAGACGCGTTCGACGCGCCCCTTCTCGATCAACGCGCGAACGATGTTGCCGGCCTCGGTTCCCGGTATCGCGAATGCCAGGTCACCGCCGACGATCATGCCGCGCGTATTGACGCCGACGATACGACCGGAAAGATCAACCAGGGGGCCGCCCGAATTGCCAGGCGCGATCGACGCATCATGTTGGATCCATGCGTAGTAGCGGCCGGTGGGTTCGTCCTCGCTCAAGCTGTCCTCGTACTCGGCCTCGTCATCGAACAGCGACACTAGCAAGCGGCGCGGGTTGTTGACCACGCCCGCGCTCATCGAGTTGGACAGACCCCAGGGAGCGCCCATCGCGAGCACCGTGTCGCCGGGCTTGAGGTCGAGCTTGTCGACGAACTCCGCGAAGGCGAATTTCTCCGGGCGATCGGGCTGCACCTGCAACACCGCCAGGTCGGAGAGCGTGTCGGTACCTACCAGCCTGGCAGGCAACTCGCGACCGTCGGCGAACACGACGCGAAACGACTTGCCGTTCTGGGTGACGTGGGCATTGGTGGCGATATGACCCTGCGCACTTACGATGGTGCCGCTGCCGCTGGAGACGCTCAACGATGGCTCACCCTGCCGGTAATCCTGGCGAACGGTGAGAATGCTCACGACCACGGGCAGGACCCGATCACGCGCCGCAGCAATCTGGCTGCCGACCACCGGGCCAGCCAGCGCGGGATCGGCGTGGGCGAGAGGGGCGATGAGGGCCGAGAACAGCAGAGCGAAGAGCGCAGTGCGGGTAGAGGCAGTTCGAAGGAGCATGGCGACCCCGGAAGACGAGTCCAAGCTTAGGCGCAAGGTGAGTGAAAAATCCATGATCCCGGGCACTGGGCCGGACCTCCGATGGAGATCCGGCTGCTCCGGTTCAGGTGGAAGCCGCGGGCGCGATATCCTGGTCGCCATCGGGCAAGGTGTCATCACTGTCGGCGATGACATCCAGGCGTTCGACGGCAATCAGTTTTTCATCGCCGGCAACGCGCATCAGCGTCACGCCCTGGGTGTTGCGACCGACCTGGGAAACCTCGGAAGCACGCGTGCGCACCAGCGTGCCCTGGTCGGAAATCAACAGGATCTCGTGACGCTCGGTGAGCTGGATGGCGCCGACCAGCGCGCCGTTGCGCCCGCTGGCCTGAAGGGCGATGACACCCTGGGTGCCGCGACCCTTGCGCGGGTACTGCGACTGATCGGTGCGCTTGCCGAAGCCCTTCTCGCTGGCGGTGAGGATGTCGCCATCGCCGTCCACCACGATCATGCTCTTGACCTGCTCGCCGCTGGCGACGCGCATGCCGCGCACGCCGGTGGCGGTGCGGCCCATCGAGCGCACCTCGCCCTCGGCGAAACGCACGGCCTTGCCATTGGACGCGAACAGCATGATGTCGCGCGACCCGTTGGTCAGCTGCACATCAACCAGGCCATCGCCCTCATCCAGGTTGATCGCCCAGATGCCGGTGGTGCGCGGACGCGAGTAATCGGAAAGCGGCGTCTTCTTGACGGTGCCGTTGCGGGTGGCGAAGAACACGAACATCTTTTCGCTGAACTCGCGGACCGGTAGCACGGCCTGGACCTTCTCGCCTTCTTCCAGCGGAATCCAGTTGATGATCGGACGGCCACGCGAGTTCGGGCCGGCATCGGGCAACTGGTAGACCTTGAGCCAGAACACGCGGCCAGCGCTGGTGAAGGTCAGCAGCGTGTCATGCGTGTTGACCACCCACAGGCGCTCGATGAAATCTTCTTCCTTCACCGCAGTCGCCGAACGACCCTTGCCGCCGCGCTTCTGCGCGCGATAGGCGGTGGTCGGCTGGCGCTTGGCATAGCCGGCGTGCGACAGCGTCACCACCACGTCTTCGGATTCGATCAGGTCGAGGATGTCGAGGTCTTCCTCGCCCGGGCGGATCTCGGTGCGGCGCTCGTCGCCGAACTCTTCCTGCAAGTTGCGCAGCTCGGTGCGGATCACGTCCAGCAGTACATCCGGGTTTTCCAGGATGCGGATCAGGCCGGCGATGGTTTCCAGTAACTGTTTGTATTCGTCGGTCAGCTTTTCCTGTTCCAGCCCGGTCAGGCGGTTCAGGCGCATCTCCAGGATTTCCTTCGCCTGCACTTCGGTCAGGCGATAGCCGTCCGCGTGCAGGCCGAACTCCATGGTCAGGTCTTCCGGTCGCGACGCTTCCGCGCCCACCGCGCCGAGCAGCGCGCGGACGAGGCCTGGCTCCCAGTTCTTGGCGAGCATGCGGTCCTTGGCGACCGCCGGGCTCTCGGACGTCTTGATCAGCTCGATCATCTCGTCGATGTTGGCCAGTGCAACGGTCAGGCCTTCGAGGATGTGCGCGCGATTGCGCGCCTTGCGCAGCTCGAAGATGGTCCGGCGGGTGACCACTTCGCGACGATGGCGGACGAAGGCTTCCAGCACCTGCTTGAGGTTCAGCAACTGCGGGCGGCCGTCGACCAGCGCCACCATGTTGATGCCGAACACGCTCTCCATCTGCGTCTGCTGATAGAGGTTGTTGAGGATCACCTCGGCCGACTCGTTGCGCTTGACCTCGATGTAGATGCGCATGCCGTCCTTGTCGGACTCGTCGCGCAGCTCGGAGATGCCCTCGATCTTCTTCTCTTTCACCAGCTCGGCGATTTTCTCGATCAAGCGCGCCTTGTTCACCTGGTACGGCAGCTCGGTCACGATGATCGACTCGCGGCCGTTGTCCTCGTTGATCTCGATGTCGGCGCGCGCCTTCATGCGCACCCGGCCGCGGCCGGTGTGGTAGGCGGCGTGGATGCCGGCAGAGCCGTTGATGATGCCGGCGGTCGGGAAATCCGGGCCGGGAATGTACTGCATCAGGTCGCTGATGCTCACTTCCGGATCGTCGATCAGCGCGATGGTCGCCTTGATCACTTCGGTCAGGTTGTGCGGCGGAATATTGGTCGCCATGCCGACTGCGATGCCGGCCGAGCCGTTGATCAGCAGGTTCGGGACCCGGGTCGGCATGACCGTCGGTTCCTGTTCCTTCTCGTCGTAGTTGGGCTGGAAATCGACGGTGTCCTTGTCGATGTCAGCCATCAGCTGGTGGGTCAGCTTGGCCATGCGCGCTTCGGTGTATCGCATTGCCGCGGCGGAGTCGCCGTCGACCGAGCCGAAGTTGCCCTGCCCGTCCACCAGCATGTAGCGCAGCGAGAACGGCTGCGCCATGCGCACCAGCGTGTCGTACACCGACTGGTCGCCGTGCGGATGGTACTTGCCGATCACGTCGCCGACGATTCGGGCGGACTTGTAGTAGGGCTTGTTGGAGTGCGCGCCGAGTTCGTGCATGGCGAACAGGACGCGACGGTGCACGGGTTTCAGGCCATCGCGAACATCCGGGAGAGCGCGGCCGACGATCACGCTCATGGCGTAATCGAGGTAACTCCTGCGCATCTCGTCTTCGAGGTTTACCGGGATAATTTCCTTCGCGAGCTCAGCCATTCTGGTCCGGATTCCATGCTGCAAAAATAGACAGCAAATGATACCAGACGCAGCCCCTCCGAGGTGGCTGAAAAGAGCTTCAAATCAATGGTTTCAGGCCCTTGACACGGGCCCGAACATGGCCGCCATTTTGACCGCGTCCGGCGATTCAATCACGCCCCTTTCGGTGACCAGCGCATCGATCAGCCCGGCCGGGGTCACGTCGAACACCGGATTGAACGCGGACACCCCTTCAGCCACGGTGCGAACACCTGAAAGCGAGAGCAATTCGGCGCCGTCCCGCTCCTCGATGTGGATGTCGCCGCCTTGCGCGGTGGCCATGTCCACGGTCGAGGCCGGGGCCACCACCATCACCTTGACGCCGTGGTGCCTGGCGGCGATGGCATGGGCATAGGTGCCGATCTTGTTGGCGGTGTCGCCGTTGGCGCAGATCCTGTCGGCGCCGACGATCAGCCACTGGACGGCGCCGGTCTTCATCAGGTGCGCGCCGGCGGCGTCGGCAATCAGGGTCGCGGCGATGCCATCCTCCATCAGTTCCCAAACGGTCAGCCTGGCGCCCTGCAACCAGGGCCGGGTTTCTCCGGCGTAGACACGATCGATGCGATCCATGGCTACTCCCGCGCGGATCACCCCGAGCGCAGTCCCGAAGCCCGCGGTCGCAAGCGAGCCGGTATTGCAGTGGGTGAGCACGCCGGAGCCCGTCGCAATCAGTTTGGCGCCCAGCTCGCCCATGTGCCTGTTGGCGGCCAGGTCCTCGGCTTCGATGGCGACCGCCTCGGCCTCCAGCAACTCGCGCCAGTCACTTCCCGAATCGGCCAGCCGCAGGCGCATGCGCGCAATCGCCCACATCAGGTTCACGGCGGTTGGCCGTGACTGGTTCAGTTCGGCAATCGACGATTCCATCATCGCCAGTGCGGATCGGCCATCCGCTGCCTGGACGCCTCGCGCCGCCAGCACGACCCCGTAAGCGGCGGCGATGCCGATCGCAGGCGCGCCGCGAACCACCAACGCGCGAATGGCCTCGGTGACTGCGTGGCTGCTTGCGCATTCCAGGTACTCGACGACGAACGGCAGCTTGCGTTGGTCGAGCAGATGCAGCGCACTGCCATCCCAGCGGATCGGCCGGATGCGGTCGTAGCGATCGAAGTCCATTTTCGGTCCCAGGTTCTTTTCCACAGTTTAAGCCCCGCCCCGGTCTCGCTTCGCACCGGCACGCCAGCGCGCTATGCTGCGGCATGGCGACCGCCGCGACCAGTCGGAAGAAAACCGTTCGAAAACTGGTCGTCGCGCCTGATGCGGGCGTCGAAGCCAGTCTGCATGCCGCCTGCGTCAAAGCCGGCGCCGCCGCTGCACTGCAGGTAACGTTGGATCGGCTGCCGATGCTGAAGCCGTTCCTGCCGCTGGCGATCACCGATGCCGCGCGCGGCGATGCACCTGAGCGCATCCAGCGCCTGCTGGTCAAGGAAATCTACCTGCGCTATCACGTGAAGCCGGCCGGCTGGGAGATCGAAGGCATCCTGGCCGTCGCGCAAACACAAAGCGTGCTAACACCGCTCGCAACCCAGTCCGGTTTGCAATCGGTGCTCAAGGCTTGGGTTCCGGACCTGCTCAGCAGCCCATTGATCCGCTACACGCCGCTGGAGCCACTGGTCACTGCGACCGCCAAGGCCATCGCCGCAACCTGGGCCGCCGGCCGTTATGCAGACAGCGTCTGCCGCTTGCGGCGCGCGGGCGCCGACTGGTTGCCGGCGCCGCTGGCCGAAGCACTGAACCTGGCTCCGGCCAAACTGCGCCGCTGGAGTGCGGAAGCGTTGACGCTCGCGCTGCCACCACTTCGGCTGGCTACGTCCTGGGGACTGCGCGCGGCAAACGCGGTGGCGCCACCCAAGCGGCGGCGTCAGTCACGATAGCCGTAGTCGTAGCTGCCGCTTCGGCTGTCGCCGATGCGAAATTCAGCCCGGCAGCCACGGCTTACCCAGACTCCGTTGCGCGAAGCGCCCCACGTGCGGCCTTCGATGCAGGCATTGTTGGAAAGCTGGCGGACGAGACGAACCCCAGAGCGGGTGTCGACGTTGCAGTTCACAGTGCGATTGTCCCGCGATTCGCAGCGGATCAGGCGTCCATAGCGGTTGTCTTGGCGGGCACTGATCTCGAAGTTGCCCCGGCAACCATTGGTGACCCAGAGGCCGCGCGAGTTGGTGCCCCAGGTCCGACCGCGCACGCAGCTGCGATCCGAGAGCTGGCTCACAAGGCGAACACTGCCTCGTGTATCAATCCCGCAGTAAACCGTACGCCGCTCGCGCGACTCGCAGCGAACCAGGCGGCGGCCACCGTTGCGATCGTCATTGCCGTTGCGA
>JANPDF010000019.1:0-10690 GCA_031431355.1 Gammaproteobacteria bacterium
CTTCGGCGCAGAGCCGGAAGCCGGCGGTGCGGTTGTCGCGGCTCCAGATCGCCCGGGTCGGTGCGAAGGTGCCAACCTGGAAGCGTTTGTAGGAGTTTATGTACGGCGCGAGGAAAACGGTGATGTCCGGAGCGTACTTGAGTTGGCCGGCGACCCAGTGCCGCATCAGCGGCGACATGGTGAACTCGGCGTCGGCGTCGAAAAAAAGCGCCTTGTTGCCATCCAGGCTCCATAGCGAGTTGTGGATATGGCTGCTCGAACCCGCCAGGTCATTGCGCCACTTGGCCATGAAGGTAATCGCCTTGCCCTGCAGCAGGGCAATCTCCTTGCAGGCGTGCTTGATGATGGCGTGACGATCGGCCATCTCCAGCGCTTCGCAGTAGCGCACGTTGATTTCTTCCTGGCCCGGACCCCATTCACCCTTGGAATTTTCCACCGGCACGCCGGCGGCCTCAAGGTGCTTGCGGATGGCGCGCATTACCGGTTCCTCGCGCGTGGTCTGCAGGATGTTGTAGTCCTCGATGTAGTAACCAGCAGTCTTGGGATTCTGGTAGTTCCTGTCGTGGATCGCCTCGTAACTTTCGTTGAACAGGTAGAACTCCAGTTCCGAGGCGAACATGCCGGTGTAGCCACGCTCGGTCAACCGGGCAATCTGCTTTTTCAGGATGCCGCGCGGGCTGTGCGGCAGATCGTGGCCGTGATGATCCTGCACATCGCACAGCACTAGGGCGGTGCCTTCGAGCCAGGGCACGCGGCGAAGCGTCCGCAGGTCGGGCTTGAGCACGAAATCGCCATAGCCCTTGCTCCAGCTTGCTGCTGCATATCCGGGCACCGGCTCCATGTCGATGTCGTTGGCCAGCAGGTAGTTGCAGCAGTGCGTTTCCTCATGGCCGCTATCGAGAAAATATTCGGCCTGGAAACGCTTGCCGATCAGGCGGCCCTGCATGTCGACCATGCACGCCAGCACGGTATCTATTTCGCCATTGGCGACGGCGCGCTTTAGCTCATCGAGGCTGAAATGTTTCTTGGTCATCAACAACTTCCTGTTCGGGGGAGTGCCATTCGGCCAGGTGGTCGTGCGGTGCCCGGCGCGCGCTTCAATTTGCCGGGGTGGTTTGCGACAGGGCGAAGCAGATCGCTTTGTTCAACCGCTCGGCCCAGGCTTTCTTTCCAGGCTCGTCCAACTGGTCGTTGCGCACCTCGATCATGGCACCGCGCAGGCCACGCGCCTCGCCATGCCGTTCAAGGCTGTGGTAGACGCCGTCCTGCGGGCCGTAGGGCAGGTTGTCGCCGACGCACACGGCGGGGTCACCGGTGAGCGACTGAAGCAGGGCATCGGCCAGTGTCCGATCAGTCTGCGAAATCACCCCGGCCTGCCAGGGTCGCTCAAAGTCGTGATAGCGGGGGGTAAAGGAATGAATGGAGATGACCGCCGTGGCCTGGCCAGCCGCCAGGCGCTGATCGATCAGTGCGTCAAGCTCCGCGTGGAAGGGGTGATAGATTTGATTCTGGCGATGCTCACGCTCGGCGGCAGAGATGTCGGCGTTGCCCGGAATCGGGGTGCCCTCGCTGCTTGGCGCGATGGAGTCCGGTGCGTCGACCGGGCGGTTGAGGTCGAGCAACAAGCGAGAATAGGTAGCGTGTACCAGCGGGGCATCCAGCAACACCGCCAGCTCACGGGCCAAGCCAAGGGCGCCGATGTCCCAACCGATGTGCCGAAGTTGGTCGTTGCTCGCAAGCCCCAGTCCGCCGTAGGCGAGCGGGATGAAACTGCTGGCGTGCTCGCAGATCAGCAGCACCCGGCTGTGACCGGCTCGATTGAACACGGCGACCGGGGACTCGCTTAGCCCGTCGATGGCGGTGGCAGTCAGATTGTTGATGCTTTCCCCTGTGCCGCGGTTGTAATAATTATTACAGGCGTGCTACATGGCACTAATCGTGTTAAAGCTCTAACAATCGGTTCAGCTTGTCAAGCAGGCTGGTAATGGGAGGACAGGTGACCCGCACGATCGTCGAAAAATTGCGCGAAGGGCTGGATGAATTCTCCGCCACCGAGCGGCGGGTCGCGCACCAGCTTCTCGCTGAGTACCCGGTTTCCGGTCTGCAGAGTGCTTCCGACCTGGCGCGCGCCGTCGGAGTAAGTCCCCCGACCGTGCTGCGCCTGGTCGGGCGCCTGGGTTTCGGCTCCTACCTGGATTTCCAGCGCGAATTGCGCGAGGAACTGTCGGCGCAGCTGAGCTCTCCCCTGGCCAAGCGGCCGCCGGGCAAAAAGGGCGTTCGCGGCGGTCGACAGCCAGTGCAGTCGGACTTCGCTGATGCCGTGCTACGCAATTTGCAGGAAACCTTTGCCAACCTGCCGAAGGCGGAATTCGACGGCGTGGTGCAACTGCTTTCCGACCAGCGCCTGCATATTCATCTCATTGGTGGTCGCTTCACGGACGCGCTGGCGCTGTATCTGTCGGTGCAGCTGCGCATCCTGAGGCCCGGTGTGAGCCATCTTCAGGAACAGGAATCAAACTGGCACGACCAACTGCTCGACATGGGCAAGCGCGACGTGCTGCTGGTGTTCGACATCCGCCGTTACCAGGCCAGCCTGCAGCGGCTCGCTCACGCGGCCGCGGCCCGCCAGGTGCGGATTGTCCTGCTGACCGACCAGTGGCTGTCGCCAATCGTGCGGGTCGCCACGCACGTGCTTACCGCGAGGGTCGCGGTGCCATCGGTTTGGGATTCGAGCACCGCCCTGATGGCGGTGTCGGAATCGCTGCTGGCAGAGGTCAGCCGGCAAACCTGGGAGAAAAGCCGGCGGCGGTTCGAGGAACTGGAGGACATGCGCGGCCAGCTCGGCGAAGCATGCGGCTGAGCGGCAAAGACTGCCTCCGCGTCCGTTTGCTAGGCTCGGGCCCATGGCGATTCCCGATCCGCTCAAATTGCTATCGCTGCGACTGGCCCAAGCGGCCGGCACCGTGTGGGCCAGCCCACTCACGCTGGCAGGGCTGCTCACCGGACTGCTGGCGCTGCCGTTCGGTGCGCGAGTGGGTTATTCGGACGCGGCCATCGTCTTCCACCGGTTGCCGTTCGGCCCCGGCGGCGCGCTGACACTGGGAAACGTGATCCTGCACACGGGCCACAGCCTGGACGAGACCGCGTTGACGTATGCCTGCCGGGCGCACGGCGGCACCGATTGCGTGCGTCTTGGCGACCATGAACGCGCGCATGTGTACCAGTACCTGGTACTGGGCCCGTTGTTCCTGCCCCTGTACTTCCTGTGCGGGGGAATTTCCGTGCGTAATCGCTTCGAGCAGTCCGCCGACCGCTACGCTCTGACCGGCCGTGGATGGTGGCCTTGGTCCCGATGAACAAGGTGGCTACAGGGACTTGATCAACTCGTCGATCAGCCCGTGGACCTTGTCTTCCTGTCCGCTGGAGAACTCGACGCCGAGATGATCGATGGCCGCGCGCACGATGCGGGCGCCAAGCATGACGGTCGGCGAGCCCTCAAGGGGGAAATACATGCGGAGCGACGCAAAAGGCCGCTCCGGCGTGCCTTTTTCGCCGCCATGTTCAGCGCCCCGGAATCGCCGTATAAAGGATCCGTTGCAGGCCGCAATCCGCGGCCGGACAGGGGCGGGGAGAGTTGCCATGGGCTCTGTGAATGGGGGCGGGTCGGATCGTCGCGTCGGGCAGGGGAACCTGCACGAGCACCTTGGAACGAGCCATCGAAATTGCCGCAAGGCCTGGCACGCTGCCTTCATCACCCCTCGGCGTCGAACAACTTCCCGGGATTCATGAGGCCGGCCGGATCCAGCACGGCGCGGATGCCGCGCATGATCTGGATTTCCGCCGCGCTGCGCGCACTGCCCAGGGCGGCTTTCTTGACCAGTCCGATGCCATGCTCGGCCGATATGCTGCCGCCGTGCGCGGCTAGTTTGTCGGCCAGCAAGTGGGTGACCTGCTCGCATTGGCGGATGAACGTATCGTCATCCAATTCGGCCGCCTTGACGATGTTGATGTGCAGGTTGCCGTCACCGATGTGTCCGAACCAGACCACGTCGAATTCCGGATATTCGCGCTCGAACAATTCCTGCATCTCGCCCAGGAAGGCGGGTACCACCGAGATGCGCATCGAGATGTCGTTCTTGTAGGGCCGGTAGCGGGCCAGGCTTTCGGTGATGCCCTCGCGCAGCTTCCACATCGTTGCGGCCTGGGCGTCGCTCTGGCTCAGCACGCCATCGGTGACCCAGCCGGCCGCCAGGCATTGTTCAAAGACTTCCAGGGCGACGGCCTGCGCTGCTTCGTCGGCCGAATCGAACTCGGTCACCACGTAATACGGCGACGCGTCATCGAACGGCCGCTTCGCGCCATGCGCGACGACATGATGCAAGGCGCGATCGGTGAAGAACTCGAACGCGCTCAGCGTCAGTCGCGAACGGCACAGCTCGAACACCCGCATCAGCGCATCCATCGCCGGCAGCGCGAGCAGCATCACCTGCGAGGGTGGCGGCGCATCGGTCAGTGCGAGCGTCGCTTCGACGACCAGGCCGAGCGTGCCTTCCGAGCCGATGACAAGATGACGCAAGTCGTAGCCGCTGGCGTCCTTGATCAGGCCGCGATTGAGATCGAGCAGGCTGCCGTCGCCGGTGACCAGTTTCAACCCGGCGACCCACTGCCGGGTATTGCCGTAGCGGATGACCCGGATTCCACCGGCATTGGTCGCGATGTTGCCTCCGATCTGGCAGGAGCCGCGGGAGGCGAAGTCGACCGGATACAACAAGCCCCGTTGCCGCGCCGCTTCCTGCACTGTCTGCAGGGCGACGCCCGGTTGCACGGTGAGGTAGCGGTCGACCGGATCGAAATCGAGCACGTGGTTCATGCGCTCGAAGCTGACCACCAGTTCACCGTTGGCCGCCACGGCGCCTCCAGACAGTCCGGTGCGACCGCCCGATGGCACCAGCGCCACGCCCGACTCCACCGCCCAGCGCACGATCTCCTGCACGTCCTCGATGCTCGAAGGGAAGGCAATTGCCAGCGGCGCCGGCGTCCAGCGCCGCGTCCAGTCGCGACCGTAGTGTTCCAGATCACTGGCATCGGTGCGGATCTGCACTTGCGGCGCCCGTTGCGCGAGTCTTGAAAGTGCCGATGAGTTCATGGCGAAGTCGTAGCGTAGGAAGGCAGGTCAGATTCTGGCATAGTCGGGACACGGATCCGGTGACGTCCGATCCCCGTGCCGGATTCTCCCGCATCCCGTGCTGTTTTTCCAAATAGTCCCGAACAAACCATGAAGACAACCTCGTTTCCGAAGCAGGACATTCGCGTTCTGCTGCTTGAAGGCATCAGCCAGAGCGCAGTCGATGTGTTCACCGCGGCCGGCTATACGCAGATCGAGCGCCACGAGAAATCCCTGCCCGAAGATGAATTGAAACGTCGGATCGCCGACGTCCACCTCATCGGTATCCGCTCGCGCACGCAACTCAACGCCGAGGTATTGGCCGAAGCCAGGCGCCTGATCGCGATCGGCTGTTTCTGCATCGGCACCAACCAGGTCGATCTCACTGTCGCCAAGCTGTCGGGCGCGCCGGTATTCAACGCGCCTTATTCCAATACGCGCAGCGTAGCCGAACTGGTCATCGCCGAGACCATCATGTTGTTGCGCCGCATCCCGCAGAAGAACGCCGAGTGCCATCGCCACGGCTGGTCGAAATCCGCGGCGGGAAGTTTCGAGGTGCGCGACAAGGTGCTGGGCATCGTCGGCTACGGGCATATCGGCACGCATGTGGGACTTCTCGCCGAGGGCCTGGGAATGCGGGTCATCTACCATGACAACGAGCGAAAGCTCGCGCTTGGCAACGCCCGCCCGGCAGCGGATCTCAATGATCTGCTCGAACGCGCTGACGTCGTGACCCTGCACGTGCCGGAAACGCCTCAGACGCTCCTGATGATCGGTGCCGATCAAATGGCGCGAATGCGCCCCGGCACGGCCTTGATCAACGCCTCGCGCGGCACGGTGGTGGACATCGACGCCCTCGCCGAAAAACTGCGCTCCGGCCACCTTTCCGGCGCCGCGGTCGACGTCTTCCCGATCGAGCCGAAAGGCAACGACGATGCCTTCGATTCGCCGCTGATCGGTATGGACAACGTCATCCTGACCCCGCACGTCGGCGGCAGCACGCTTGAAGCGCAGGACAATATCGGCATCGAAGTCGCCTCCAAGCTGGTCCGCTACAGCGACAACGGCTCGACCCTGTCCGCGGTGAATTTCCCGGAAGCATCCTTGCCGGAACATCCGGGGAGCCGGCGCCTGCTGCATATCCATCGCAACATTCCGGGGATGCTGTCGCGCATCAACGATGTGTTCTCGAAGGAGAACGTGAACATCGAAGGCGAATACCTGCAGACCGATTCGGCCATCGGCTACGTCGTGATCGACGTCGCGGTGGAGAAGGATCGCGCGACCAGTCTCAAGGATGCGCTGGCAGCGATTCCCGGGACCTTGCACGCGCGCGTGTTGTACTAAACCTGTCTCAGCGAAGGCAATGTCCACACGACGCAAGTTGCTTCTGCCAGCGGCACTCGCAGCACTTGCCGCAATAGCCGTTGCCTTCTCGTTCAAAGCTGACCTTCGCGCCGCACGCGGCCACCTCGAAGGCCGCACTGTGACGATACCCATTGCGAACGGTCCCATGGAATATGCCGTCGCCGGTTCCGGCCCGCCACCGCTGATGATCCACGGGACCGGTGGCGGCTTTGACCAGGGCCTGCTCTTTACCGAGAAGCTCGCGGCGCGTGGCGTGCGAGTGATAGCTCCATCCCGTTTCGGCTATCTGCGCAGCAGCTTCCCGGCCGATCATTCATCGGAGGCGCAAGCGGACGCCTTGGTGCTCTGACCGGCCGTGGATGGTGGCCTTGGTCCCGATGAACAAGGCGGCTATATGGACTTGATCAGTTCGTCGATCAGCCCGTGGACCTTGTCTTCCTGTCCGCTGGAGAACTCGACGCCGAGATGATCGATGGCCACGCGCACGATGCGGGCGCCGAGCATCACCGTCGGCGAGCGTTCGAGCGGAAAGTACAGGCGGAGCGATGCTCCGACCCCGTGTTCGAACTCGGTGGGAAGGCCAACCTTGGCGCCACTCTCGGACAGGTCGAAGACAAGTGTCCGGTTCTCATGGCCGTTCGGGGAAACCAGGATCGCGGTGACCAGGTCGGTGCGCGCGTGCCTGCGCTTTTCTCCGGTATCGGAAATCATGGTCTTCATGGTCGGAGCCCGTTGCTCGGAGTATTCCGCGGGTGTCAGCGCAACGATGAATTGATCTGGTCCAGGACCGATGTGCCAGGGCACAACTGCCTGGCGTCTAGTTTGTTGAACGCAAGATCGGCCGTATTCAGGTGGTGGTGCAGGTCGCCCGCTTCGGCATCGACGTACAGCAGCCCGGTGACAACTTCGCCCCGAGCTTGCCTCTCCTGGATGAAGTTCATCGCGGCAATGCGGTCGCTGGGGTCGTAGTCTGCGTTCAATTTGCGCAAGCGCAGCACCGATCCGTCGTGTTGCTCGACTTCGACCATTTCGCCGGCAGCGAAGTCAACCAGGATTTCCTCCCTGCTCGGGATCACGTCGATCCGATTCACCGCCTCATTGTGCTCGCGCACATAGTCATAGCTCTTGGTGCTCCCCGGATGGTTGTTGAACGCCACGCAGGGGCTGATCACATCGAGGAAGGCCGCCCCGCGGTGCGCGATCGCGGCCTTGATCAAGGGCACCAGCTGGCGCTTGTCGCCCGAGAAGCTGCGCGCCACGAAGGTGGCGCCGAGCTGCAGCGCGAGGCTGACCATGTCGAGCGGCGTATCGGCGTTGACCACGCCTTTCTTCGAGGTGGAGCCCTGGTCGGCGGTTGCCGAGAACTGTCCCTTGGTGAGGCCGTAGACGCCGTTGTTCTCCACGATGTAGACCATGTTCACGCCGCGCCGCATCACGTGCACGAACTGGCCGATGCCGATTGATGCCGAATCGCCATCGCCGGAGACGCCAAGGTAGAGCAGTTCGTGGTTGGCCAGGTTGGCGCCGGTCAGCACCGAGGGCATGCGCCCGTGGACCGTATTGAAGCCGTGCGAGTTGCCCAGGAAATAATCTGGTGTTTTCGAGCTGCAGCCGATGCCGGAAAGCTTGGCCACCTTGTGTGGCTCGACGTCCATCTCCCAGCAAGCCTGGATGATCGCTGCGGAAATGGAATCGTGGCCGCAACCGGCGCAGAGGGTCGAGATCTTGCCCTCGTAGTCGCGTCGCGTGTGGCAGACCTTGTTGGTGGTCAGCGAGGGATGGTGGAGCTTGGGCTTGGCGACGTAGGTCATGGGTGGGCGACCTTTTCCTTGGCGATGGGTGCGATCCGCGGTGGGGCGACGCGTGCGCTGATTTCCCTGGCGATGAAGCGCGCCGTGATTGGCGTGCCGTCGTAATGCAGGATGGGCACGAGCGTGGCCGGATCGATGCCGAATTCATTGACCAGGAGGCTGCGCAACTGCGCGTCCCGGTTCTGCTCGACCACGAACACGCGATCGTGCGCCGCGATGAACTGGCCGACCGCGTCGGGGAACGGGAACGCCCGCACGCGCAGCGTATCCACGGCGATGCCCTGGGCTTTCATCGATTCGATTGCTTCCGACATAGCCGGGCTGGTGGAGCCGAAGTAGATCGCCGCAAAAGGCGTGGACGACCCGGCGGGTCGGAGTTCCGGCTGCGGCACGAGCGACTTGGCAGTCTCGAACTTCTTGAGCAGGCGGTGCACGTTGTAGAGGTACTCAGGCCCCGCCTCGGAATAGCGCGCGAACGCATCCTTGGTAGTGCCGCGGGTGAAAAAGCCGCCCTTGCTCGGATGCGTGGCCGGATAGGTTCGATAGGGAATGCCGTCGCCATCGACGTCCAGGTAGCGGCCGAATTCCTTGCCCGAGTCGAGTTCCGCCTTGCTCATGACCTTGCCGCGGTCGAAGCGCCTCGAATCGTCCCACGCGAACGGCGCGCACAGTCGCTGGTTCATGCCGATGTCGAGGTCGCTCATCACGAAGATCGGCGTCTGCAGCCGATCGGCCAGGTCAAGCGCGGCGGCGGCGAACTCGAAGCACTCGTGCGGATCCTCGGGGAACAGCAGTACATGCTTGGTATCGCCATGCGAGGCATACGCGCAGGAGAGGATGTCGGCTTGCTGGGTGCGGGTCGGCATGCCGGTGGACGGCCCGCCTCGTTGCACATTGATGATGGTGACGGGAATTTCAGCCATGTAAGCCAGGCCGATGAATTCCGTCATCAGTGAAATGCCCGGGCCGGAGGTCGTAGTGAAGGCGCGTGCGCCGTTCCATCCCGCGCCCACGACCATGCCGATCGATGCAATCTCGTCCTCGGCCTGGACGATGGCATACAGATTCTTGCCGGTGCCCGGTTCCACCCGGTATTTCTGGCAGTAAGACTGGAAGGCCTCGGCGCACGAGGAGGACGGCGTGATTGGATACCAGGCGCAAACCGTTGCGCCCCCGTAGACGCAGCCGAGGGCCGCGGCGCTGTTGCCATCCACGAAGATGCGGTCACCGACGCGGTCGGCGGCGCGCACGCGCAGACCGATCGGGTGCGCCACGTTGTTGGAGATGTAGTCACGGCCAAGCTGGAGCGCCTGGACATTGGAGTCGAGGAGCTTCGGCTTACTCTTGTACTGCTCCCCGATCAACTTCGTGATCACCGCCTCGTCGATGTCCAGCAGCACTGAGAGCGCGCCGACATAAACGATGTTCTTGAACAACTGCCGCTGGCGCGGGTCGCTGTAGGCGGCATTGCATATTTCCGTGAGGGGGACGCCAATCACGTGTACGTCTTCCCGGAAACGCGAAGCCGGAAGCGGCTTGCTGTTGTCGTAAAAGAGGTAACCGCCCGGCTCGATCTCCTTGACGTCCGCGTTCCAGGTCTGCGGATTCATCGCCACCATCAGGTCCACGCCGCCGCGGCGGCCGAGGTGGCCGTCCTCGGTGACGCGCACCTCGTACCAGGTGGGCAGGCCCTGGATGTTGGAGGGAAATATGTTGCGCGGGCTGACCGGCACGCCCATGCGCAGAATGGCCTTGGCGAACAATTCGTTGGCCGAGGCGGAGCCCGAGCCATTGACGTTGGCGAACTTGACCACGAAATCGTTGGTCGCCTGCAGCGGCGGAATCGATGCCTTCATGCCGCCTGCCTCGGCTTGTCGCGACACCCGGGCTGACCGGCGCGGCCCAGGTCGAACAGCGACTTCTGCATGTCCCAGGCGCCGGTCGGGCAACGCTCCGCGCACAGGCAGCAGTGCAGGCAGACGTCCTCGTCCTTGACCATGACTAACCCGGTCTTAAGTGGTGCGGAAACGTACAGGTCCTGTGTATGGTTGGAAGCTGGAGCGGAGAGATGTTTGCGAAGATCCGCCTCCTCCTCGTTACGCGTGAAGGTGATGCAATCCATCGGGCAGATGTCGACACAGGCGTCGCACTCGATGCAGGCGTCCTTGGCGAACACGGTCTGCACGTCGCAGTTCAGGCAGCGCTCCGCTTCCCGAAACGCAGTGACGGCATCGAAGCCAAGTTCGACTTCCACGGAAATGCTCTTCAGCGCTTTTGCGTGCGCTTCCAATGGAACCTTGAAGCGCTCGTCATCGGAGACTTCGTTGTCGTAGCTCCACTCATGGAT
>JANPDF010000020.1:0-3701 GCA_031431355.1 Gammaproteobacteria bacterium
CGATCACTTGCAAGAACGTCTGGACCTCGCGCGAAGGCGTCGAGTACGCCTGGTTCAACAACGTCGAGACCAAACCCGGCATCGGCTATCCCAAGGAATGGGAGAACCAGCAGAAGTGGAACGGCGGCTGGGTGCGCAACAAGGGCGGACGCCTGCAGCTCAAGGCCGGCGGCCGCTGGCGCATCCTGGCCAAGATCTTCGCCAATCCGGACCTGCCGCAGATCGACGATTACTACGAGCCCTTCGATTTCGACTACCAGCACCTGCACCAGGCGCCCGAGGGCAAGCACCAGCCGACCGCGCGGCCGCGTTCGCTGATCTCCGGCCAGCGCATGCAGAAGATCGAGTGGGGGCCGAACTGGGAGGAGATCCTCGGCACCGAGTTCGCCAAGCGCAGCAAGGACGCGAACTTCGACGGCGTCCAGCGCGAGATCTACGGCGCCTTCGAGAAGACCTTCATGATGTACCTGCCGCGGCTGTGCGAGCACTGCCTGAATCCGGCTTGCGTGGCGGCCTGTCCGAGCGGTGCGATCTATAAGCGCGAAGAAGATGGCATCGTGCTGATAGATCAGGACAAATGTCGCGGCTGGCGCATGTGCGTCTCCGCGTGTCCGTATAAGAAAATCTATTACAACTGGAAGAGCGGCAAGTCGGAGAAGTGCATCTTCTGTTATCCGCGCATCGAGATGGGCGAGCCGACGGTGTGCTCGGAAACCTGCGTTGGCCGCATCCGCTACCTCGGCGTGTTGTTGTACGACGCCGACCGGATCGAATCCGCGGCCGCAATGCCGTCGGAGAAGGACCTGTACCAGGCGCACCTTGATATCTTCCTGGACCCGCATGATCCCAAGGTGATCGCCGCAGCCCGCGCCGAAGGCATCACCGAAAGCTGGCTGGAGGCGGCGAAGGAATCGCCGGTGTACAAGCTGGCGGTCGAGTGGAAGCTGGCGCTGCCGCTGCATCCGGAATACCGCACGCTGCCGATGGTCTGGTACGTGCCGCCGCTGTCGCCGATCCAGTCGGCGGCCGATGCCGGCAAGATGGGCAAGACCGGCGAGATCCCGGACGTGAAATCGCTACGCATCCCGGTCCGCTACCTGGCCAACCTGCTCACGGCTGGCGACGAAGGCCCGGTAGTCCGCGCGCTGGAGCGCTTGCTGGCCATGCGCGCCTGGCGTCGGGCGATGAACGTCGATGGCATCGAGGACATCGAGGTGCTGACCCAGGTCGGCCTGACGGTGGCGCAGGCGGAATCGATGTACCGCTACCTGGCCATCGCCAACTACGAAGACCGCTTTGTCATTCCGAGCGCGCACCGCGAATACGCCAACGACGCGTTCGGCGAGCGCGGCGGCTGTGGCTTCACCTTTGGCAACGGCTGCTCGCCGTCATCGCCCGCCGAGGCGCTGTTCGGCGGCCGGCCGACGACCACCTACCAGGTGCCGCCCAATCGCCAGGTCCTTGACCGGGAAAAAGCATGAAAAGCCTGAAGCTGATCGGCGTGCTGCTCGACTATCCGGCGGACACGCTCTGGCAACACCGCGAAGAGTTGCTCGCGGCCACAGAGGACGATTCCTTGCCCGCGCTGCGCCGCGGCGAGCTGGCCGACTTCGTCGCGGGTTTGCTCGATCTGGATCCCATGCTGGCGCAGGAACGCTGGTTGGGATTGTTCGACCGCGGCCGCTCGATGAGCCTGTTGCTGTTCGAACACATCCACGGCGAATCGCGCGATCGCGGCCAGGCCATGGTCGACCTGATCGAGAGCTATCGGAAGCACGGTTTTGAGCTGGCCAGCAAGGAACTCCCGGACTACATCCCGCTGGTGCTGGAGTACCTGTCGCTGCGACCGGCCGACGAGATCAAGGACTGGCTGGGCCACACCAGCCACATCCTGGAATTGCTGGCGGCACGCGCCGTCGAGCGCGAGAGTCCGTATGCGCTGCTATTCGAGATCCTGGTGGAGATTGGCCAGGGTAAGGTCGACCTGACGGTGATGCGCCAGCGCGCGGCGCGCGAAGTTAGGGACGATACGCCCGAGGCCATGGACCAGGTTTGGGAGGAGGAGGCCGTGCGCTTCGGTCCCGAGGCCCCGGCCGACGACTGCGCGCCGCCACGGCGCCTGCCCACCAACGTCCAGATCGTCGAGCCTGCCGCTCCTGCGCATCCTGCGCCCGCGGCACTTGCACGTCCCTGTGCATCGAGGGTGTTGCCATGAACTACCTCAATACGTTCTTCTTCCAGATCTATCCCTACGTCTGCCTGGCGGTGTTCTTCATCGGCAGTTGGGTGCGTTTCGACTACGACGCCTATACCTGGCGTGCTGGTTCCAGCCAACTGCTGTCTGGCAAGTGGATGCGCCTGGGCAGCAACTGGTTCCACATCGGCGTGCTTGCCATCCTTGGCGGTCATTTCGTCGGCCTGCTGACACCGCACGCGCTCTATGAGCCGTTCATCAGCGCGCCCCAGAAGCAGCTGATGGCCATGGTCATCGGCGGCATCTTCGGGGTGGTCTGCTTGGTTGGCATGACCATCCTGCTGCTGCGCCGGCTGTTCAATCCTCGCATCCGCGCCACCAGCAGCGGCCGCGACATCCTGGTGCTGGTGTTGCTGTATGCGCAGTTGTTGCTGGGACTGAGTTCGATCTTCGTCTCGGCCGGGCATATGGACGGCGGGCAGATGATCAGGCTTGGCGAATGGGCGCAGCACATCGTCACTTTCCGCGGCGGCGCGGCCGAGTTCATGCTCGGCGCGCACTGGATCTTCAAGGCACACGTGACGCTCGGCCTGACCTTGTTCTTGGTATTCCCCTTTACGCGGCTGGTGCATATCTGGTCGCTTCCGCTGGGTTACCTGCGCCGTCCCTATCAGGTCGTGCGCAAGCGCCAGGCGCCCGTCAACTACGCCGGGAAGTAGCCATGGCCGATCCGCGAATCATTCCCATCGTCATGGACCAGGGCGCGTTGTCGGAAGCGGCGCGCGCCCGGATCACGGAAGACGCGCACGCGCATGGCGAAGATCGCAGCCCGCCGCTGCCCGGGCCAGCGCCATCCTATGTGCGAGTGGCCGACACGCAGATCAGTGAGGCCGAGATCGCGCGTGAGATGCAGCATCATCGAGCCCCCGACCCACATCAATCGCGTGCTGACGCAATTCGCGCGCTGGTGGTGCGCGAGTTGTTGCGCCTGGAGGTCGAGCGACTGGCGTTGGCTGCCAACGTCGAGCCGGTCGATGGCGAGACCCATGAGGAAGCCTGCATTCGGGTACTGATCGATCGCGAGGTCGAAACGCCGGAGCCCAGCGAGGCCGCCTGCCGGCACTACTACGACAGCAACCTGGAACGCCTTCGGCATCCCGACCGTATCCGTGTCCGGCATGTCCTGCTGGCGGCGGCCCCGGGCGACAGCGGCGCGCGAAAGCGCGCCTGCGTTCTGGGCGAGAAGCTGATCGCCGAACTGCGCGAGTATCCGGAACGCTTTACCGAGTTCGCAATGCGCCACTCGGCTTGCCCGTCGCGCGAGGAGGGCGGGGAACTCGGCTGGATCGAGCGCGGCCAGACCACGCCGGAATTCGAGCGTCAGTTGTTCAAGCTAAGGCAAGGCCTGGCCGGCTTCACCATCGAGTCGCGCTACGGACACCACGTAGTGTGGGTGGACGAGATTGTGCGCGGCGCGACGGTGGAATTCGGCGAGGCCGCCGGCAAG
>JANPDF010000021.1:0-2759 GCA_031431355.1 Gammaproteobacteria bacterium
TCCACCGATCCGGTCGCGGCCCGGCAGTTTTACCAGGGCATGTTCGATTGGGAGTTGAAGGACCTGCCCTTGCCGGGCAGCACCGACGGCCAGATCTACACGGCGATCAATGTCGGCGGCGGCACCGGCGGCGGCATGATGCAGCAGCAGATGCCGGGCGCGCCGTCTTCATGGCTGGCTTACGTACTGGTGCCAGACATCGAGGCATCCACCGAGAAAGCGCGCGGGCTCGGCGCGACCATCGTCAAAGAAGTCACTGAAGTACCGAACATGGGCTGGATCAGCATCCTGCTCGATCCAACCGGCGCCATGCTCGGCTTGTGGCAGTTCACCAAACGCTGAGCTCGCGGGCGGGACCGGACGATCTGGACGCAATGCCTTGAAAGCAGCGCGATGTGGCGAGCCCTCGCCAGACCGCGCGCCGGTAAATCAGTTGCCGGAGGTTTCCGCGGCGGGTGCGGCCTCTTCTGCGGGTGCAGCTTCGGCGGACGGCTCGGATGCAGCAGCGGCGTCGGCGGCGGCAGCGGCCTCGGCGGCGGCGGCTTCGGCGGCAGCGGACTCGGCTTCGGTGGCCGGCTCGGGTGCAGCGGCATCCCATGCGGTATCACCGCCGGCCGCTTCAAGCAGTTCCTCGTCGCTCGGCTCGCTCGCATCGGTGGCTTCCGGGGCCGTCTCGCTGGCCTGGGGCGTGTCTGGATTGGCGCCCGCCGGCTGCGCGGCAAGCATCAGGACCAGGCTGCTGGCAACGGCCAGCGCGATGTTGCGCGACTGCATGGGGAGCTCCTTGGAGCGGTGGCAGGAGCCCGCATGATGCAGCAGTGCAAAGTCGCAATCCATCCCCCGAAGGTCATCCCGTGCCGCGATTGCGACCCTGGCTGCTAGCCGGCGCCGCGTGCGGCCCGGATCTGCGCCTCGACCGCGGCGATCGCGGTCATGTTAACCACGCGGCGCACCGTCGCCGAGGGCGTCAGCACATGCGCGGGCTTGGCCATGCCCATCAGCACCGGACCGATGCCGATCCCGTCCGACATCACCCGGGTCAGGTTGTAGGCAGTATTGGCCGCATCCAGGTTGGGCAGCACCAGCAGGTTGGCGCTGCCGGTGAGTCGCGAATCGGGAAAGATCTTGTCGCGGATCTCGGGGCTCAGCGCCGTGTCCACCTGCATTTCGCCGTCGGCCTCGAGCTTGGGATTGTGCTCGAGTATCAGCTGCAGCGCGCGTGCCATCTTGCGTGCGTTCGGCGTGTCGACCGAGCCGAAATTTGAATGGCTGATCAGCGCTACCTTGGGCGTGATGCCAAACAGTTTCAGGCGATAGGCCGCCTGCAAGGCCGACTCGGCGATCTGCTCGGCCGTGGGATCGACCTGCACATGGGTATCGGTGAAGAAGAACGGGCCCCTGGAGGTGATCACCACCGACAAGGCCGACAGGCTCTTCACGCCGGGATCGAGGCCGATCACGTCGAGCACGTGCTTGAGTTTGCCGTTGTAGCGACCGACGATGCCGCACAGTAGCGCATCGGCTTCACCACGCTTGACCATCAGGGCCGCGATGACCGTGCCGCGCGAGCGCACGATCGCCTTGGCCGCCGGCGGCGACACGCCGCTGCGCGCCATGAGCTGGTGGTACATCTGCCAGTAATCGTTGAAGCGCGGATCGTCGTCGGGATTGGTCAGCTCGAAGTCGGTACCCACGCGCAAGCGCAGGCCGAGCCGCTTGATGCGCGACTCGATCACGCTCGGCCGGCCGATCAGGATCGGCCGCGCCAGGCCCTCATCGACCACGGTTTGCACCGCGCGCAGCACGGTTTCTTCCTCGCCCTCGGCGAACACCACGCGCTTGAGGTCGGCGCGGGCGCGATCGAACATCGGCTTCATCACCAGCCCGGTACGGAACACGAACTGGGAAAGCTGCTCGCGATAGGCAGGCAGGTCGGCGAGCGGACGCGTGGCCACGCCAGAACGCATCGCCGCCTCGGCGACGGCCGGCGCCAGCGAGATCAGCAGGCGCGGATCGAACGGCCGCGGGATCAGGTATTCGGGCCCAAAGCGTGGCGTCTCGCCGCTATAGGCGCTGCCCAGGTCGGAAGCCTCGCGACGCGCCAGTTCGGCGATGGCATCCACGCAAGCACGCTTCATTTCCTCGTTGATCACCGTCGCGCCGACATCGAGCGCGCCGCGGAAGATATACGGGAAGCACAGCGCGTTGTTGACCTGGTTCGGGAAATCAGAGCGACCGGTGGCGATGATCGCGTCGGGACGCACGCGCTTGGCTTCCAGCGGATCGATTTCCGGATACGGATTGGCCAGGGCGAAGATCACCGGCCGCTCGTCCATCGTGGCGACCATTTTGGGCTTGAGCACGCCGCCGGCGGACAGGCCGAGAAAGATGTCGGCACCCTTGACGATGTCGGCCAGAGTGCGCATATCAGTCTTGCGTGCGTAGCGCTGGATCGACCCGTCCAGGTTGGGACGGCCTTCATAGAGCACGCCGTCCTTGTCGGCCACCTTGATGTTCTCGTGCTTGATGCCGAGCGACACCAGCATGTCCAGGCAGGCGATGCCGGCCGCGCCGGCGCCGCTGCAGGCAAGGGTTACTTCGCCAATCGGCTTGTTGAGCACGTGCAGGGCGTTGACCACCGCCGCGCCGACGATGATTGCGGTGCCGTGCTGATCGTCGTGGAATACCGGGATCTTCATTCGCGCGCGCAGCTTGCGCTCCACCTCAAAGCATTCCGGCGCCTTGATGTCTTCCAGGTT
>JANPDF010000022.1:0-6570 GCA_031431355.1 Gammaproteobacteria bacterium
ACGAAGACCACCCGAACCTGTTCGCCAACAGCCGCGGCGTGTTCCTGAAGTACAGCTACGGGTGGCAGCCTGGCGGTTGAGGCAGGGCGGGCGCAGTCACTGACCCGATTTTGTCTTGGTGCTCACCTTCTCGATGCGCCAGCTGCCCGCTTCACGCACCAGCTTGACGTCCCCGGTCATCGGCGAGCCATCGGAGTCCTTGCCGGCGATCTTCAGCTCGGCGCGATTGGCATCGGCGCGGCCGGACACGACGCTGACCTGCGCCGGCTCGAAGGCCTTGATCATCTCCAGCATCTCCGGAAATTCCGGCTCGGTGCGGGCCTTGCGCATCTCATCGGCGCGTTCTTTCGTGGCCAGTTTCAACATCGCGTCGATATCACCGGCCAGCGTCGCGCGATGCATGGCCATGTAGGTCTTGCCCGGCTCGCCGCCGCCGCTGGGCAGCGCCGTGCCCCAGGGCTTCGCCGCCGGCGTTGGCGGTCCCTTGCCGGCCATCGGAACATCGAACTGGAAATCGCATTTCAGCTTGTCGTCATCGCTCAGGACAAAACGCCCGGTCGCGCGGTTGCCGATCGCGCCTTTCAGTTCCAGCTTGCCCACTTCGTTGCTGGAGACCGACCGGCTGGTACCCGGCGGCACGTACAACTGCAACCCTTCCGCGACCTTGCCATCGGCATCGAGCCGCAATTCGAGCTTGGCGCTGTCGAGGTCGAACACTTGCTCATCGATGGCATCGTCGATCTCGTCGGCCTCGATGCCGACCAGCGCCGCGTGATCCAGCGGTTTGGTGACAAACCACAGCATCGTCACTTTCTTCGTTTCCTCGAACGGATCGGGCGCAAGCCCGGCGTAGGCGTCGACGAAGTCCAGCGTCTTGCCTTCGTACGAACATTGGCCCTTGATGCCAGCCTGTGCCGTCAGGCTGATGAAAGGGATCAGCAGTACAGAAAGATATCCGCGCCGCTTCATGAGCTTCCTCCCGTGCATGGCCCAGGTTTCTGTTTGGAAACGCGTCACCTGATGGTGCGTTCGGCCCGAGAATACACCCGCCGGCTGGAGGACAGCTTCTACCACCTGCGTCCGGACAACTTGCGGCAAGCATCGGCGATCCTGGCCAGCCTGCCGCTGACCGCCGCCAATAGTGACAAGTCGATCCCGGCGGATCGTCTGGCCGGAGCTATACTCACAATTTTTCGGGGGAGGCTTGCGCAATGGCGGAGCGGAACATGGAAGAACGCACGCGCGAAGCGCTTGGGAAGGTCCCGGAAGTCACGCTGATCTTCTGGGTCATCAAGATACTGGCGACGACCCTGGGTGAAACCGGCGGTGACGCAGTGTCGATGTCGATGAACCTCGGCTACCTGGTTGCTACCGCCGTGTTCGCCGTGGTCTTCTTGATTGCCGTGGCAATTCAGATGTGGAGCTGGAAGTTCCACCCCTGGATCTACTGGATCACGATTATCGCCACGACCACCGTGGGTACGACCTTGGCTGACTTTGCCGACCGCTCGCTGGGCATCGGCTACACCGGCGGTTCGGCGCTCCTGCTGAGCCTGTTGCTCGCCTCGCTGTATGCCTGGTACCGCACCCTGGGCTCGATCGACGTCTCGACTGTCAATACGCCGAAGGCGGAAGCCTTCTATTGGGTCAGCATCATGTTCTCGCAGACACTCGGCACCGCGCTCGGCGACTGGACCGCCGACTCAGTCGGCCTGGGTTACCTCGGCAGCGCCGCAATTTTCGGCTCGCTGCTGGCCGTGCTCGCCATTGCCTACTACACGACCCGGATCTCGCGGACCGCGCTGTTCTGGTCCGCCTTCATCCTGACTCGCCCGCTCGGCGCCGTCGTGGGCGATTTCCTCGACAAACCGCTCGACCACGGCGGGCTGGCGTTGAGCCGCTACGCAGCGTCGCTGACCTTGTTCGCACTGATCGTGGCCTGCATCTGGTTGTTCCCGCAGAAAGCGGCGCGGCACGCGCATTGAAGCGGAACTGGCAACCATGAGAGTTCCCGCGCGCGCGTCGCGCTGGTGGACCGCGTTGCTCGCACTGGTCCTGGCGTTCTCCTTCCTGGGCAGCCGCGGCCTCTGGGATCCCGATGAGGGTCGCTACACCAACGTCGCGCTAGGCATGCTCGACAGCGGCGACTGGATCAACCCGCGGCGCAACGACGACACCGGGCACTGGACCAAGCCACCGCTGACCTATTGGGCGATCGCCAGCAGCGTCGCAGTACTCGGCCCCAATCCATGGGCGGTGCGGCTGCCATCGGCATTGTCCTACTTGCTCTGCGTCTGGCTCGCCTGGCGTTGCGCGCGACGCCTGCTTCCCGGTCGCGAGGATGTCGCAGCACTGATCTACGCGACGATGCTGATGCCCGTTGTTGCCGGGCAGCTGGTCACGACGGATTTCCTGCTGGCTGCCACGCAGTCGCTCGCGGTGTACGGATTCATCGAATGGCGGTTTGGAGCAGACGGGGGCAGGGCAAGGTGGTTGTGGCTGATGTGGTTTGGCTTTGCCGCGGCGTTCCTGACCAAGGGACCTCCAGCCCTGTTGCCGATGCTGGTCATGATGGTTTTTTCGTCGCTGGCCCCGAGCGGCCGGCCGCGCCAATGGCTGCACATGGGCGGTGGCTTGCTGTTGTTCCTGGCGATGGCGCTGCCCTGGTTCGTCCTGGTGACCTATGAAAACCCGGGACTGCTGGATTATTTCCTGCACACCGAGGTGGTCGACCGCGTCGCCAGCGATCGCTTCCGCCGGCACGGCGAGTGGTATGGCTGGCTCGAGGTGTACCTGCCCACCCTGCTGATCGGCACGCTGCCCTGGATCGGCGGCCTGTGGTGCTGGTTACGACAGTTGCCTGCCGCCGCCAGGCGCTGGTCTTCGGTCGATGCACGGCAGGCCGAGGCTGGCTCGGTGTTCCTGGCGCTTTGGGTGATCGTACCGCTGCTGGTGTTCTGCATCGCGCGTTCGCGCTTACCGTTGTACCTGCTTCCGCTGTTCGTGCCGCTCGCTCTGGCCGTTACGGCGGGGCGGGAGAATGCAAGCAAGCCAGGCTTCCCTCGCGGCTTGCTTCTAGCCTGGGCGTTGGCGCTGGTCGCCTTGCGCATCGGCGCGGCACACTACCCATCCGACAATGATGCTTCGGCCTGGGCGCGGGAGATCAACGCCCGCACGCAGGGGAAAGTGACGGAGGTGGTCTTTGTGGAGGACATGCCGCGCTTTGGGCTGCGCCTGCACCTGGGGGTGGAAGTCGAGTCGCTGTCGATCGATCAGCTCGAACAGCCGCGATTCAACCCAGAGTTCGACGAGTCGCTCGGCCAGGAATTCGCGGAAACCGGCGACGAGGAGAATATCGTCTACGTCACCAAGCTGAAGTCCTGGCCCCGGGTGCTGGAGAAGCTGCAAGCGCTGGGCGTCACGGCGGTGCCACTCGGCAAACCCTATTACAACCGGTACATCTTCACGGTGCGGTCGGTCGCAGCGCCGGACGCGAATACAGGTCGATGATCTCGCTGATGGCGTCCTGGCAAACCCGGCAAAAGGTGTCGATGCGGCTGAACATCGTGCATTGCATGGCCGGGCGGTAATAACCCTTTGCCTGGTAGTTGGCGCCTTCGAAGGCGCCGATCAGGTCACGATTGGGATCGCGCGCGAACAGGGCATTGGTCCAGTCGCGCTCGGCGGCGAACAGCGCGCTCATCTCCGATTCCGGTCGCTTCGCCTTGCGCAGCGCGACGCGCTTGGCCTGGTTCTTGACCTGGTAGGCCTCGAACTCGGCCTTCGGCCAGGACGTCGGCACCTTGGTGCCGGCGGCGACGTGCTCGCGCCACTTCAGCCTGGCGGGATCGGTTTCCGCAGTTGCGTTGGGCTCCCATGGTTCGGGACGCTCCTCGCCGGACACATAGGCGACCGCGGAGGTGTAGTACTCATCGGCCAGGCCGGCGAAGTGATGGCCGAATTCGTGCGCGAACAGGTAGTTGGCCCAGTCGTTGCCCGCAGCTGCGGTGCTGAACTGGCCGAAGATGCCGCCGCCGCCATAAGTCTCGTTATTGACCAGGATCTCGATGAATTCGTACGGCGCGTACTGCGCCAGCTCGCGCAAGGCGCGGTTGTCCAGCGTCAGCACGTAGCGCTCGCTGCCGAAGATGTCGTAGCGGGTATTGATCGCCGAATCGCGATGGGTGCCGGTGGACGGCCGCGAGATGCCCGACTCCTGCGTCGGCACCGTCAGCGCCCAGACGTTGAAGTCGGCAACTCGCTCCTTGAACGGCGACACGCTGAAAAGATGATCGCTTAGCCGGCGCGCGTCGGCCTCGAACTTGCCCAGTTCCGCCGCCGTGTAGCCATCGCCGATGATCAGCAGGTCCACCTTGGCCGAGGAATCGCCGGCGACGCGAATGCCGATCGGCTTGGCCGGCGCCCTTCGCCGTTCGTGCACGACGTCGAGCGCCGCCGGATCGATGTCGGCATGCCAGGCTTCGACGAACTTGTTGCTGGCGTCACGATGCAGGATGCGCACGCGCACAGGCCGGTCTGGTTTCGGAAAGCGCAGGGACTCCTGGAAGCCGCGGGCGCCGTCCTTCGCTTCGTCCGTCGTGCGCCACTCGCCGAAAATCGTGCTGTAGCCGCGCGAGTACAACAGCGCGCTCGTCTTCGGGTCGATCACCTCGAAGCGGTCGACGCCGCGATTGGTGTCATCGATCGCTCGTCCGGGCAGGCCCGGCCAGGGCAGCGGCTCGATTACTACGCGCTCGAGCGAATAGGACTCGCTGGTTGCGGTGCCGGTGTGCATGACGTCGACGCGCAGTGTGGCCGGTGCGTCGGCGGCGGCAGCCGTTGGCAGCAGCATCGCAAAAGCAAGCAAGGCGGTACGGTGGAAAGAACCGGCATTCGGCATGTTCGACCCCGATCGTGAGTGCCCGGCCAGTCTACCCGCTCGGCCGCGGCCCCGGACTGGAGTGGCTGTCCTGATTCCGGCGCGCAACCCGTAAGCTAGTGGACGGCCTCCCGCCGTGTCCCGGATGTTGCGATGAACTCCTCCGCGCGAAGCTTGTTTTCCATCGGGCCGCTTGTTGCCGTGTTGCTGACTCTCGCCGCTTGCAAGACCAGTTATCTCGAACCGCCGGAAATGCAGGGGCCGCCGGCAATGGTGAACGACAATGGCCAGCCCCGGTTGTGGGTGCTGTCCAAGCAGGAGGAGGTCCGCCAGGTTGCTGTCGGCGGCGGCCGCCGTACATCGCTGGCCACGCGTAGCGACACCTTTTTCCACTTCGCGGTGGAAGCCTTCGATCCGCTCGCAACCAAGCCGCTGTGGAAGAAGCGGTTGCTGACTTATGGGGATCCCGAAGCACACGGCGCCAAGCCCTCGCGCGTAATCGGGTCATCGGTCGGCGCTCGCCTGCTGGGGCAGGACGGCAACATCGTCTGGTTGCTCATCGGCGACGAGCCATTCGCGGTAAAGGTGGCCGACGGCAGCGTCGTTGCCGACGGCGCCAAGCTCGAGCTGCTCAACCCCGACCTGAAGGGACTGCTGCCAAGCGAGGCGAAGCATTACGGCTTCGACAACGGCCTGGTGCTGATGTCGGCGGATGCGCGCATGTTCGTCGTTCGTGGGTCTGGCCAGAAGGCCATTGCCTACACGCCGCCGCCACCCGCCGCGCCCGAGGGGAAACTGTTGGCCAACGGAACTTACGAACTGGTGCCCCTGCGCCCGTTTGGAGAGATACCGGCGCGACAGGTCACGCTCGACGGCGAGTGGCTCGGCTTGTACTCCGAGAAAGAGGCCGCCGATGCGCGTACGGATGAGTGGGGTGGCCACCTGAAGTGGCCATACACAGTGCTCGACGAAGGCACGCTGGCGAGACGCACGTTCTGGCGCGCCGACATCGTCGAGACCAAACGCTTCGACGATCGTATCCGGCACATCGGCGGCATGACTGCGATCCCGGGCGCGCCCGTATTCCTCAAGGGACGCTTCCTGAAGAACCTGCCGACCGGCGAGCCCCTGGTGCTCGAGGACCCTGCCGGCGTGCTGGTGTGGCACAGCACGCGCATCGACGATGCCGGGCGACTGGCTTTATCACGGCTCGATACTGGGCTGAAGACCGTGTGGAAAGCCGAACTGCCGCTAAGCGAGACCGACATGATCAACCAGGTCATGTATTGGCAGTTGCCGGGGCACATCACGGCAATGGGGGCGCTGCGCTCCGAGAACGCGACCGTGGTAAGCCGCCTGCCGCACCTGGTCAGCGTCGACCTGAAGACGGGGGCGATCAAAGCCTGGAACATGACGACGGCGACGGCGGTGCCGTGAACTAGCTACCGCGCGTCCACTCAGTTACCAGCTGCCCGTGTTCGGCATCGAACTCCACGGCTCCGCGGGTGGCAGGGAGGCGCCTTCCTGCAGTAGCTCGATGGAGATTCCATCCGGCGAGCGCACGAATGCCATATGCCCGTCGCGCGGCGGCCGGTTGATGGCGATACCGGCTGCGGCGAGTAGCGCGAAGGTGTCATAGATGTTGCTGACGCGGTACGCCAGGTGGCCGAAATTGCGACCGCCAGTGTAAG
>JANPDF010000023.1:0-1682 GCA_031431355.1 Gammaproteobacteria bacterium
GGCTTGCCGGCGTGCACCTCGGCAACGAGTGCAGCCAGGTCGCGCTCGGCCTCGGCGCGGCGGGCCATTGCGGCATACAGCGGTATGCGCAGCGCGCGGCAACGGGGGATTTCGCTGGGCACGGGAGCGGTGCAGTTCGCGTCCCAGCTACGCTGCGCATCCGCCGCGCGTCCGGCCCGCAGCTGCATCGTGGCGACGTTGCCCCAGATGCTGGTGGCGCCGATCGCCTTGCCGAGCGCTTCGCCTCGCTGGGTAAACTCCAGCGCTTCGTCGATGCGGCCTTGCGATACCAGTGACTGCGCCAGGTTGATCGAGTGGATGAAGGCGAGTGGATCGAGCGCCATCGCCTTGCGCTTCATCGCCTCGGCGCCACGCGCGTCGCCGATGAACTGCTGCATGTCGCCATAGAAATTCATGACATCCACGCTGCCCGGGGCCAGCGCCAGCGCGCGGTCCATGTCCGCCTTGCCGGCCTCGATGCGCAGGCTGGTGAGCCCGATGATGCCGCGCACCATGACCGCCTCGGCGTTGCCGGGGTCCAGCCGAAAGGCTTCGGTGATGGACTTCCCCGCCTCGGCAAAGGCCTGTTCGCGCGGCAGCCAGTCGGCCCAATAGCTGCCGATGGTCAGCGCGAACGCGCGGCCGGAATGCGCCGCGCTGTAGCTCGGGTCCTTCGCTATCGCACGATCGAAGGCCTCGACCGCGCGCTGCGTGCTGTCACCCACGCGTTTGGCCACCAGCGCCCGGCCCTGCAGGTAATCATCGTAGGCCTGGGGATCGACCCGTTGCGTAGGCCTGTCCTGCGTCGGGCCGCCGCCGATCCTGGCCTCGAGCGCATGGGCGATGGCGGTCGAGATCTCGTCCTGCACCTGGAAGACGTCGGCGGCATCGCGTTCGAAGGTTTCCGACCACAGGTGGAAGCCGCTCTTGCTGTCGATCAGCTGCGCGGTGATACGAAGGCGTTTGCCTTCCTTTCGCACACTGCCCTCGAGCAGGTAGGCGACCTTCAGCTGGCGGCCGATGTCGGCCATGTCGAGGTTCTTGCCCTTGAACCGGAAGGCCGATGTCCGCGCGGCCACTCGCAGCGCCGGAATCTGCGCGAGCCGGTTCAGCAGTTCCTCGGCGATGCCGTCGGAGAAATATTCCTGGTCCTGCGCCTGGCTCATGTCCACGAAGGGCAACACGGCTATGGATTTGTCGATGGCCGCCGCCGGTACGCCGCCTTGGCCTGACGGCGTCGCGGCAATGGCCTCGCTCGCCGCGCGGCGCGGCGCCAGCACGAACTTGTCGAGGGCAAAGTAGACCAGGGCCAGCAACAACATGGCCAGGATGATTCGATTCATGCGCCGCGCGGTCTGCGGCGCGATGGACTGCTCCGGCACCACGTCGGCATCGCGCTTGATGCCCGCAGGCGTGAGCTCGAACACCCACGCGAACACTAGCGCCGGCACGAAGCCGATGGCCAGCGCGATCACGATGCTGCGCGGCACCCAGCCCGGGGCGGCGAACATCGGCAACACCGTGCTCGACACCTGCACGACCAGCCACGCGCCGACCAGGTACAGCCCGGCCATGCGAACCACGTTGCGGCGTCTGAGCTCGGCAACAAATGACATCCAGCAGCCCCTTGCCGCGCGTCATGGGTGCGGCCTGCTGGTTGGGATGATGCCAGAACAGGGGTG
>JANPDF010000024.1:0-2146 GCA_031431355.1 Gammaproteobacteria bacterium
CGCGAGGACGCGTTGCGGCAACTGGGCCGGGCCTGCGGCGATCCGAACTTGCCGACGACTCTGATGATGCGCTCGGACCAGGTACAGGAGCTGCACCGGGCCGGCATGGAGCTCGGCGGACATACCGTGAATCACCCTATCCTGGCGCGTACGCCCGACGACGATGCGCGGCGCGAGATCGCCCAGGGCCGCGATGCACTGGCCGCCCTCGTCGATGCACCGGTGGATCTCTTCGCCTACCCCAACGGCCGCCCGGATCGCGACTACGACGAGCGCCATGTGCGGATGGTGCGCGAGTTGGGCTTTCGCGGCGCGGTCACGACGGCCAAGGGAGTGGCCACGACGGCGGCCGATCGCTTCGAGTTGCCGCGTCACACGCCCTGGGGAGCATCGCTGGCGGTCTGGTCGCTGCGCCTGCTCGCAAATCTGCATCAGCGCAGCTTCGCCACCGCGGGCGCGGCGCAGCCGGCCGGCAGCCGCTAGGCAGCGGCTGCCGGCCGCGAAAGACCGACGACCCTTGGAGCAACGATGAGCCTGCGATCCGCCTTGCTGTTTGAACTCAGCCGCCGCCGCCTGCCGAAGCCAGCCTCACGAACCATCGACTACGGCGCCTACCAGGATTGGCGCAAACAGTCTTTGTCCTCGAGTTGGAGCGCCTTTCGGGACAGCGACCTTCGAGGAAAGGACATCCTCGACTTTGGCTGCGGCGATGGCGCACTCGGCTTGTTTCTGGCAACGCATGCGTCGCCGCGCAGCGTGACCGGCGTCGATCTCGACCCGGCTGCAATCGAGCGTGCCCTAGTCGCCCGAAGTTCCGCTCGATTGCCGGCCGCGACGCGGGTCGAGTTCCTGCCGGGTTCGATTGATGGCCTTCCCATTGCCGACGCTTGCATCGATGTCCTGGTCGCATTTGACTGTCTGGAGCACGTCATGTCGCCCCTGCCGATATTCCGCGACTGGTTCCGTGTGCTGCGACCCGGGGGCCGGTGTTTGCTGGAATGGTTTCCCTACAAGGGCCCCCTGGGGGCCGCACATGGAATCCCTCATTCCTGTGCCTTGGGCACATGTATTCTTGGGACAGGACGCGATGTTTCGTGCCGCCGAGCGCCTGTATGACCTACCGCAATTCGTCCCCAGGCACTGGGACCTCGATGCATCCGGCAATAAGTTGCCCAACAAATGGAAGCGCTGGTCTTCGTTTCGGGCACAGGGCTACATCAACGAACTCGACACCAAGACCTTTCGCTCCTTGGCTCGAGCCGCAGGCTTCGAGATTGCTCGCTTCGAGACGCACTCCTTCGGAGGCTCTGCATTTCGAAAGGCCATCGGGCGCACGATGATGCGGCTTCCGTTGATCGGCGAGTATTTCGTTTCATACACGGTGATCGAACTGCTTCGACCGTGACCGCGCCAGGCTCCTCAGTCGATCCGGAACCGGGGCGCGTGCACGCGCAGCCACTGCTCGAGCATCATCAATATCCACACCATCTCGCCGTAGTAGCCAGGGTGCGCCGGTAGGTGGGTGTCGAGCAAGGTCTTGATGAACTCGCGTCGCACCAGCCCGCGCTCGCCGAGCGCGCGCACCGATTCGACCGCCAGCGCCTTCAGCCCCGCGTGGCGGTTAGCCCAGATGCCGAAAGGCAGACCGAAGCCCTGTTTCTTCTTGGTGAGGATCTCGTCGGGCAGGAAGCCGCGCAGCGCTTCTTTGAAGAACCAGCGCAGCTTGAGGCCCTTGAGCTTGTACTCGGGCGGCAGACGCATGGAGAACGCCAGCAGCTCATCGTCGAGCATCGGGAAGGCGACTTGCATGCCGGCGAGTTGCGCCGTGCCCCGTACCTTGGGCAGGTCGCTCTCGGCCAGCGTGTAGCGCCAGTCATAGGCCAGCGTACGGTCGATCTCGTGCTCGGCCGCGGCCGCGGCCCAGACCTCGCGCTGCTGTCGCAGTACGGCTTGCGGGTCAACCCGGGCCAGAAAGCCCGGCGTCAATACCTCGTCGATCCCCAGACGGCGCAGCAGGTTGTACTGTTGCAGGCGGTCGGGCATCGGCATCCTGGCCTGGCGGATGTAGCCGCTGCCCTTTTTCAGCAGCGGCGTGCGCGCCACGAAATTCATGCCGAACAGCGGCTCCATCAGGCCGCCCCGCAAT
>JANPDF010000025.1:0-24260 GCA_031431355.1 Gammaproteobacteria bacterium
GGCTGGCTGAGATCCCCGAGCTGCCTGGTGTCCTCGCGTATGGCGCCACGGCCGAAGAGGCCATGGGAAAAGCAGAGATTCTGGCGCTGCGGGTACTCGCCGAGCGCATCGAGAACGGCGAAATTCGCCCGATAGACTTGACGATTTCAGTACCAGCCGCTGCGTGAGTCAGTGGCCGTCTACTAAGGCCAGAAGGGTCCTAGCGGCCTTGCTCGCGATAGGCTGGTCGCTTAAGCGGCAATCTGGATCACATAAAACACTCTCCCGAGATGGCTGGCCGGATTACACATTCGCCTTCCACGATGGCGACGAGATCGGGCCCGACATGCTCGTTCGCATCGCCAAGAACACCGGCCTTCGTCCGCAGGATCTTTAGGCACGGCGTAGGCTCTAACTATTCATTCAAGGGGAACAAGAATCGTACCGATTCTCGTCCCCTTAACTCAGGCGTTAGGCGCCAAACCGGCGCGCACGCAGCGGCAGCACTAGATACTGTCACTAACCATGAACCACTTAAGAAGGAGCGATTAGATGAATCCGAACAAGGCTCTATGGGAAAAGGGCGACTTCACGCGCATCGCGGAGACCATGCGCGAAGGCGGAGAAGCGCTCGTCGAGAAGTTCGGCATCACGAAAGGCCTCAAGGTGCTCGATCTCGGATGCGGTGACGGAACCACAGCCATCCCTGAGGCGAAACGCGGCGCCGACGTACTGGGCGTCGATATCGCGGGCAACCTCGTCGCCGCGGGCAACAAGCGTGCAAAGGAGCTGGGTCTCGCCAACTGCAGGTTTCAGGAAGGCGATGCCTCCAACATGCAAGGCGTGCCGGATCGCAGCTTCGACCTGCTTGTAAGCATATTCGGGGCGATGTTCGCGCCCAAGCCGTTCGATGTGGCGAAAGAGATGGTGCGCGTCATCCGCCCAGGCGGACGCATCATCATGGGCAACTGGATCCCCAACGACCCGACGCTGGTCGCGCAGATCCTGAAGATCAGCTCGGCATTCACGCCGCCGCCGCCGGAAGGCTTCGTCAGCCCGATGACCTGGGGCGTCGAGAGCAGCGTCACCGAACGCTTTGTCGCTGCCGGCGTTCCGGCCGAGAAAATATCCTTCGCGCGGGACACATTTACGTTCAACTGTCCCGGCACGTCGGCGGAGTTCGTCGACCGGTTCAGGAGGTACTACGGGCCGACCATGAACGCCTTCGATGCCGCGGAGAAGACCGGGCGCGTGGCGGATCTGCAAAGACAGCTGGAGGAGCTGTTCAAGACGCAGAACAAGAGCTCACGGAAGGACATGACGTCGGTTCCCGCGACGTTCCTGCGCGTGACCGTCACGCTTTGATGGTGGAGGCGCGAATCGGCACGAGAGTCTCCGCCTATGCCGCCTAACAGCAAGGTTGAGCGGGACGCGCGCAAGGGCGGCGCGCGCCCCTCACCGTGAACGTTAGGCCAAGCACCATAGAGAGGCGACATGAAGCGATACCTGGCGGTTTTCGCCGTGATGGTCATCGGCGGCATATCTTCACAGTTTGCGGAACAAGGTGGGGCGAGAGCGTCGACCTCCTTAGTGGGCACGTGGCGGCTTGTTTCTGCCAAGCAGAGCATGACCGACGGGAGCGTCAGGCCTGATCCGCAGACGGGACCGAACGGGAAGGGTTACATCATGTACAGCGACACCGGGCGGATGTGCGCGGTGCTCGCAGACCCAGATCGGTCCAAGTGGGTGTCCGAGGCAACACCCTCGGACGCAGAGGTGCGCGCGGCCCTCGACGGTCTGGTGGCCTACTGCGGCACCTTCGACGTCAACGAGGCACAAGGTTACGTCGTGCATCACATCGAAATGGACCGGGTTCCGAACCTTGCAGGGACGGATCGCAAGAGGTACTTCGTTCTTTCAGGTAACCGCCTCGTGCTGCGCCCGGCGCCACCACTGCCGGCCGGTGTCCAGGAGTGGACTGTAGAGTGGGAACGCGTAACCAAGTAGCAGATGCGAGCGTCCGAACCCATTGCCGCCTAACAAATCGCTGCAGCCGACGCCGCTTCGCGCCGCGGCTGAGCTCAATCGTTAGGCCCAGGAGCAAGACATTCTGAGTTGGCCAGAAGACGACGACGGCGATGTAATGCGGCGACTTGAATCGTCTGCCTTTGATTTTTCGACTGACCACGAGATCGACTTCAACGTGGACTTCTTCGAATGGCCACCGTCCAAGGACGCGCTAGACCGGCTTCGTCCATTCGGCAAGTTCGGGCTTTGCGCGCCAACTGAGGAATTTCCGGGTTATGTTCAAATCAAGCTTAAAGCGAAAGTAACCTATGAAACCGTGACCTCCATGCAGCGGCGCGTCTCGAACGCGATGGCACCGTACGGCGGCATCTGCGAGTCATGGGGTGTCATGCAAGCGCCCTAACTATTCATTCGAGGGGAACCGCAATCGTACCGATTACGGTTCCCTTCGCTCAGGCGTTAGGCCTAGAGAAAAATGAACTCGTCAGTCGTCGGTAGCGTGCTTAGTCGTCTTTCTTCGCAGCATCTCGAATTTCATCAGCCGCTTCGCCAGCTTTCCTCTGCACTTTGCCCAACTTTTGCTGCACCTCGCCGGCCCGTTCCTTGGACTCGTTGCCTGTGATATTGCCGGCGAGTTCCTTCAGTGCACCCTTGAGTTCTTTCTTCGCACCTGCGGTTCGATTCTTATCCATGTTGGTAGTGCTCCATCCCGCATGATTGCCGGTAACCAATAGTAGGCGCGTATTGCGACACAAGTTCGTCGCGGCGCAATGCAAGTTGGGCAAGATTAAGTTTGGCGTCTCGTAGCAGCGTGAGGCGCAGGGAAGTGGCGCGCGTCCCCCGTCTTGCCGCTTGCTCCCTACATGCCACCATTTGCTACGCTATCGTCCTAACTATTCATTCAAGGGGAACGGTTCCGCGTTGCCGATCCGTCGCATTAACTCAGGCGTTAGATCCTGAAATCGCCCAGTCAGCACTGCTTGATTTACGTATCCGTTCGGATACACTGCCGCAATGTATACAGTTCTCCAGACCGAGGAATTTTAGACCTGGCTGGATGATCTGTCCGACAAGCGAGCCCAAATTCGCATCGCTGCCCGGCTCCGCTTGGCGGAAGCAGGGAACCTCGGTGACTGGGCTCCCGTTGGCGGCCCGGTATCCGAGCTGCGAGTCGACGTTGGAGCCGGTTACCGGCTCTATTTCACCCGCCGCGGCAATCTGCTGATAATCATGCTCGCCGGCGGCGACAAGTCGTCCCAGAAACGGGACATCAAGCGAGCCCATAAGATTGCTGGCGAGTTGGAGCCATAGATATGAGCAAGACCAAAACACCCAAGAAACTGCTTCCCTTTGACGCGACGCGCTATCTCACCGACGACGCGGCCATTGCGGATTACGTTAGCGCCGTCCTGGAGACTGGGGACCTCGATCATCTTCTCCTCGCACTTAGTGATGTAGCTCGCGCACGTGGCATGTCGCAAGTTGCGAGAGATGCTGGCCTCGGTCGTGAGAGCCTTTACAAGGCGCTGGCGCCTGGTGCCAAGCCCCGGTTCGATACCGTGGTCAAGGTCGCTCGCGCCCTTGGCGTCAAATTGTCCGCACACGCTGCGTAGCAACGGCTCTAACTATTTATTCAAGGGGAACCAAAATCGCTCCGATTTTGCTCCCCTTGACTCAGGCGTTAGGCCCTGTTGTTGCGTGCTGCGCAACGTGCTATCATGACGCATGATTCAATCGTTCCGTCACAAGGGCCTTCGCAAGTTGTTCGAGACCGGCAGTGCCGCCGGGATCCAGGCGAGCCATGCGAAGCGGCTCCGACTGCAGCTAACTGCCCTGGATACCGCTCAGGTAATTGAGGATATGGATGTTCCAGGATTCGCGCTCCATCCACTCAAGGGCGCGATGCGCGGCCGCTGGTCTATTTCTGTGAATGGCAATTGGCGACTCACATTTGAGTTCAAAGACGGAAACACCTACGTTCTGGATTTTGAGGACTATCTCTGATGGCTATGTACAACCCTCCCCACCCTGGTGAGTTCATCACCGACATCTACCTTGAGCCGAACGGCATCAGTGGCCGGGAGCTCGCGGCGAAGCTCGACGTGGCTGCTTCCACGCTTAGCCGCATTCTCAAGGGCACCAGTCGCATTACGCCGGAGATGGCACTTCGTCTCTCCAAGGCCATTGGACGCTCGCCCGAGAGTTGGCTGGCGATGCAGGACAACCACGACCTGTGGGTTGCTCGCAAGCATGTCAACCTCCAGCGTGTCGGCAGGTTAAAGCTCGCAGCACCCTAACTATTCATTCCAGCGGAACCGCAATCGTACCGATTACGGTCCGCTTAATTCAGGCGTTAGGCCTAGCATTCGGGGGCTCGGCATGAAGGAAATCCTGCTAGTTGGTGCAGCACTCAATTTCCTGTGCGCGGCGAAACTGCTGTCGGAGGTGGCTACTTCCATGCCAACAGCCTCGCACCTGCCGGATCAATTTCTCCAGTTCAAACTTTTCACCGCTGGAACGGCAGTTGTTTTCGCAATCCTCTATGTCTATCTATACTTCCACACTACACTCGCGATTCCGTTTCTGGTATTTGGTGCTGCACTAAAATCGTGGGCGTTCTTGCTTTCGACATTTCTCTATGTTGGTCATCGTCTGTCCCGTCGCTCATTTCTTGAGTTCGGCTTGTCCAATGGCATTGTTGCTGCAATGTTCTGGTACTACATTGCAGCAATAGCCTAACTATTCATTCAAGGGGAACAGCCATCGTACCGATGTCTGTCCCCTCAACTCAGGCGTTAGGCCCTAATAGTGGTATCGCAACTGAGCAATTAGCATGGAGCCATCCGCTACTTTGTAAACGATGCGGTGCTCGTCATTGATTCGCCGGGACCAGTATCCCGCCAGCGCATGTTTCAACGGCTCGGGCTTGCCGATCCCTTCAAATGGAGATCGCGAAATGTCTTTGATCAGGGCGTGAATTCTTTCCAGGAGCTTCTTGTCGGTCTTCTGCCAATACAGATAATCGTCCCACGCCTCCTCCGAAAAGATGAGCTTCACTTGGCTAGCTTCCGCTCTTTTCCTTTTCCGGTCTCGAGACTTGCCATCGACTCAAGAAGACGCCGTGCATTCTTCGGGCTACGCAACAGGTACGAGGTCTCTTCAAGCGCCTTGAAATCGTCGAGAGACATCATCACGACAGCTTGCTGGCTGTTGCGAGTAATAATGATAGGCTCGTGGTCGTCGCAGACCCGGTCCATGGTATCGGCCAAGTTTGCGCGAGCTGTGGTGTAGGTAATGGCGTCCATTGGCCTCTCCGCGTATGTACGTGATACTGTACATGTTCAATCAGGGCGTGTCAATATGCGCAGGCCCTAACTATTCAATCAAGGGGAACCCGTCTGTTTGCTGGTTTCAAGCAAGCATCCGGCGCGGGTCCCCTTAACTCAGGCGTTAGACCCTGGAGAATTCGCCAGTGCGCTACCTCGTGACAGCAGTTCTCATACTTGTTGGAATCATTCTCTTGCTTCCGCTCGCCGGTGTCAGCGGAGCAGATCGGATCCAGTCTCTTTACGGAGTCACTCTGGGTGATCCCAACGTCGTCATTCTCATGCGACATCGAGCCGTTCTCTTCGGCCTCCTTGGTACGTTTTTCATAGTTGCCGCCTTCCTTCCCGCCTTGCAGCTCACCGCCCTTATTCTTGGCACCGTGAGTGTCGTATCCTTTCTTTCCTTGGCTTGGTCAGCTGACGGCTACAATGCCAGTATCGCAAGAGTCGTCACGGCGGACTGGATCGCATTGGCACTACTATTGATTGGCTTCGTTGCCTATGCGCTCTTGCGGCGACGGTTCTAACTATTCAATCAAGGGGAACAAGGATCGTACCGATTCTCGTCCCCTCAACTCAGGCGTTAGGCCCCACACAACCCTCATCGGCGAGAATCGTAATGAGCGAGCCTTTCAAATCCGGCGGCTGCCAGTGCGGAGCGCTTCGGTACGAGATTCACGCCGTCCCGCTGGACACGTATGTTTGCCACTGCCGCGAGTGCCAACATCAGTCCGCTTCGGCGTTCGGCATTTCCGTAATCGTCCTCGAGAAGGCGTTCCGATTAGTCCAGGGAAAGCCCGAAGTTTGGTCGCGACCCACAGATGCAGGCCGCACTCTTGATTGCAACTTCTGCGCAGACTGCGGCTCAAGGGTGTGGCATCACCGACGGGGGTTCTCGACTCTGAGCGTTAAGGGCGGATCCTTCGACCAGCCCGTAGACCTTGGCGGTGCCACCCATATCTGGACTTCGCGCAAGCTGCCGGGCATCCTGATACCTGAAGGCGCCAAACAATTCCCGGCAGAGCCTCCGCAATAGTTGCGAGCGGTCGGCCCTAACCATTCATTCAAGCGGAACCGCAATCGTAGCGATTACGGTCCGCTTAGTTCAGGCGTTAGACCCTATGCCGTTTACTCCGATCCACCTTGGTCCAGGCGCACTTTTCAAGGCCATTGGCGGCAAACACTTCAGCTTCCTGGTGTTTGGTGGGTCTCAGGTAATGATGGATATCGAACCCCTTATTGCCATAATCCAAGGCAAGGCCATTCTGCACGGATACACTCACACGCTGGGCGGCGCGCTCGCCATCGGCCTGGCAGCAGGACTCATCGGAAGGCCGATCAGCGTCTTCGTTCTAAGGCTGCTCAAGATTCCGCACTACACCTTCACCTGGACGGCCTCGTTCGCGGGAGCACTGGTTGGTACCTTTTCGCATGTCCTCTTCGACGCGGCGATGCACCCCGACATGCGGCCATGGTGGCCCCTCACAGATGGCAATGGATTATTGGCTATTATTCCCGTTGGCATGCTGCACATTTTGTGTCTGGCACTAGGCGTCGTTGGTGCCGCGGTTCTTACAGCAAGAGCTCACTTGCACGGTAGGCTCTAACTATTCATTCAAGGGGAACACAAATGCATGCATTTTTGTCCCTTTAACTCAGGCGTTAGGCGTCAGGTCGAACTCCACGACACTGCAAGAGAGAGCCCATGACTCGCAAACTAATCAGCTCCGGATCGACCTTTGAAGCAGAAATTGGTTACTCCCGTGCCGTAGTGGACGGTGATTGGGTGTTCGTTTCAGGTACCACCGGTTTTGACTACTCGACCATGACAATCGTTGATGGAGTCACTGGGCAGGCTGAGCAATGTCTTAAAAACATCGCGAGCGCTCTCGAGCAAGCCGGCTCGGGATTCGAGGACATTGTGCGGGTTACATATGTTCTGCCAGACGCCACCGAATTCGAGCAATGCTGGCCGGTGCTTCGCAGCTACTTTGGCGATATTCGCCCTGCTGCCATGATGATCTCTGCGGGCCTCGCTGACCCCCGCATGCGAATCGAGATCGAGGTCACTGCCAAGAAGCGTCTTGCGGCAGCAGTTGCGTGACGCCTAACTATTCATTCAAGGGGAACCGCAATCGTTCCGATTGTGGTCCCCTTAACTCAGGCGTGAGGCGGTAATCAAATAGAGCAGCGTGCTCAATCAACAGGAGAAGTGACCCATGCGTAACGAATCGTTCGTTGGTCCAGTATTCCAATCTGTCGCAATTTGTCTATTTGGCCTTGCTAGCTCCTTCGCGAGCGCACTTGAACCTGCGCCAACCCCTGAGCCAGCGCTAACCCTAACTGCAGATGACTCGCAGCTTAAATGGGGCCCATGCCCGCCCTTCATGCCAGAAGGTTGCGCTCTCGCGGTACTTCATGGCGATCCGACGAAAGACAACCTGGACGTCTTCCTCAAAGTGCCTGCCAAGTCGACTATTCCTCTGCACTGGCATACATCCGCCGAGCGCATGATTCTTGTTGCAGGTGAACTTCAGGTCACCTATGACGGCCAGCCAATGACAGTGCTCAAGGCTGGGACATATGCCTACGGGCCAGCCAAACGACCGCACCACGCTGTCTGCGCGAGTTCTGATTCATGCATTCTGTTCATTGCGTTTGAATCGCCATTGGATGCAGTGCCAGTGCAGAGTTCGGTCAAGTAGCGGCGCATCACCTAACTATTCATTCAAGGGGAACCCGTCTGTTTGCTAGTTCCAAGCAAGCATCCGGCGCGGGTTCCCTTGACTCAGGCGTTAGCCGTCAAAAAGCAACCAGCTTGCTAAGCTTGGACCATATGAAAATCAAGTCACTGAAGCTATATCATTTCCCGGCCACCCGCAGCGCGCGAGTTCGGTGGGCCCTGCATGAAACGGTTGGCGATGATTTTGAGGTTCAGAATGTTCAGCTTTATAGCGGGGAGCAATACCGCGACGATTATCTGCAGAAGAACCCGAACCACAATGTTCCGCTGCTTGAAATCTACACGGAAGATGGTTCGGTCCATCGAATGCTAGAGAGCGTGGCTATGGTGGAATGGCTCGTCGATGCATTCCCCGAAAAGCAGCTTTCGCCGCCCGCGGGGTTGTCGCTTGAGCGAGCCGATTACCTTCAAATGCTGCATTTCGGAGGCACCTGGATGGACATGATGCTGTGGCAAGTTCGGATACACGAGCACGTTTTGCCTACAGCACAATCCGACTCACGAACCATCGAACGGTATCGACACAAGTTCGTTGAGGAAGTGGAACCGCAGCTCAAGGAAAGGCTGGACCGGACGTCCTTTATATGTGGGGAGGAATTTTCCGGCGCGGATATCGTTATTGGGCACAATGTGACCTGGGCACGGGGTTACCAACTCTGTCAAGACGAAATATTTCGCGAGTACCTGTCTAGACTTTCTAAACGTCCTGCGTTTCTGAAGGCTTTTGAAGATGCTCGTAACTTCACACCTGAAGTTCCAAACAAAGACCGAATGAAGAAGTTTTCTGGTTGAAGCGGTGATGACTGGTTCGGGAGAATTGACGGCTAACAAATCATTCAAACCGACGTCGCTCCGCGATGCGGCTTAATTCAAACGTAAGGCATTCCTGCAGCTAGCAGAGTTGAAAGAAGGAGGGTGTATGGAGAATTCGACCGACCAATCCAGTTTGGTCCAGAAACCATCCGAAGACAGAAACGCGATGGCGTTTCCGGCGCTGTTAGCCTGGGCCTGGAGCGAGACACCTCCCGTGCACACAAACGCCGCGAATCTGCTGATCCACCTCTTCGCGGTGCCGCTGTTTGTCGTTGGGCACATTCTTCCCATTGCCGGCGCCGTGTTCGAACTACGGA
The DNA here is from genome assembly GCA_031431355.1 of Gammaproteobacteria bacterium. Taxonomy (GTDB): domain Bacteria; phylum Pseudomonadota; class Gammaproteobacteria; order Xanthomonadales; family Xanthomonadaceae; genus Arenimonas. The sequence goes on from JANPDF010000025.1 coordinate 9,207, forward strand.
TTCTAATTGCCGCGGTCCTGTGCATCGTAGTGTCTTTGGTGCTGCAGACCGTCGCTCATTCGCTCGAACCTATCAAGCCGCCGCCCTTCTTGGGCGCACGCGACTTTCTGCGGCGTTTATACGCGGAGCAATTCTGCAACTTCTGGCGCTTCCTATTTTCTGGCCAGTGGTACGCCAGCTTCAAGGCAAGTAGAACGAATGCCTAACCAATCCTTCAAGCGGACCCACACCGTCGGGGCAGGCCTGCGGGTTTTCCGAGTGTCTCGCGCGCCGGTGCGGGCCGCTTGACTCAGGCGTTAGGCCCCGTTGACGCACGCTGTTCCCCAGACACAGGAAGCAGGCCGAAATGTTCACCTACGGCAACTTAGCTTTAAAGACTATTGCTGTCTGCTTACTTTCAACGTCTGCAATTGCTGCTGACCTCGCCCCGCCATTGATCGATGGCACTACCTACACGCAACCTCAACGGCTGGTTGAGGTTGAACCGGGACGTAGACTCAATCTGTATTGCGTAGGATCCGGATCGCCAACCGTTGTTTTTGAGGCAGGCTTGGCCGACCCGATCAATGTATGAGGATTCGTTCAACCTGCGATCTCGCAAAAGACACCCGCGTGCTCCTACGATCGCGCTGGAGTAGCCTTTAGCGATGAGGGAGTTCGCGCATCAACAAGCGCAAATATAGTTGACGACTTGCATCGCCTGCTGGTTGCCGCAGGCATTAAGCCCCCGTATGTGCTCGTCGGTCATTCCTCCGGCGGCCTCAGCGTAAGACTCTACGCATACACCTATTCATCCGACGTCGTTGGCATGGTCCTCGTAGACCCGACAGTCGAGGATCAGAAAGCGGCGTACCGCTCGCTCGATCCCAAGAAGCGTACCGCTGAGCAATGGGACGCGGATACGGTCGAGCCCGGTTTAGAGGACTTAAGGGCATGCGTCGTAGGGGCCATCGCAGGATTTGTCCCAGATTCTGAGCTTTTCAATTGGGTTGCTCGCCAGCACGTCAACCTTCAGCGCGTTGGCAAACTCAAGCTCGCAGCACCCTAGCTATCCATTCCAGCGAAATCGCGGCTGCTTCGCGCTCCCGGTCCCCTTGTTTCAGGCGTTGGGAGGTAGCTCTATGGATGTCATCAGGCTCAAAGTGCGCTGCAGACAATTTGCCGGATCCGCCCGGACTCCCTACGGCCATCCGACCTTGCGGACCTGGTTGAGGCGTCATATCGTAGGCCGCGAGCGTCGCTTGGCAAGGCAAGACAGCTGGCTGTTGCCGCGGCAGGCACCTGACATGGGGAGGGACAGATGACAACTCCAGCACAGACAGTCCGCGTATTTGGCGGCTATCTCATCTTGCTCAGCGCAGTGCTGATGGCTGCCCCAAATATCCTACTCGAAATGTTCGGGGTTGCGCCTGTCACAGACGTCTGGATTCGCGTCACGGGGATGCTCGTTGGCTTTCTTGGCGTCTACTACATTCGCGCCGCGGCAGTCGGGCTGACAGCTTTCTTTGCCTGGACAGTATCAGTACGGCTATCCGTCCTTTTGTTCTTCGGCACGTTTGTGCTGCTTGACCTCGCCCCACCCATTCTCATTGTGTTTGCGATCGTTGACGCCGCTGGTGCAATTTGGACTTGGCTGGCCCTAAGGCGTGCCTAGCGGCGGAGTTTGGCATTGCCAAACCGGCTGTTGAACACATCTCAATGAGACAAACGAAGGAGGAGGCGCCATGGCAAAGATTACCGGAATCGGCGGCGTGTTCTTCAAGAGCAAGGGCGATAGTGCTGCTTTGGCGGCGTGGTATCGGCAGCACCTGGGCATGGCATTGGAGGACTTTGGTGGTGCCGTACTCAGGTGGCCGGACGACAAAGCCGAAGACCAAGGCCTAACGGTGTGGCATGTGGCGGATGCAGACAGCCAATGGTTCAGCCCAAGCGACTCATCCTTCATGATCAACTATCGAGTCGACAACCTCGATGAGCTTCTTGCGCAACTGCGCGCGGACGGTGTGGCTGTCGTCAGCGGCCCGGAGTCGCACGAGAACGGAAAGTTCGCGTGGCTCATGGACCCGGACGGAAACAAGGTTGAACTTTGGCAGCCGATGCTGTGGGACGACAGCAATAAAGTCGCCTGAACACGGTCCCGGTCTGGCCGCGGCGCACCGCTTGGCTCTTGCGTTAGACTCAACTCGAATGTACGCAAGCCCCAACTACTTCCTCATCGTCGCCGCAGGGCTTAGTGCCCTGGCCGGACTGCTGCACCTGGGTTGCATCATTTTCGGCGCAAGTTGGTATCGGTTCTTCGGCGCAGGGGAAAAAATGGCCGCCCTGGTCGAGGCAGGCTCTGCCTATCCAACCAGGATGACACTTGCGATAGCGACCATCCTGTTCCTGTGGTCCGCATTGGCTGTGTCTGGATCCGGCCTCATTCCACGAATTCCCCACCTGCGCTTGGCCCTGCCGCTTATCGCCGCTGCCTACCTCCTGCGGGGATTGGCGTTCGCTCCCTTGATGCGAGTAATTCCCAGCAATAGTTTGGCTTTTTGGCTATGGAGTGGGGCGATCTGCGTTCTGATTGGCATCATCCACGTCGTGGGTATCATCAAAGCGTGGCCGCAACTATAGTTCAGCCGTGGGAGGAAGAGGTTCAAGTGCACAATTGCCTGGATCCTACCGATTCTCGCCCCCTATTTCCTGGTGCTGTATCGCGCCAAGTCGGAAGCAATGCCAAACCTGCCGTCCTGCCCAAGCTGCAATTCCGAGTTTACCTACCAGGACGCCGGACTCTACGTCTGCCCGGAGTGCGCCCATGAGTGGACGGCTTCCACCGGCGAGCCAGTCGCTCAGGAGCGGATAGTCCGGGACGCAGTTGGCAACGAACTCCATGATGGCGACAGTGTCACGGTCATCAAGGACCTGAAGGTCAAGGGCTCCTCGTCGGTCTTGAAAGTTGGCACGAAGGTCAGAAACATTCGCCTGGTAGAGGGAGATCACGACATCGACTGCAAGGTCGACGGGATCGGCGCGATGCAGCTGAAATCGGAGTTCGTGAGAAAGGCATAGGTGTCTGCGGGTCCCGCAGATGCTCACCATTCATTAAGAACGATGAAGGAGACCACATGAAGGCCATCGTGCTTGTCGGGCTTGGTGGAGGCATCGGGTCGATAGCGCGCTACCTGATCGGCGACTGGTTGCGCTACGCGACGGCGCCGGATCGCTTTCCAGTGGCGACCTTTGTCGTCAACATCGTCGGCTGCCTGATCGCCGGGATGCTTGCAGGCATGATCGCCAGGTACGACGTGCTTTCCCCGCAGGTTCGCCTATTTCTGTTCACCGGACTTCTCGGCGGATTCACCACGTTCTCGGCGTTCGGCCTGGAGACGACGCTCCTGCTGCGCCGGGGCGAGATCCAGACGGCCGCAACGTATGCGGTGGCCAGTCTGGTGCTTGGCATTGCGGCCGTCTGGATTGGCTACAGGATTGCCTGCCTTGGCGCGCCCTCGGCCTGACTCCCCGGCCAGGGTGATCCAGGTTCGGGTCAAGCCCGGCGCACGGGCGAGCGCACTTGAAGAGACCAGCCCAGGTGTCTGGCTCGCCCGGCTCAAGTCCCCGCCCGTTGACGGAAAGGCGAATGCAGAACTGATAGGCCTTGTCGCAAGGCATTTTGGCGTGCCAAAGTCATGCGTGGAGATCAAGAGCGGCGCCTCCGGCCGCAGCAAATTGGTTCGTATCGGCGGTGCCTGAGCCCGCACCAGCCAGCATTGATTCAGACCCTTCGCCCAGGAATTCGATTATGCGAGCTTCAGCTGCTGTCTTTGTCCTTGCTTGCACATTTAGCCTGGGCGGATGTCTTACCACGCAAGCCCCAAGCAGGCTTTATGCGACCGTGCTTCGGGAACAGGCTGACGCATGGGACCGCGCCATCGTTGGCAAGGACTTGAATGCCATTGGCAACAACATGGCGGAGTCATTCCGGCATATCGATAGCCAGGGCCGTCAATCAAACAAGGCTGAATTCCTGTCCGGCATTACTTCCGAAAAGCTGGTCATACACCCATACGAACCCGAGGACGTTGAAATCCGATTTTACGGGGACGCTGCCCTGGTCACCGGCACGACTCAGCTGAGCGGCACCTATGACGGCAAGCCATTCAAGACACATTATCGTTACACCGACACCTATGTCAGGCAGGCCGGCACCTGGCGCGTCGTCAGCGTTCAAACCACTGAAATCGCAGAGTAGGCCTGATGACAACCTCCTACCTTGTGGAGCTGGTCGAGGCATCCTATGGTAGGGCCTTGGCGTCGCTCAGCAAGGCGAAGCAGCTCAGCATTGCCGGCCCAGGTTCGTGAGGGCATCGCCCTTGCCCCAGGCATCAGCCACCAACAATCTGCTCGCGAGGCCCTATGTCCGTCAATGTGTGGCAAGCCTTCCTGACTGTCTTCGTGACCGTATTCCTGGCTGAAATCGGCGACAAGACCCAGCTCGCAACGATGCTCTTCTCCGCGAAGGGCGAGACGAGCAAATGGGTGGTCTTTGCCGGCTCCGCTTCGGCACTGGTGCTGGCCGCAGCCATCGGCGTGCTGGTCGGCGCCCAGCTCGAGCGATTCGTGTCGCCCGCCACGCTGAAGCTCGTGGCGGGACTGGGATTCATCGCCGTCGGCGTGTGGACGATCTTCTCCAAGTGAGCTGGCACGGGCCGAACATCGCGAAGCGGTGACCCTCAACTGTTTTTCCAAGTCCACGCCCCGGAGACCCTCATGACCAATGCAACCCCAATGCTCGCGCCCGTCATTGCACTCGTCATCTGGTCCGGCGTGATCTGGGCCTGGATGTATGCAACCCGGATCCCCGCCATCATCCGGGCCAGGATGGTCCTCGATCCGGTAATGCCAAGGGGCGACCAGATGGCGCAGCTTCCGGCCAGCGTTCGCTGGAAGGCCGACAATTTCAATCACCTGATGGAACTGCCCACGCTTTTCTACGCGGTGGCGATCAGCCTGGCCGTGCTGGGTGATGCCTCCTCCAGCAGCCTTGCGTTGGCCTGGGGGTTTGTCGCGCTGCGGGTCGTCCATAGCCTCGTCCAGGCTCTGTGGAACCATATTCCAACCCGGTTCGCCCTGTTCTTCATCTCGTCGCTGGTCTTGTTCGGGCTGACCTTCAAGGCCGCGCTGCTGGTTTTCTAGGGCCCACTGGCAACAGTTCCAGCGAGGCGGTTTCCCGATGTCAGAACGACGTTCCTGGGCAAGACTGCGCGAGATCACACCAAAACACTTGCTCATCGGCATCCTGGCATTTTTCATCCTGCCTGCCCTGCTCATTGGCTTCCTCATCATCTACGGCCACAAGGGCCTGCTCTACCTGGCCATCGATGGCGTGGCTTCTCGCTCGCCAGCGTGGTGTTCAACAACTTCCTTGGCGCCTTCGAACCGACACCCGCAGTCATCGTGTTCCGGCCATTTCACGCGGCTCGCGTCTATCGCTTCCACGCTGCGTACAAACTCTACCAGCAGAGAGATCCCGGCCCCGTGCTGGCACTGGAAGCGGAGTTGCTGGAATTGATTCCCAGTAGCTAAGGATTCGGTGCCCGGTGCCGAACGTCGCTTCCGTCGCCGGCAGCAAGAAAAGATTCACAGTAAGCTGTGCGAGCCATTGCTTCGAAGGAGCTCGCCGTGTCCGATTCGCAGGAGGAAGCCGTGGTGAAGCCAGGACGGCCCACGCCCGTCCGGGCCGCGCTCGTCCTGCTTTGGTTGGCGCTGCTGATCATGATTGCCGCCAGCCTGGTGTACTTCGCCTTGAGCGGCGTCCCGCTGGACTTGCGCAGCGTGGGTGTCCATATTCTCGGCTACGCGATTGGGGCAACGCTGTTGCTGGGAATTGGATCCGGCAATAGCTGGGCGCGGATTGTGTTCGTCATATTCCTGGCCTGGGGTCTGGGTTTGATGGCTGTCAACTTCTTGCTCGAATCGCAACAATTGCCCTGGCTGATGATGCTGGACGCTTGCGTGCTGTCACTGCAGTTGTGCGCGACGTATCTTCTGTTCAGACCCTCCAACAATGACTGGTTCCGGGACCTCGCTGGCCGCTGAGCTACGAGGCAAATTCATCAAAGGGGAGCAGCCATGGCCCAGCAACCGAGTTGGTGGGGGAAAAACTGGAAATGGTTCGTGCCGGTGGGCTGTCTTTCCATGGTGCTGCTGGTTGCAGCCTTCATCGCCCTGATCTTCACCTTCGTGTTTGGCATGATGAAGAACAGCACCGCCTACAGCGAGGCACTCGAGCGCGCCCGTGCCAATCCCGCGGTGAGCGCCTCGCTCGGGACCCCGATTGAGGAGGGTTTCTTCGTGTCCGGAAACGTCAGCGAGAGCGGTCCGTCCGGAGAGGCGGAGCTGTCGATTCCGATATCCGGGCCACGCGGCGCCGGAACGATTTACCTGGAAGCGCGCAAGTCGGCTGGCGCCTGGACGTTTTCCAGACTGGTGGTGGAGGTGGATGCGACCAATGAGCGGATCGACCTGCTCGAGCCAGCAGCATCCCTGGAACCGCCACCATCCCCTACCTTCTGAGCGCCCGGGGAGTCCGGCGAGCGCTTCACCCCTGCTTCACCGACAGGACATTGCCGCTTCGCACGCTGAGACCATCCTCTCCGCATGACATGCCGTTTCCCTGCACGATGCAGCGCCTCGCCTACTTCCTGATCGAGCCGAAGCCGCACGCTCCTCGCGAACTTACCGAGAGCGCCGGCAAGGTCCTGTCCGAATTCCTGCTCACGCCCTACCTGACGACGCGCTGTTTCGCGGACCGCTCCGCCTGGCGCCTGTTCGACATTGCCGTCGCCATCAAGCTCATGTACCTGGCCCAGTTGCGCGAGTACGGCCCGTTGCAGACCGATGAGGGGGCGCGGGCGATCCTGGGTTCGGATCGCGTCTCCGCGGCGCTGTTCGACCAGTGGTGGACCATTCGGAAACTGGAGTTTGGCGGACCGACCGAAGACAAGCAGGCCTTGCTCGGACAGTGGCTGGACAAGGTAGAGCCAACCGGAAACGGCGTCGTCGATTGCTGGATAGGAATGCACCGCCGGGCACCGGTCGGCCGAACTTCGTAGGCTCGCCACCTGCTCCGCGAAGCGCACGACTCATGGCTTTGCTACGCTTGCGCAGACAACCACGCAGCGGGAAGTCTTGTGAAGGCCCAGCACCCAAACGCGATAGCCGAGGAACTCGCCAGGTTCGAAGGCACCTGGCGGCAGGTCAGCTGTGAAGCTGACGGCGTCACCGACCCGCCGGACGAATTCGGTTCTGCGCCGATCACCACCTTTGCCGGCAACACGTACGTCGTGACACTTGCGGACGGGACGATCGTGCTCGAAGGCACGTTTACGCTCGATCCGGCGCAACGGCCCAAGGCGGTGGACTGGACCGATACCTGCGGCACCGACAAGGAAAAGACATTCCCGGCCATTTACGCCTTCGAGGGAAACCACCTGATCTTCTGCGCTGCCGATGAAGGAATGGAAAGGCCGAAGGAATTCCGAACGCGTGTCGGGGACACGCTGCGGGTGCACGAGCGCCTCGCCTAGAAGCCCCCCCCTGCTCATGGACCTGTCATGGCCTCGATAATCAGCCACCCGTTCGTGGCGCTTGCGCTGGCGCCATGGTTTCTTCGTTTTGGCATCGGCATGCGACTGGCGACCGTTGGAGCTGCCTGCACAGTACTTCCAGATCTCGACGTGCTGGGGTTCCATCTGGGCGTCCCATACGACAGCCTGCTTGGCCATCGGGGGCTGAGCCATTCGCTGTTTTTCGCGGCGGCCCTGGCAGCGGTCATCAGCCTCGCATGCCGCGCCGCATTCAAACCGGCTAGGCCCGGTACGATCTTCGCCTTCCTCTTCCTGTGTACTGCCTCGCATGGCGTGCTGGACGCGCTGACCGATGGCGGGCTCGGCATTGCCCTCCTGTCGCCGCTGTCGAACCATCGCTACTTTTTTCCCTGGCAGCCGATCGCCGTTTCGCCGCTGTCCGTCACGGCGTTCGTTTCCGGCCGGGGAAGTGCCGTGCTTTACAGCGAGCTGCTCTGGGTCGTGCTGCCCTCACTCATGATTTCCGCACTAGGCTGGCTGTCGACCCGGCGGCGAGCCAAGCGCGGATACTGCAAGTGACCCAGTCGAACCACGGGCAGGCCATGCAACATCAGCTTGTACTCCAGCTCCGCCGCAGTTCCGTGGAAGACCCGGCGCTCGTCGGCGTGCTGGAGACGCGGATCGGCGAAATCCTGGGCGCCAGCGCGGAGATGGATGGCCATGACATCGGCGCGCGGGATATCAACCTCTTCATCTTGACGCCGGACCCGGCGTCGGCGTTTCGCCGCTCGAAGCCGGTGCTCGAGGAGCTGCAGTTGCTCGACAAGGTGACCGCAGCCCATCGCGTCGTTGGCGGCGCCCAGTTCAAGGTTATCTGGCCGCTCCGGGTACGCAGCAAGTTCAAGATCGCCTAGCGGAGGAGCCGCGCGTCCACCGAGAGAGTCCGCAATCTGGCAACGTGCACTTCGTTGCTTTAACCCCGAGGAGATGTCATGTCCTGGCTGATCACCAAATACCTGTTGACAGCGGCAGTCGTTGTCCTCGTCTCGGAGGCGGCCAAGCGGAGTGACCGACTCGGTGGCTTCGTGGCCGCGCTTCCCTTGGTCACGTTCCTGGCGCTGATCTGGCTCTACGTAGAGAATCAGCCGCAGGAAAAGATTGCAAACCACGCCTGGTACACGTTCTGGTACGTGCTGCCCACCTTGCCGATGTTCCTTGCGTTCCCGGTGCTGCTGCCGCGCCTGGGATTCTGGGCTACGATGGCCGCGAGTGTCGCACTCACCGTCGCCTGTTTTGGCCTATTTGCCCTTGTGGTGCGCCAGTTCGGGATCCAACTGGTCCCATAGCGGCGGATCAGGGGTCGCGTGGTGGACGCTCGACAGCGACACGTGCGCGGTTGCCGCCATCAACCTGCGCTGCATCGCCGACCTGGATCTCAGTACGATCACCGTGCACAACTACGATGGCAAGGCTATTTGACGTGGAAACCGCAAGCACCTGACCAGCATGTTCCAGCCGCGCACGCTCAAGTTCTTCGCGCTGATCATTGGCGCCTACCTGCTGCTGCTGACGCCGGGCGTGATCTGGTCGGCGTACTTCGAGTCGCCTGCCCGCTACCTCCTGCTCCTGCCTTACTTTTCGGTCTCGCTGTTCCACGCAATCGGCGTGCCCGGACTGCTTGAGCACAATGGCCTGTGTGGGTGGGGATGGTGTTCTCCCACGCCCTTCGGCTGGCTGTTCACCGCACTGGCATGGCTGTTGTCGGCGTGGTGTCTGGCCTGGGCGATGGCGGCGCTGACGCTGCGATCAAGCAGGTTCGCGCGCAACATCGCGCCCTACGTCGATGCTGAAATTCGCCTGGCTCGCGATGCCGAACGGGCCAACAATGAAGCCCTGGCCTTCAGCCACCTCGAGCGGGCGCATGTGCTCGGCCAGGCGTCCACCTGGCAGCATGTTCAGGTGCACATGCAAATGCTGGCTTGGGGATTTCGTCACCGCCAGCCCCGTGAGGTAGTCGGCCAGGTGCCGCGACTGATCGGTGCCGCAACCAAGACCGCGATCGGCCTGGTTCCCAATGGCAACACGGGTGGCTCGAATGTCAGTGCGCTGCGTCCGATGCCGGTGCCCGAGGAGTTGGCCAGCATCATCAGGAAGGCGATGTCCTGACACGATGCCATTCACTCCCTTTCATCTCGGGCCTGGGGCGCTGTTCAAGGCGATCGGCGGCAGGCATTTCAGCTTCATGGTGTTTGGTGGCTCGCACTCAGGGCGCGACGCTGCGGTAAGCTCTAGCCACTCTTGTGGGGGAGACGATGTACAGCGCTGCATTCATCTATGAAGCCGGGAACTACGACGCGGAATTCCATCGGCTCAACGCGATCATCGATTCGGTGGCGCGGTCGATGCCAGGCTTCCTTGGCTCGGAATCGTGGCAGACCGCCGACGCGAGCCGCAGGAATGCCACCTATTACTGGGACAACCTGGAATCGCTCAAGGCGTTTTCCATCCATCCGGTCCATCAGGAGGCGAAGCGGCAATACGCCCGGTGGTACAACGGCTACCACATCGTCGTCTCGGAAATCATTCGTTCCTACGGCGACGGCGCGATCGCGCATGCCACGCCCAATGACCGCCGGTAAGCATTCCAGCGTGAGGTGGCGATGAACATCGAGCAGGCCAGGCGCTTTGCAATGGCGCTCCCCGGCGCTACCGAGGCGCCGCACCACAAGTACTCCTCGTTCCGGGTCGCTGGAAAGATTTTTGCGACAGTGCCTCCAGACGGCCTGCATCTGCACTTGTTCGTGGATGAGGCCGATCGCGAGCAGGCGCTGGCAGTGTCGCCTACGGCATTCCAGAAACTGTTCTGGGGCGAGGCAGCGGTGGGCCTGCGCGTGCTGCTTGCCGAGGCCAAGCCAGCGACCGTGCAACGCTTGCTGCACTGCGCGTGGAGTCGCAAGGCATCGAAGAAACAGGCGGCTGCGCACCCCAATCCGCTCCAGCCTTGACCCGCGGCCGGACGAGGCGCCGCGGCTAGTTCCGCCAGTCTGCTATCGTCCTTCAGGTAGCCGTGCACGGGAGTAAGTGAAGTGGATTTGCGCAGCCACGCACAGTCGGCAGCGGGAATGGCCCTGTCCCTGGTCCCCTGGCTGATAGCGCCGGTCACCATCGCGCCATTCCCTGCCTTGTACAGCGTGCTGGGAATACAAGCGCCCCCGGCAACGCGTTTCCTCATTGATCACCCATGCTACCTGCTCGCGCTGCCTCTGATCGTGCTCGGGGCGTGGTTGTACCCTGCATGGCGGGCCCGCCGCGGCGTTGCGTCCTTGTCGGCGGGCTTCGCTGCATCGGCGCTGGGCTACCTGCTGATGGTGTGCCTGTTGTACTGGCCGACGTTCGGGCACTAGCCGCGGCTGGCTTGTGAGCGCACATCAGGTCAACGGCGCTTGCTCTTGTCCTTGCCCTTGCCGCGGCCGAACTTGTTGCGAAACCAATTCGAGAGCCGGGAACGGTGGCGATCCTCCTGGACCGCCGGAGCGTTTTCCAGTTGCTCCGGCGGTGCTTCGCGCCATCCCTTCATCAGCGCCAGTTCCTCGTTGGGCCTGAGCGATGCGCCGGCCATGAAGTCGTGCCAGATCCGTGCCGGGATGGTGCCACCGGTCACGCCAAGCATCGGCGTGTTGTCGTCGTTGCCGACCCAGACACCTGTGACCAGGTCCCCGGCCATGCCGACGAACAACGCGTCCTTGTAATCCTGGGTCGTGCCGGTCTTGCCGAATACCGGGATGGATAAGCGGGCGGAGCGGCCGGTGCCGGATTCCACGGCCGTCCACAACAGGTCGAGCAGCTTCGCGCGTTCCCATGGATCGATTGCGTGTTTTTGCCCGGCTGGCATGTGGTCGAACACACCGAATGGAACCACCGGCGCGAAGCCGCCGGCGATCGCCGCGAAAGCAGCCGTCAGCTCCAGCAGTGTCGTTTCGTAGCTGCCCAGCGCGAGCGAGCCATCGGTGCCCAGTTCGCTGGTGATGCCGAGTTCGCGCGCCGACTGCACTACCGCGCCTGATCCCACCGATTGCGCAAGGCGTACCGCGGCGACGTTGCTGGACTGTGCAAACGCCTGCCGCAGCGATGTGCTGCCGCGATAGGTGTCGTTGTAATTGGCCGGCGTCCAGCCGCCGATGCTGATTGGCGAATCATCGACCCTGTCATCGGGCCGGTGACCGGCGCGGATGGCGGCGTGGTACACGAACAGCTTGAACGCAGAGCCGGGCTGGCGCTGGGCCTGGGTGGCGCGGTTGTAGGGGCTGGCGGCGTAGTCGCGACCGCCGACCATGGCCAGCACTTCTCCGTTCGGGCGCATGGCGACTAGGGCGACCTGGCCAATGCGGCTGTTCTCGCCCTGCTCGCGAAGGATGCGTCCGATGACGCGCTCGGCATGCTGCTGCAATGCCAGGTCCAGGGTGGTCCTGACCATCACTTCGCCATAGGCGGCGGCGAAGGAGTCCTTCGCGTCCGGCGACATCCAGTCCGCGAAGTAAGTACCCACTGGCAAGTCGGCGCGGCCACCGCCGATCCGCGCTGGCTCCAGGCCGCGCAGCTGGTCCTGCGCGAGCACGCCGTTGTCCCGCATCGCCTCGATCACCACCTGGGTCCGCGCATTCGCCGCATCGGGATGCTGGGTCGGCGACAGCGACGACGGCGCCTTGATCATGCCCGCCAGCATGGCGGCCTCGCTGATGTTGAGGTCCTCCGGCGCTACGCCGAAATAGTGGCGCGCGGCGCCGCGCAATCCGTAAACGCCATCGCCGAAGTAGATGCTGCTCAGGTAGCGCGACAGGATCTCGTGCTTGTCCATTCGCAGTTCCAACCAGAGGGCGATCAATGCTTCCTGCGCCTTGCGCCGCAGCGTGCGCTCGGGCGACAGGAAACTGGTCTTGGCCAGCTGCTGGGTGATCGTGCTGCCACCTTCCTCGATGCCTCCGGCGCGCGCGTTGCGCACGCTTGCGCGGAGAATGCCGAACGGATCCACGCCCAGGTGGTGGAAGAACCGACGGTCCTCGATCGACAGCACCGCGCCGACCACGTGCGCGGGCAACAACCGGGTATCCACCGGCTCTTCCTTCAATGCGCCCCGGCGCGCGAACGCGACCTCGTTGCGGTCCAGCAGGATCAGCGTGGGATCTGGCAACGGCCCCAGCGCGCGGTCCAGCGGCAGGGCCCAGACCAACCAGGTCAGCAACCCGGCCAAGACCAGCAGTGCAATCGCCAGCCAGTGTCGGCGGCTCAGCCCTCGGGCGCGCGAAACCGAGGCTGGCGCCGAAGGCGGCGTGGGCGCGGGGGATGGCGGCACAGACGGCCGTCTCTCGAATGCGGTGTACATCTTCTGCTCGTCCCGCGCCCGTCGGTGACGGGGTATGCGCCATGGTACGCAGCCCGGTCGGCGCAGCCTTTCCGCCGCCTGAACGCGTGAACGGAACTACACCTGCGCCGAGCGGACGCACACACTGGCTAGAGCCACCGGATTCGGTCAAGATCGCAGCGCACTTCCAACGTGAAAGTGCAGATGCGCGCCGATCAATCAACGCGGAGCACGCTGAACACTCATGGCCGCACCCCTGGACAGGCGCAAGGCAACCGAGGCGGATATTCCGTTGCTGCTCGCGCTCGGGCGGGCAACCGGACAATGAAGGCGAGCGCGCTCTTGCTGGCAACGTGCGCGCTACTGGCCGGTTGCAGCAACCATCGCGTGATCGCAACCGCCGATCCTGACTTCGTCGCGGTTCCGAACGAAAATTTCGACACGGTTCGAACCAGTTGGGGTTCGCGCGGCGGTCTGGTGGTATCGACCGTCACGCTGATCAGTCCTGGCGAATGGGTGCGCAGGGAGTCCATCCGGGTCAGGAAAGAACAGGACGCGATCACTGTCTGCTATTCGGTTACTCGAAGGCCCGGGCGGGTTCCCGAGAGCCTGCCGGTGCCGACCAAGTTGATCTTCGTCGTGAGCGGCATCCGACGCGACGACCCGAGGCGGGTTTTGCTATCGCAGTCGTGTGGCGCCTAGCCCGGCGCGCGGTCCGAAGTTAACGGCGGCCGGTCTGTGGACGCTGTTCTCCCGCTAGGTGTAGCCTGCCTGCAATCGCCATCCAGCGCATTCGCCGCCCAAACCTGACCAAGGAAATCAAATGGACATCCGCCTCACCGACAAAGCCACTGGTGCCCGCATCGGCGCGATCAGTCGCGTGGATTTCCAATTCCTGGTGGACAGCCTGGAAGAGGAGTCCTCGCGCGATACCGACTATTTCATCGATGCCGCCACCATCGGCATCCTCGAGGACGCTGGTGCCAGCCTGTCCTTGCTTGCCATGCTGCGGCAGGCGGTTGGCAGCTCGGATGGCGTGGACATCGTCTGGGAAGATGGCTGAAAACAAGATCCGTGGGTTTGTCTTTGCGGCGATCGGCAAGTAGGCTGGCCGCAGCAAACACCGGACAGGGAAGAATTGATGAGCAGCCGTGCCAATGGCGCGTTCGACGTCAAGCTGACGCCGCAGGCCCAAGAAGATGGCGTCGGCGACCCGGGCATCGGTCGCATGGCGCTCGACAAGCAGTTCCACGGCGACCTCGATGCGCTCAGCAAGGGCCAGATGCTCGCGGTTCGCACCGGCACTGACGGTTCGGCTGGCTATGTCGCCATGGAATACGTGGTCGGCACACTGGCGGGCCGCGCGGGAAGCTTTGCCCTGCAGCACCGCGGGGTGATGAATCGCGGCGTCGCGGAGCTCCTGGTCAGCGTGGTCCCTGATTCCGGCACCGGTCAACTGGCCGGAATCGACGGCCAGATGCGCATCATCATCGAGGGTGGCAAGCACCTGTACGAGTTCGATTACGACGTTCCTGAGCGGGCGGGGGAATGACCGGATGGATTACAAGGGCAAGGCCATCCTCTCGGTTGCCGGGCTGCTATTGCTCGGCCTGCCGCTCGCCTACCTGCTGACGATCCTGCTGATGCCGTTCTGGCGCTACCTGGAAGCCAGCACGGGCATCGAATCGGCGGGGCACTCCGGACCGGCCGGGTGGTGTTATTCGCTTGTCTACACTGGCATGCTTGCCGCCTGCCTGCTCGGCGCGCGCCACGCCATCAAGAAGGAATCCGACGATAAACACTGAACGCAACCCTTCGCTGGCGCGTTTCCCGCTCAAACCGCATCGCTCCCGGCTGCGACTGGCGATGGGTTTTGCCCTGCAATTCCTGGGCACGGCCGCAGCCATCGCCTTTGGCATTCGCTACAACTCGCCGCCCTGGATGCACGTCGCCTCGCTGGCCGTGCCCTTCCTTGCCGGCGCCGTGCTAGTGCTCAGCTACGACTATGCGCGTCCGATGACGCGGGTCGGCCTCGCCTTCCTGTACACGGCATTTTCCAGCCTCTCGTTGATGGGGCTGAGCCTGCTGTTGTTCTGTTCGATGCGAACTTGTAGTTGAATT
>JANPDF010000026.1:0-12321 GCA_031431355.1 Gammaproteobacteria bacterium
GGCTTGCCGGCCTTCCTCATCGGCAAGCCGTCGTTGGTAGCTGGGTCGACCAGTTTGTTCAAGCGTCGCTCCGAGATGGATGCTAGCACCGGGATCGCTGCCTTCAGGTAGCTCATCGCCAACGCCAGCGGCATGCCGTGGAAATGGCCGGCCGAGACCACCTGGTCCTCGATGTAGCGGGCACCCGGGAGATCCGGAAACAGCAGCGGATTGTCGGTGACCGAATTGAGCTCGATGTCGAGCACTCGCTGCGCCTGCCCCAGCGCGTCGCGCACGGCGCCATGCACCTGCGGAATGCAGCGGATCGAGTAGCTGTCCTGCGGCTGGTGCTTCTTGCCGCCGCGGAATGGACGGAAGCGCTGGTAGAAGCGTTCACGGCCGTGTCGCTGGTTGAGCGGCACCCAGTCCCAACCGATGTCGAAGCCCAGTGCCGACTGTTCCGGCGTGGTCCAACTGTCGGGTGCCCAGCAGCGAAACTTAGGTACCAGGTGGTAGTCGATATCGGCCAACGTCGAGTCGTGCAACAACTGCCGCAGGTTGGACGCCGTCGCCAGCTGGCCCGGGTGCGGGCGCAACTCGTGCACGTGCTGGTCGAAGGCGCGCATCCGGCCGGCGAAGGCGTCGATGGTCATGGCTGCGGCAAGATCTGCGGTATCGAGCAGGTCTTCCAGTTGCGCTGCCGCCAGGACACCGGTCGCCAACATCTGCGCCGTGCCGTTGTTCAGCGCCAGGCCTTCCTTGTGCGACAGCCGCACCGGCGACAGGCCGGCGCGCCGCAGCGCTTCGGCGCCTGGCATACGCTCGCCCTGGTAGAAGGCCTCGCCTCCACCTAGCAGCACGATAGCCAGGTGCGACAGCGGCGCCAGGTCGCCGCTGGCGCCGACCGATCCCTTCTGCGGAACCACGGGTACGATGCCGGCATTAAGCAACGCCGCCTGCGCCTGCAACGTGGACACCCGGATGCCCGAGTGCCCGCGCATCAGCGTGTTGATGCGGATCACCAGCATGGCGCGGACCACGTCGGCGGAGAACGGCTCACCGACGCACACCGCGTGGGTGACGATCAGGTTGCGCTGCAGCTCTTCCAGCAGCGTCTCGTCGCCCGACGCCGTCCCCGGCCGTCCGTTGCGCAGGCGATGTGCGCCGAGCAGTTTGTCGGCGTTGCTGCCGAATCCGGTCGACACGCCGTAGATCGGTTCCTGCCGACTGACCTGTTCGGCCAGGAAGTCGGCGGCGTGCTGGACTTTCTCCAGCTGCTTTACGTCCAGTTCGACCGTGGCGCCGAAGGCAACGGCTACGACCTGCTCGCGGGTTAGCGACTGTCCATCGAGTCGGATAGATTTCATGTCAGCGGCCCTGCATCGCGCGTTGTTGTTCCAGTTCCACCTTCAGGGCAGCCACCAGTTCCGTTCGCAAGACCTCGAACTGCTCCTGGCGGCGCAGGTCCTTGACCGTTACCACACCGCGCGCGGCTTCATCTTCGCCGACCAGCACCATGAAGCGAATGCCGGCGCGGTCCGCATACTGGAACTGCTTCGCCAGCTTCTTCGGCTCCAGTTGCACTTCTGTATTGATGCCACCGGCGCGCAAAACGTTGGCCAGCTCCATGGAATCGCCTAGCCTGCTTTCATCCATCAGGCCGACCAGCGCCTCGACGGTGCTATCGGCGCTGGACAGGATTCCCGCCTCGCGCAGCTGCCAGAACAGCCGGGTGGCTCCAATCGATATGCCAACGCCGGGCAGGTGTGACTTGCTGTAGTGGCCGGCCAGGTTTTCGTAACGGCCACCGGAGCAGATCGAGCCGATTTGCGGGAAATCGTCGAGCGTGGTTTCGTAGACGGTACCGGTGTAGTAATCCAGGCCGCGGGCGATCGAGAAATTGATCGCGTAGTTCTTTTCGGGCACGCCGGCAGCGCGCAGCAGCTCGATCACGGTGCGCAGTTCTGCGATGCCCTGGTTGAGCGTTGCACTTCCGCTGCCAAGCGAATCGAGCTGCGCCAGCGCGCCTGCGTGGCTGGTCGAACGCATCTGGACGAACGCGAGGATCCGGTCGGTCACTTCCGCGGTCAATCCGAATGCTTCCCCGAGCAGCGTGGCGCGCACGTGGTCGGCGCCCCGCTTGTCGAGCTTGTCCACTTCGCGCAGCACCAGCATCTGGCGGTCGCCGTCGGCAATGCCAAGGCCTTCGAAGAAGCCGCGCAACAACTTCCGGTTGTTCAGCTGCACCGTGAATGGGCCGATGCCGAGCTCGGAGAACACGGCGTGGATCACCGCGGGCATCTCGGCGTCGTAGCGCACCGACAGGGAATCCTTGCCGATCACATCGATGTCGCACTGGTAGAACTCGCGGAAACGGCCGCGCTGGGCACGCTCGCCGCGGTACACGCGCTGGATCTGGTAGCGGCGAAAGGGAAACGCCAGGTCATGCTCGTGTTCGGCGACGTAGCGGGCCAGCGGCACGGTCAGGTCGAAGCGAAGCGCAAGTTCCGGTTGGCCGCCCTGCTCGAGCGCGCCGGTGGACTGCACGAAGTAGACCTGGCGCTCGGTTTCACCGCCGGTTTTGGTCAGCAACACATCCGAAAGTTCAAACACCGGGGTCTCGACCGGCAGGAAGCCGAATCGCTCGAAATTGCGCCGTACCACGTCCAGCATGCGCTGGAAGGCAATCTGGTCACGGGGCCGCAGCTCCATGACGCCGGGCGGGGTGCGAGGCTTGATCAAGACCGAAACTCCAGGAAGGCGCGCAAAGCATGTATTTTAGCCTTGTCGGCCCGTTCCCGTCGGCCCTGTCCGGCCCGCGGCGCGGCGGAACTTGCCTGATCGCTGGCTCGCCTCTAGAATAAGCGGCTCCCTCGGGGTGTAGCTCAGCCTGGTAGAGCGCTACGTTCGGGACGTAGAAGTCGCAGGTTCGAATCCTGTCTCCCCGACCAACGATTGAAAAACCGGCCCCGCGCCGGTTTTTTATTGCCCGCTCGCCTGCCCAGCGATCAGAACGTGATCTTCCAGTTGTTGAGCGTGCCGGTGCTGCCGCTGGCAACGTCGGCGATGCGCAGCTTCCAGGTGCCGTTGAGTACCTCGGCAGACAAGTTCACCGTGTAGGTGGCCACCACGTTGGCCGCGGTATCGCCGGCGCTACTCTGCTTGAGCAGGTACAGGCTGCCATCGGGCGCGACCAGCCGGATCCTCAGGTCACCGCGGCGCGGGTGCGTGATGTTCACATAGACCTGGCTGCCCGCCGGCGCGTTGCCGGTGCGACCGGAAACGGTGATGGAGCTATTAACGGTTTGCAGGTCGGGAACCGCCATCGGCGTCGAATTCGTATAGTCCTGGGTGCCGCCACCGCCGCTGCCGGCGCTGTAGCTACCGGTCAGCTTGAGCCCGGAAAACGAGGTCCGCGCCTTGACGCGCACGTAATAGGTTCCAACCTGCGGCGCGGCAACCGAACACGATTCCAGGCTTCCAGCGCGATACGGCCGGCAGTCGTAGCTGGTGTCGGTCGGCGCACTGCCGAACTTCACGTACAGGTCGGCGTTGCCGGTTCCGCCGGACATCGCGAACTTGAGGTTGGAGGAATTTGCCGGCACGGCCATCGTGTAGCTCAGCGCATTGCCCGTGGTTGCGGCGAGGCTGCTGACCGGCACGCCGTTGCTGAGCACGCCCCCGGTCGGCGGCGGCCCGACGACACCCTGGGTCTTGCCGAGCTCGCCCAGGAATGCCAATCCCAACTTAGCCAGTGCGATGCTGGGAACAGCGGAATTGCCCATCTGCGCGAGCGTGTCATTGGTGGTGTGCAGGTAGTTGAAATCACCGCCCTCATACATCATCGCCGACGGAAAGCCTGCGGTTGTCCAGGAAGCATGGTCGGAACAGCCGTAGCCGCAGGTGTAGGTGCTTCGCGACATTCCCAGCGGCAACAGGTAGGTGTCGAACAGGTCGCGGAGAAACTGCTGCACGCCGGCGTTGCTGTAGTCCGTGATCAGCTGCATGTCGTACGGGGAGCCAGCCCGGTAGTTGGTCATGTCCAGTTGCAGGACGCCGACCACGTTCTTGCCCTGGGTCTTGAACGACTGGGCGATCGCGGAGGAGCCGCGCAGTCCGACTTCCTCGGCGGCATAGCCCATGAACTTGACCGTGCGCTTCGGCTTCCAGCCGCTGGCCATGGCAATGCGCAGCACTTCGGTGAGACTGGCGATGCCTGATGCATCGTCATCGGCGCCGGGCGCATTCATCGCATCGCCGCTGCCGCTGTTGGAAATCGAATCGAGGTGGCCGCCGAGCACGACGATCTCACTGGGCAGGTCGGTGCCCTGGATGGTCAGGATCACCGAGGGCTGGCTGGAGCAGTTGCCACAGGCCGTGAACAATTCCGCGCTGACGTCGCTGCGCCCGTTGGCCAAGGCTAGCCAGCGATCGCGGATCCAGGTGGCCGACGTCACCCCATAGGAGCTGGCGTAGTAGCGATTCGGATACGTGGTGGACAGGTGGCTGATGGTGCCGCGGATGTTGGCTTCAGCCACCTGGGGCAGCCACGGATTGACAGTTGCCTGGTTGTCGATTGTGTAGGCAGCGAGGAACTTTCCGGTCATGGCCTGCGCCGTCCGGTCCGCGCGCAGGAACGCATCCGCATCCGCTGCCGACTTGAACGCGAAGTATCCGCCGCAACGCTTTTCCTTCTCATGCACCAGCTGGCTGATGTCGGATAGCTGGTGGGTCCTGAACTCGGCCAGGACCAAGTCGCTGCCGACCGCATCGCGACGAGGCTTTGGGTTGCGGCCGATCGACTGCAAGCCGCTCTGGAAGGTGGCGCGGGACATGAGCACGAACACCGGCGCGAACGGATCCTCGGCCTGCCCGAGCGCGGCGAGTTCACTTGCGTGCGCGGCGTCGTGGCGGGCCGGGGCGTACGCTTGCGAGGGCGCTGCCGCCAGGAGGAGGAATAACGAGAATACGGAACCGAGCAGAATTTTCATCGTGGCCATCTTGAGCTATCAACCCTGAAGGATACTGTGATTCCCGTTCCACCGCCGCTCCCTCGCCTGCTCGCGCCGCCCAGGCCGTTCATGCGCACCCCGTTTGATCAGGATCAATGCGCTCCCGCCGGTTCCTGCCCAGACTGGCCGCATGAAAACCAGCCCCGCCATCGACCCCATCCTGCTGCGCCGGCACGACCGGCCGGGCCCGCGCTACACGTCCTATCCGACTGCACCGCAATTCAGCGCCGGCTTCGGCGAAGCCCAGCTACGCGAGGCCGTCGGCGAAAGCAACGGCGACCCCATTCCGCGCCGGCTGTCGCTGTACGTGCACGTGCCGTTCTGCATGAGTCCCTGCTTTTACTGCGGCTGCAACCGGATCATCACCCGCGACGTCAGCCGCTCCGAGGGCTACTTGGCGCGCCTGATGCGCGAAATCGACCTGGCCGCGGCCATGTTCGACCGCGATCGCGAAGTCATCCAGCTGCACTTCGGCGGCGGCACACCCAATTTCCTGTCGCCAGCGCAACTGCGGCAGGTCGTCGATCACCTGCGGCAGCGGTTCCGCTTTTCCGAGAGCGACAACCGCGATATTTCAATCGAGCTCGATCCGCGTTTCATCTCCCCAGCCGAAATCGCTGAGCTCGCCACGATCGGTTTCAACCGCGCCAGCCTGGGCGTGCAGGATTTCGACCCGCAGGTGCAGGAGGCGGTCAACCGCATCCAGAGTGTCGAGCAGACGGCTGCCGTGATCGAGGCGTGCCGAGCCTCGGGCTTCCGCTCGGTAAACGTGGACCTGATCTACGGACTGCCGAAACAGACGCCGGCGGGATTCGCGAAGACACTGGATACGGTGGTGGCAATGCGGCCGGACCGCGTCGCTGTCTACAGCTACGCGCACCTGCCGGAAATGTTCAAGGCCCAGCGCCAGATCGACGCGATCGATCTGCCCTCGGCGGAAGTGAAGATCAGCCTGCTCGAACTGGCAATCCAGAAACTCACCGATGCCGGCTACCTCTATATCGGCATGGACCATTTCGCGCTGCCCGACGACGAACTCGCCCAGGCCCAGGCGCGCGGCACGCTGCACCGCAATTTCATGGGCTACACCACCCACGCCGACAGCGACCTGATCGGGCTGGGCGTGAGCGCCATCAGCCATATCGGCGACAGCTTCAGCCAGAACTCGCGCGACCTCGCCAGCTGGGAAATCGCCTTGGACGAGGGTCGGCTGCCGGTCTTCCGTGGCATGCACCTGAGCGAGGACGACCAGATCCGCGCTGACCTGATGCAGAACCTGATGTGCCAGGGCGAAGTGCCGGCCACGGCGCTGGAACGTCGCTATGGCATCCGTTTCGAATCATACTTCGCCGATGCGATCAGGAAACTTGAACCACTGGTGGCCGACGGGCTGGTCCGCATCGAGCCTGGTTCGATCAAGGTCACCGCGCCCGGACGCCTGCTGCTGCGCAACGTGGCGATGTGTTTCGACCGCTACCTTGGCGAGACGCCGGCCTCTGGAACGACGCCCCGATACTCGCGGGCGATCTGACCCTTGGGCTGCGTCGTGAACCAGCCGGAGTTTCCTCGACTGGACGCAGGCATCCTGGCCGACGACGGCAGCGCGCTGCAGTTCTGCTCCACTTGCGCATTTTCCCAGGCTTGCCTGTCGCAGGGCATGGACAAGACGTCGCTGGTGGACCTGCACATGCTGGTCGAACACGTCGGCCCGCTGCACGCCGGCGACCACATCTTCCGCAGGGGCGATCCCTTCGGTGCCATCGCCGCAGTGCGCGCAGGCACGGTCAAGACCTACGTGCTGGACGAGGACGGCCGCGAACACGTACTCGGGTTCCACTTGCCGGGCGAAGTGATCGGACTGGATGGCATCGACGGCGACGTCTACCCATGCAACGCGGTGGCGCTTGATACGGTCATGCTCTGCCGATTCTCCTTCCCCAAGATTGCCCTCCTCGCAGCCCGCCTTCCGAACCTGTTGCAACTATTGTTCCGCCTGCTTAGCCGCGGCATGGCCCGGGCGAAGCTGCTCGCGGGGGACTGGAGCGCGGACCAGAAGCTGGCTGCTTTCCTGTTCGCCCTGTCGGACCGGCTGGCGGCGCGCGGCTTCTCGGCAACGCGGTTCCAGCTGACGATGTCGCGCACCGACATCGCAAACCACCTGCACATCGCGCCGGAAACGGTCAGCCGCGTGCTCTGGCGATTCCAGCGTGACGGGCTGCTGCGCGTGGACCGGCGCGACATGGAACTGCTCGACCGCGACCGGCTTGAAAAAGTGGCAGCGGCGATCCTGCGCCAGTAGGCAGCCAATGCCAGTCGCTTGACCTGCGTCATGGTCGCGACCCTTCCCATCGGCCAACATGCCTGCGTTCAACTTCCGGAGATGCGCCATGAGCAACACCAGGAAGCTTTGGCTGGGGCTGGCAGCCCTGCTCATCGCGTCGTTTTCTGTCCTCCTTTGGGCCGGAGGCGAGATCTTCCGCGCTGCGCCGCCGATGCCGGAAAAGGTCGCCACGGTCGATGGCAGGGTGCTCTACACCCGGGCCGACATCGAGACAGGGCGGCAGGT
This sequence comes from Gammaproteobacteria bacterium, assembly GCA_031431355.1. Classification (GTDB taxonomy): domain Bacteria; phylum Pseudomonadota; class Gammaproteobacteria; order Xanthomonadales; family Xanthomonadaceae; genus Arenimonas. The sequence goes on from JANPDF010000026.1 coordinate 7,558, forward strand.
CTGGCAGTCCATGGGCGGCATGCAACTCGGCTCCATCTGGGGCCATGGCGGCTACGTCGCGCCCGACTGGAGCGCCGACTGGCTGCATCGCGAAGCCACCGACGTCCTCAACCTCTGGGCGCGGCGCAACGGCGGCATGGCCATCTACGCGCAGTTGCCCATTGAGCAGCAATCCGCCCTGCGCGGCCGCCTTCAGGACATGATGCGCGCCAACACCTATGACCCAGCGACCGGCACGATCACGATAAGCAACGACCGCGCGGCAGCAGTGTCGAACGTGGCCGCGCACTACGAGAGCCTGTTCGGTAATGACCCGGCCAACGCGGTGCTGCGTGAAGCCTATGCAATGAAGCAAGACACCGTGGACACGGCCGAACACAGGCGCGCCCTGACTGCCTTCTTCTGGTGGACAGCCTGGGCGGCGACCACCGAACGCGCGACGCCGACCGGCGAGGTTGCCGCGGCAGCCGGCTTGCCGGTCGCGAAGAAGGTCACTTACACCAACAACTGGCCGAGCGAACCCCTCGTCGGCAACACCCCGCCGCCGTCGCTGTTCATCTGGTCGGTGTTCAGCGTGCTATTCCTGATCGCGGCGATCGCCGCGCTGGGCTGGCACTACGCCGTCACCCACAGCCGCAGCGAAGAGCCGCACGTGATCCCGTCCACCGATCCCTTCGCAACGATGCGGATCACGCCGTCGATGCGCGCGACCGCCAAGTATTTCTGGCTGGTGCTGGCGCTATTCCTCGTCCAGATCCTGCTCGGCGCGATCACCGCGCATTACCAGGTCGAAGGCCAGACCGCTTACGGTTTCACCCTGTCGAACATCCTGCCCTATTCACTGTCGCGCACCTGGCACACGCAACTCGCGGTGTTGTGGATCGCGACTGCGTGGCTGGCGACGGGCCTCTATATCGGTCCCGCGATCTCCGGCCATGAGCCACGCTTCCAGCGGCTCGGCGTCAATTTCCTGTTCGGCTGCCTGGTGATCATCGTAGTCGGCGCTTTCGCCGGCCAGTGGTTGGCGATAATGCAGAAGCTCGGACTCGACTACAACTTCTGGTTCGGTCACCAGGGCTGGGAATATGCTGACATCGGTCGCTTCTGGCAGTGGTTCCTGTTCATTGGCCTGGTGCTCTGGCTGACCCTGGTTGGACGCTCGCTGTGGCCGGTGCTGACCGGGCCGTCGAATGCGGCAAAGAACATCGTCGCGCTGCTGTTCCTGTCCACCGTCGCCATCGGCCTGTTCTATGCCGCCGGACTGATGTGGAACGAGCACACGCACATCTCCGAGGTCGAGTATTGGCGCTGGTGGCTGGTGCACCTGTGGGTCGAAGGCTTCTTCGAAGTGTTCGCCACCGCCGTGATGGCGCTGATCTTCACCCGCCTGGGCCTGCTCAAGACGTCGACCGCATCGGTGGCCGTGCTGTTCTCGACCATCGTGTTCATGGCCGGCGGCGTGCTCGGCACCCTGCACCACCTGTTCTTCGTCGGCATGCCGACGGCGGTGGTCGCGCTGGGCGCGAGCTTCAGCGCGCTGGAAGTAGTGCCACTGGCCTATATCGGCTTCGAGGCCTTCCACACGTGGAAACTTGGACAATCGGCGCCGTGGATGGCGCGTTATCGCTGGCCGATCATGTTCTTCATCGCGGTGTCGTTCTGGAACCTGGTCGGCGCCGGACTGTTCGGTTTCCTGATCAACCCGCCGCTGTCGCTGTACTACATGCAGGGACTGAACCTGACGCCGCTGCACGGGCACACGGCGCTGTTTGGCGTGTACGGCATGCTCGGCATCGCGCTGATGATGTTCTGCATGCGCGGGCTGCGCGGCCAGATGATCTGGGACGAGCGGCCGGTCAAGGTGGCGTTCTGGTCGCTGAATATCGGCCTGGTGATGATGGCGCTGTTGACCCTGCTGCCGATGGGCATCATGCAGTTGCTGGCGACGCTCGAGCATGGCTACGCGTATGCGCGCTCGGCCGACTTCATGCAGCAGCCGATCATCGAGATGCTGGTCTGGACGCGCGTTCCTGGCGATACTATCTTCAGTGTCGGCGCAGTCGCGTTGACCTGGTTCGTATTCCGCCTGTGGGTGGCGCCGCGGCGCGAGCCGGTCGTCATCGGCGCCGCGGGATTACCGGAAGGCTGAGCGGATGGATGTTGGCAGGACGCCGGAGCAAGGTTCCGCTTCGCTGGGTCGATTACTTGATTCGCCGCACCGGATGCCGTTTTTCATCGGTGCGGCGAACCTCATCGTGGCGATGCTCTGGTGGGCGCTCTGGCTTTCGTCACGGCGCTTCGGCTGGCCGGCGATGCCGGAGCCCTCCATCTTTGCCGGTTGGCTGCATGCTTATGTCATGCAATACCAGGTACTGCCGAGTTTCATCTTCGGATTCCTGCTGACGGTGTTCCCGCGCTGGACGGGGCTGGATCCGTTTCCGGTCTGGCGCTACGCCGTCACCGGCATCGGCCTGGTCGCCGGCCAAGCCTTCACGCTGGCTGGCGCCTTCGGATGGACACCGGGCGTGGCGGTCGGGCTGCTGCTGACCATCGTTGCGTGGAGCGCCGGGCTGCTTTCGCTGGGCGGCATCCTGCGTCACGAGAAAGGAATCACATGGCACGCACGGTCCTGCTACGCCGCGCTCGTCCTCGGCTTGCTCGGACTGCTCTGCCAGGCGGCATTTGTCTTTCAGTCCATGCCGCTGATGGCTTTCATCAGCATCAAGCTCGGCACCTTTGGCCTGCTGCTGCCGATCTATTTCACCGTCGCGCACCGGATGTTTCCATTTTTCGCCAGCGGCGCAGTGCCTGACTACGTAGCGTGGCGACCGCTGTGGCTGCTGGCCAGCGCCTGGGGGCTGCTGCTCCTGCATCTCGGGCTCGAATTGGCGCATGCGTATCCCTGGTTGTGGTTGGCCGACCTGCCCCTGCTCGCCCTGACCGGCACCGTGTGCTGGCGCTGGTGGCCGGACGGCAAGCAGCCGCCGCTGCTGCGCGTGCTGTTCGTCGGGTTGCTCTGGCTGCCCCTGTCGTTCGCGCTGTACTCCGCGCAAAGCCTTACCTTCCTTGCCAGCGGCGTGTACTTGCTTGGCCGCGCGCCGGCGCATGCGCTGTTCATCGGTTTCTTCGGCAGCGTGTTGATCGCCATGGTGACTCGCGTGACCCAGGGCCATTCCGGGCGACCGCTGGTGCTGCCGCGATTCGCGTTGATCGCCTTCGTCGCGATCCAGCTCGTGGCTCTCGCGCGTATCGGCGCCGAGTTCGCGCGCGATGCGATGCTCTGGCAAGTGGTTTCCGCGGCTGGATGGGTCCTGGCGCTGACGCCCTGGGCGATTCGCGCCGTCAGGATCTACCTGTCGCCGCGCGTCGACGGCAAGGCAGGCTGACATGATCGAGTTCTACGCCCAGATCAAGTGGGTGCACATCATGTCGGTGCTATTCAGTGGCGGACTGTTCCTCGTCCGCGGCACGCTCGTGCAGGCAGGGCGGGACAAGCTGGCGATGGCCGCGCCGTTTCGCTACCTGAGTTACTCGGTGGACACGATCCTGCTCACGGCGGCACTGATGCTGCTGACCATCCTGCCCCACGCCATGTTCGCCAATGGCTGGTTGACGGTGAAACTGATCCTGCTTCCCGTCTACGTCGTGCTGGGCACCCTGGCGTTGAAGCGCGCGCGCACTGCGCGTGCGCGCAGGATCAGCTTCGTGCTGGCCCTGCTGGTGTTCGGCTTCATGCTCAGCGTGGCCCGCCTGCACCGGCCGGGCGGGTTCGTCGCAGCGTGGCTGGCTTCTGCCTAGACGGGCGCCACGCCCGCCTCGTTACGGACGGGCGCCGACGTACTCGAGCTGCAGCCACGCCTTGACCGTGTCGCGGGCGAAGCCGTCACTGCGGTAGTCGGCCAGCTTGGCCATCGCGTTCCAGCCGGTGCGCACCGGCATGGCCACCGACAGGTTTGCCTCACGGCCGTAGTGGCGGTCATCGACGACCGAACGATAGTCATGGAACGCGCCGCTCCAGGTGAACTTGCCGAATTTCCGAGAGGCCGAAAAGTAGACATCTTCAAGGCCGTCGGGTGGGGTTGTCAGGAACTTGTCCGCCCACCCGTTGAAGGCGTGCAGGGTTGCCAGCGGCGTCTGCAGCGAATGGCCGTGATCCGCGCCCAGATGCTCCCAGCCCAGTTTCCAGGTCATGCCTCCGGCCAGCAGCGCCGGCTCGAGCAGCCAGTAGTCGTGGCCAAAGCTTCCGGGGTTGTCTGCGTATGCAACTTGTCGCGCTAGTTCGGCGCTGATTCCCCAGCGGCTGCTGGCCGACGGTGGTCGCGTCCAGCGCAGGCCGTAGGTGGCCGTCGAGGCCACCGCGACATCGCGGTCTTCGTGCAGGTAGGCATAAGCGCTCCACTGCTGGCCCTTGCGATCAATGGTCGCGTGCAGCAAGTGCGTGGACAACTCGCGCTCGCGCGCCAACGGATCGCGGGCTTCGTCACCCGACACGCGATGCACGCGGCCCAGCCAGTAGTAGTGCAGGACGACGCCGCTGGCGGGAGCAAGCTCGAACGCCACCGCATCGAATGTCTGCTCGTTCTGGCGCCAGCCGACATTGCCGACGAAGCGCTGGTTGTCGATCAGGATGCGTTGCCTGCCCATCGTCACCGCGCCTGTCTTGCCGCGCCATCCGAGCCACGCCTGGTTCAACTCGCCGAGCTCCCGGACCATGTCTACGGCCGCATGCACCGCGTGGTTCGCGTGGTCCGGGTCGTCCAGCGG
>JANPDF010000027.1:0-5576 GCA_031431355.1 Gammaproteobacteria bacterium
GCAGATCCTGTTGATGCATGCCAACGAGATCAACGCTGACTGCTACGCCGTGCTTGTGGCTGGAATCGCCAAGCGCGGCTACCAGTTCATCAGCCTCGAGCAAGCCGTGCAGGATCCGGCCTATGAGCGCGCCGATGCCTACACCGGCAAGTGGGGGCCGAGCTGGCTACACCGGTGGGCGATCGGCGAGAACCGCCCCAAGGACTTTTTCGCCGGCGAGCCACGGGTGGACGCGTGGGTGATGCAACTGGCGGGCGTCGACTCGGAGTAACGCGCGGATCAGGCGGTCGTGCGAGCCGCACGCACGCTTGCGCGAGCGGCATACATGTCGGCATCGGCGCGGGCAATGGTGGCGGCCACGGGCTCGCCGTCTTCGCGCAACGCACTGCCAAGCGAGAACGCGCAAGATGCCAGCGCCGCGTCGCGTTTCAGCCTGGCGACGGTTGCAGTCAGGGTGGGCGCATCGGCGCTTGCCAGCAGCACCACGAACTCGTCGCCACCCAGGCGAACGACGGCGTCCTCGGCGCGCACGCGCTCGGACAGGAAGCGCACCACTTCGACCAGGACCTGGTCGCCGCGGTCGTGGCCGAGTTGGTCGTTGACCTGCTTGAAATGGTCGAGGTCCACGCTGATCGCGGCCCAACGGCCGGATTCGGCATGCGCGGCTTCGAACTTGTCCAGGTGCCTGCGGTTGTAGCTGCCGGTCAGCGCATCGCGCACGCTCTGCTCGTGCAGTACGCGCGTCTCGTGGATCTGGTCGGTGACATCCACCGCGTTGCCGACCACGTAGGCGCGTCCCTGTTCCGGCGCCGACAGCCGCGAACTGTAGCGCCAGTGGCGGTGATCGCCCAGCCCGGAACGGATCAGGAACACGCCCGTGTCCTGGCCCTGCTCATGGATTCGCACGAGGTAGGCGCTTAGCGCCTCGCGTCCGCCACTTGGCTGGAATTCGCTGAGGTAGCGACCGACCAAGCCCGCCGCTGGCTGTCCCAGGGCCTGCGCCATCGCGGGATTGACCAGGAGCAGCTTGCCCTGCATGTCATGCAGGAAGACGAAGCCGGCGCTGAGGTTCAACAGGTCGTGCGCGCGCGCCTCGCTCTCGCGCAGCAGCGACAAAGTCCATTTCAGCCTGCGGTTGGATCGGCGCTGGAGCACGAAGAACACGCTCAACACCAGCAGCAGCGCGGCCGCGGAAATCGACAGCCACTGCGACTGCCGGTTGCTCTGCGCCAGCGCACGCTCGCGCTCCGCGGCCAGCACGGCTTCGTCCCTGAGCCGGAGCAATTCGAATTCGCGCTCGGCATATTTCAGGCGCGCATCGAAGTCGTCAGCTGCCTTGGCCCGATCGCTGGCGTCAATCTCGGCATCAATCTCCAGGAAGCGCAGCACCATGGCATTGGTGGCCTGCGCCGGCTGCTCGTGGTCGATCGCCAGCCGGAGCAGGGCCCGAGAAACGCGCAGCTCATCCCGCTTGAGGCCAAGGTCGCGAAACGACTGGTAGGCAAGGCGCAGTTCGCGCGCCGCGGTGGCCTCGTCACCGCTGTCAAGCGCTGCCAGGCCTAGCACTTCATGACCCATGCCGAACAACTGGGAATTCTTCAGCCGGCCCGCCATTGCCAGCACCTGCTCGCCGCTGCGCACCTGCGCGGCGATGTCACCGGCCTCGCGCGCCATTCGCGCCGCGCCAAACAGCAGCTCGGCGCTCAGCTTGGGATCGTCGAAGCGCTCGGCAAGCAGCCGCGCGCGCTGCAGGCTCTGGTCTGCCTGCTTGAGCTCCCCGATGAGACCTTGGGCGCGAGCCAGGTTGCGCAACAGGCGCACCTGCAAGGGCAGCGCCTGGCCGGCGGACAACACCGAAAGTCCGCGCGCCGCGTACTCGGCGGACAGCGCGTGCTTGCCCAGGGAGTGGCTGAGCGAGGAATACGCGAGGAATACGTCAGCGGACAATTCCGGCGATGGATGCGATTTCAGGACCAGCTCGGCGTGGCCTAGCAGTTCCTCGCCGCGGCTGAAATCCTGCATCGCGATCAGCGCGCGGCTCTCTGCGATCAATGCCCGCACTTCCAGGATCGGCTGCGCGGATGCGCGGGCGGCACCTCGCGCCGCAGCGCCGGCCACGCGCTGGCACGACCAGTCGGCCACCACCCGGCAGGCATTCGCCTGCGCCAGGTAGAGCAGCGCGAGGGTAGCCTGGTCATTGGCGGCGCGAGAGGCCGCGATTGTGTCGGGCAGCAATTTCAGCACTGCTTCCGGCTCGCTCAGCGCGCGGATTTCCAGTGCATGGCGCGGCACCTGGGTGACTGCCGGCGACACCTTGCCGACGGATGGCGGCGGTACGGCGGCGACAGTCGACGCAGGCGACAGCAGCAGGGCGAGCACGAGGCTCCAGCCCATCCATCCGCATCGCATTGCAGCAGGCCGATGCATGGCCTAGTCCGAATTATCTGGTTCGAAGAAGCTCCAGCGCACGTCCGGGAACGCGACCTTGAGCGCTGCCTCGGTCTCGTTCACGAGCAGGATGGTTTCCGCGGTGGACAGTTCCGGATTGGCCATCTCGGCCTGCACGGCGACCATGACGTCGTTGCCGAGCTGCAGCGTGATCAGGCTGTAGACCTGCTTGATCTCCGGACGCGCGGTGATGAAATCACGGATGGCCTTGCGCTGGCTCGATTCGATGCTTTGCCCGATCAACATGGCCTTGACCTCGACGGCGATGAAAATCGCCACCACGATCAGCAGGACGCCGATGCCAAGCGAGCCCATCGCGTCGTAGAACGGATCTCCCGTGACCATGGTCATCGCCACCGCCAGCAAGGCGAACACCAGGCCCATCAAGGCCGCGAGGTCTTCGCCGAATATGACCACCAACTCGGCCTGGCGACTTTCCTGGAACCACTTCCACAGGCTCATGTCGCCGCGCGCCTTGTTCACTTCCACCAGGCAGGCGCGCATGGAAATGGACTCCGCCACGATGCTGAAGAGCAGCACGCCAATGGCGATCCACGGCGAAGTCAGCGGCTCGGTGGCATGCAGCTTGTGCCAGCCTTCGTACAGGGAAAACATTCCGCCAACGGAAAAAAGCATCAGCGCGACGAGGAAAGACCAGAAGTAGATCTCCTTGCCGTAGCCGAGCGGATTGTCTTCGGTGGCCGGCCGCTTCGCGCGGTTCATGCCCAGCAGCAGCAAACCCTGGTTTCCGCAATCGGCGAGTGAGTGCACGGCCTCCGCCAGCATCGAACTGGAGCCGGTCATGAAGGCGGCCACGCCCTTGGCCACGAAGATGGCGAAGTTTGCCCCGAGGGCGTAAAGGATGCTTCTTAGTGAATCGCCTTTGCCAGCCATGCGTTGCATTCTTCGAAGACCGTGCCGCTTAGTTTAGCAGGCTGCTAAACTGTGCGGCTGATGACCGCCCGCCCCCGCCTCCCCGCCCCGCCGCGTCCCCGCGCGGGCCAGCAGCGTGCCTACTGGCGGGCGCCATCGAGCGCTAGCGCGATGGCATTGGGCCTGTTGCAGACCGCGCTCGAGCACGATGGCCTGGTGCTGGCAGTGGTACGGGACAGCCACACGGCGCAATCGCTCGAGAACGACCTTCGGGTGTTTTCCGGGGAGCTGCCGATCCTGCATTTCCCGGACTGGGAAACGCTGCCCTACGACCTGTTCAGTCCGCACCCGGACATCGTTTCCCAGCGTGTCGCAGCAATGTATCGACTGCCATCCACCCGCCGCGGCGTGCTGGTAGTACCGGTTTCGTCGCTGATGCAGCGGCTGCCGCCGCCAAGCTGGATCGCCGGCAATGCCCTGGACCTGCGCAAGGGACAGACCCTGGACATGGACGCCGAGAAGCGCCGACTGGAGGCGTCCGGCTACCGCAACGTCCCACAGGTACTGGACCCCGGCGATTTCGCGGTTCGCGGCGCCCTGCTCGACCTGTTTCCGATGGGTTCCGAGGTGCCGTACCGCATAGAACTGTTCGACGACGTCATTGATACGCTGCGCAGCTTCGATCCCGAGACCCAACGTTCGGACCATCCGGTGGAATCGGTGAAGCTGTTGCCGGCGCGCGAGTTCCCGCTGGACCTGGCGAGCACGCGCAGGGTTCGCGAGAAGCTGAGCGATCGTTTCGATTTCGACCCGCGCCGCTGCCCGCTGTACCAGGACCTCAAGGAAGGCAGCACGCCATCCGGCATCGAGTATTACCTGCCCTTGTTCTTCGAGCGCACCGCATCGCTGTTCGAGCATCTCGGGCAGGACACGCTGGTGGTCGTCGGCGATGGCGTCGCCGATGCGACGGCGGCCTTCTGGGCGCAGACCAGCGATCGCTGGGAGCAGCGTCGCCATGATGTCGAACGTCCGATCCTGCCGCCGGAGGAAATCTTCCTGACCCCCGATGCGCTGCGCGCCGAGCTCAACGCAAGGTCGCGGATCGAGGTCTGCGCGGCGTCCCACCCGCAGTTCGCGAACTCGGTTCCGATGGGCGAACAACCGGCCCCGGAGCTTCCGTGGTCGCGCAAGGGCGAGGCGCCGGGGGCGGCGCTCGCATCATTCCTGGAAAGCTATCCGGGTCGAGTCTTGCTGGCGGCCGATTCCGCCGGCCGCCGCGAAGCGTTGATCGAGTTGCTTGATTCGGCGGACCTGAAACCGGTGACTGTCACGGGCTGGGAAGGCTTCCTCGGCAGCAGCGATGGGGCGCGGCCACGCTTCGCCATTGCCGTGGCGCCGCTCGAGGATGGTTTCGCGCTGACCGATCCGCCGATCGCGATCCTGACCGAGCGCCAGCTGTTTCCCGAGCGTGCCGACCAGAGCCGCCGCCGCAAGCGCGCCGTTCGCGATCCCGACAGCATCCTGCGCGACCTCAGCGAGATCACCATCGGCTCGCCGATCGTGCACGAGGACCACGGCGTCGGCCGCTACCAGGGGCTGGTTTCGCTGGACACCGGCGGCGTGGCCGGCGAGTTCCTGTGCATCGAGTACGCCAAGGGCGACAAGCTGTACGTTCCGGTGGCCCAGTTGCAACTGGTCAGCCGCTATTCCGGTGCCTCGCCAGAGTTGGCGCCGCTGCATTCCCTCGGCGGCGACGCCTGGGAAAGAGCCAAGCGCAAGGCGGCCGAAAAGATCCGCGACGTCGCCGCGGAACTGCTCGACATCCAGGCTCGCCGCCATGCCCGCCGTGGCCAGCCGCTGCTTGCCGACCGCGCGATGTACGAACCGTTCGCCGCGACTTTCCCGTTCGAGGAAACACCCGACCAGGCGAGCAGCATCGAAGCGGTGATCGAAGACATGGCCAAGCCCACGCCGATGGATCGCGTTGTGTGTGGCGATGTCGGCTTCGGCAAGACCGAGGTCGCGGTGCGCGCCGCGTTCGTCGCTGCCACCGCTGGCAAGCAGGTCGCGATCCTGGTGCCGACCACCTTGCTGGCCGAACAGCACTACCGCAACTTCCGCGACCGCTACGCCGACTGGCCGATCCGCGTCGAGGTGCTGTCGCGCTTCAAGTCGGCGAAGGAAATCAAGGCCGCGCTCGCGCTGCTGGCCGAGGGCAAGACCGACGTGATCGTCGGCACGCACCGCCTGCTGCA
>JANPDF010000028.1:0-9565 GCA_031431355.1 Gammaproteobacteria bacterium
GCACGATCCAGTCGTGTCCTGCACGAAGGTCCGCGGGCGCATGCCAGCCGCCAGAGCTCGGCTCCAGCGCGATGTGCTGGTCGATGGCCTCGTCCATGGGATGGCTGAGCGTCAGCCGCAGCGGCTGCTGGCGATCCAGCGCGCCGCTGACCGGGAAAATATCCAGCCCCTTCGCTCCGGCCGAGAGCAGTGCCGACGCCCCCATCGCACGGGTGCGCTCATCGGGTCCCATCTCCAGCATCTGCACCTGGGCAACCCGACGCACATCATCGCGCACGCTGTCCGAGGCGCCGCTGCGCATCGACACTGCGACCAGCCCAAGGCCGGCGAACACCGACGCAGCGGGCAAGCCGACCACCAGCAGCAGCATCGGTTCGAAGCGGGCGCGGCGCAGCTTCATTGGCCCGGCCCGAAGAAACTTGACTCGACCGACTCGTGCGCCTTTCCGTCGATTGTTTCGACATGAAACACAATCTCTGAACGTGTGGCGATGCCAGCAGGCGCGGACAACACAATCGGCATCGACAGCACTTCCTCCGGCGCGGCGCTGAAGGTGCGCTCGCCGCCGATCAGGTTGATTTCGCCTGGTCCGGTGAGCCTCAACCGGTACTGCCGCGCCGCGGTTTCCTTGTTGATCACCTTGAGCAGGTAGCCATTCTCGATTCGTCCGCCGTCCACCACGCGATAAAGGGAATTGCGGTCGCGCAGTACCTCCGCGATCAGCGCGCTGCGATTTAGCACGCCCCAGGCCCAGGCGCCGGACACCGCGAGCAGGAGCAGGCCATAGCCGATCACGCGTCCGCGGACCAGCCGGGTCGGCTTGCCGTCGATGGCGTTCTGCGTGGAATAGCGGATCAGGCCGTGCGGATAACCGACCTTGTCCATCACCTCGTCGCAGGCGTCGATGCAGGCGCCGCAGGCGATGCACTCGTACTGCAGGCCGTCGCGGATATCGATGCCGGTCGGACAGACCTGGACGCAGATGGTGCAATCGATGCAGTCGCCCAGTTCGTCCTGCATCTCCGGCGGACGGGCCCGCTCCTGGACGCTGCCGAAGCCGCGCTTCCTCGGGCCGCGTTTTTCGCCCCGGATCGCGTCGTAGGCGATGATCAGCGTATTGCGGTCGAACATCGCGCTCTGGAAACGCGCGTACGGACACATGTACTTGCACACCTGCTCGCGCATGAAGCCGGCGTTGCCCCAGGTTGCGAAGGCGTAGAACAGGATCCAGAAAGTTTCCCAGCCGCTCCAGCCGGCAGGCGTACGCACGCCCAATTCGGTGATCGGCGAGAAGTATCCGACGAAAGTAAAGCCGGTCCACAGCGCGAACACCAGCCAGAGTGCGTGCTTGGCCGACTTGCGCAGGATCTTCTCGGTGCCCCACGGGGCGGCGTCGAGCTTCATGCGATGGCCGCGGTCGCCTTCGGTCCAGCGCTCCATCTTCAGGAACACTTCGGTCCACACAGTTTGTGGGCAGGCGTAACCACACCACAGTCGACCGGCGATCGCGGTGAAGAAGAACAGGGCGAGCGCGGCGATGATCAGCAGCAACGCGAGAAACAGGAAATCCTGCGGCCAGAAGCTCAGGCCGAAGACGTAGAACTTCCTGGCCGGCAGGTCGAACAATACCGCCTGGCGCCCGTCCCAACGCAACCAAGCGACGCCGTAGAAGAGACCGAGCAGCACCACGACCGCGATGTCGCGCCACTTCTGGAAGCGACCGGAAACATCGCGCGGGTAGACCTTTCGCTCGCTGGCGTACAGACTGCTGCCACCGTCGTCGAGCACCTGCAGGGGAATTTGCCTGCTCACTGTCCCGCCATCATCCGGGCGGCAGCGGCTTGTTGAATCGCGAAGCCGGACGCAGCAGAATCCAGGTGAACAGGCTCGAACTTGCCGTCGCCAGCCAGAACATGAAGAAGCCGATGGTGTAACCGGCTTCGCGACCGAAGTTCGCCCGCGGCCAGGTGGCATCGCGCAGTTCGATCGGATCGACGATGGCGAAAAAGACCACCGTGGCGATGCCCGCGGCGAAGAAACTCGGCCACAGGATGGCGCCGACCTTCTGTGCCATTGGCCGTGGCGGATGATCGAGTCTGGGCGTGCGGAAATCAGTCATTCGGTCGCCGTTCCAGACGGATGCGACAGCGACCACACGTACGCCGCGACGAGGCGTGAGCGGGTATCGCCGAGCAGGTTTCCGTGCGCCGGCATGGATCCGTTCCGCCCATGGACGATACTGGTGGTCACGGCTTCATTGCTGTCTCCGTACAACCAGTAGGTATCGGTGAGGTCGGGAGCCCCGAGCTTTTGGTTGCCCTTGCCAGCCACGCCATGGCAGGCCGCGCAAACGCCCTCGTAGAGCGGTTTTCCGCGATCTGCGAGCAAGTTCGCCTGGTGCTGGCCGCTTGGCCTGGACAGCGAGTGCACGTAGGCAGTGACGTAGGTGACCGCGTTGTCCCCGCCCATGCCGGTCAGCACAGAGCCCCATGCAGGCATGACCGCAGTACGCCCCTGGACCACGGTCTGCAGCACCTCGTCGGGCGAACTGCCCCAGTGCCAAATCCGGTCGGTGAGGTTTGGATAGCCGGTCGCACCCTGCGCGGACGAGCCGTGGCAGGTCGAGCAAGTCTGGTTGAAGATCGATCGGCCGAGCTTCAGCGCGCGTGGATCCGCGGCCAGGCGATCGATTGGCTGGCCTGCGTATTGGCGAAAGGTCGCAGCCAGTTTCTCGTCCTGCGTCTTCTTGTCCGCCGCCTGTTCCTTCGCCGATGTCCATTTCGACGTGCCCGCGAAAGCTCCCATTCCCGGGTAATAGATCAGGTAGCCGAGCCCGAAAACGATGGTGATGTAGAACAGGTTGATCCACCACCGCGGCATCGGCTTGTTGTACTCGGTGAGATCACCATCCCAGATATGGCTGGTGTCGGTGGGCCCGGGATCGCCGGGCTTGCGCTGCCCAGTCCACCAGATCAGCCAGACGCAGCCGAGGATGTTGGACAGCACCAGCGCGATGACGTACCACGACCAGGCAGCAGTCATGACTGCTGCTCCCGATGGGCCGGTGCAGGGCGGGCATCGGCTTCAAGCGGCAGTGCTGCTGCAGCATCGAAGTCGTCCTTGCGGCGAGGGCTCCAGGCCCAAACCCAAGCGCCGAGGAACAGCACCAGCAGCGCCAGCGTGATCAACCCTGAAATCATTTCACCCTCCCCGGGGCGCGTGCTTGCCGATGCCTTGCAGATAGGCAACAACGGCATCGAGTTCGGTCTTGCCATCCACGGCCTTGGCGGCGCCGGCGATGTCGGCGTCCGTATAGGGATCGCCCATGGCTTTCAGCGTCACCAACTTGTGCCGCACCAGGTCCGGGTCCACATTCGCTTGCGCCAGCCACGGATAGGCGGGCATGTTCGATTCCGGGACCACGTCGCGTGGATTGTTCAAATGAACGCGGTGCCAGTCGTCGGAGTAGCGGCCGCCGACGCGGGCGAGGTCAGGCCCGGTGCGCTTGCTGCCCCACTGGAAAGGACGGTCGTAAACCGATTCGCCGGCCAGCGAATAATGGCCGTAGCGCTCGGTCTCGAAGCGCAGCGTGCGCACCATCTGCGAGTGGCAGTTGTAGCAACCCTCGCGAACGTACACATCACGGCCGGCAAGCTGCAGCGCGGGATAGGGCTTGACACCGGGAAGTGGCGTGATCGTTTCCGCCTGGTACATCAGTGGCACGATCTCGGCCAGGCCACCGAAGGAAAGCGCCACGGCGATCAGCACGGCCATCAGGCCGACGTTGGTTTCGATTTTTTCGTGCGGATGGCTCACGGATTCGCTCTCAGGCTCGGGCGGAGGAGATGTCGACGGGTAGTACCGGCAGCGCATGCCCGGCTGGAGCGGCCTGCCACGTCCTGACCACGTTCCAGGCCATCACGACCATGCCGGCCAGCGCCAGCAGGCCACCGCCGAAGCGGACGAGATAGTAGGGATAGGTCGCGTTCAACGCCTCGACGAAGCTGTAGGTCAGCGTGCCGTCGGCATTGGTCGCGCGCCACATCAGGCCCTGCATCACGCCGGCGATCCACATGGCGGAGATGTAGAACACCACGCCCAACGTGTGCAGCCAGAAGTGCAGGTCGATGGCGCGGGTCGAGAACATCTTCGTCTGGCCGAGCAGTCGCGGCAGCATCGAATAGATCGAGCCGATCGTGATCATCGCCACCCAGCCCAGCGCGCCGGCATGCACGTGGCCGACCGTCCAGTCGGTGTAATGGGACAGCGAGTTGACCGTCTTGATCGACATCATCGGCCCCTCGAACGTGCTCATCATGTAGAACGAGATGGCGACGATCAGGAACTTCAGGATCGGATCGGTGCGCAGCTTGTGCCAGGCACCGGACAGCGTCATCACGCCGTTGATGGCGCCGCCCCAACTGGGCGCGAGCAGGATCAGGGAAAAGGCCATGCCGACCGATTGCGCCCAGTCGGGCAGCGCGGTGTACATCAGGTGGTGCGGACCGGCCCACATGTAGACCGCAATGAGGGCCCAGAAATGCACGATTGACAGGCGATAGGAATAGACCGGCCGCTCTGCCTGCTTGGGCACGAAGTAATACATCATGCCCAGGAAGCCGGCGGTCAGGAAGAAGCCGACCGCATTGTGGCCGTACCACCACTGGACCATCGCATCGACCGCGCCGGTGTAGGCCGAGCAGGACTTACCCATGGTCACCGGCATGGCCAGGTTGTTGACCACGTGCAGCAAGGTGATGGCGATGATGAAGCTGCCATAGAACCAATTCGCAACGTAGATATGTTTAACCTTGCGTTGCACGATGGTGCCGAAGAAAACCACGCCGTAGGCGATCCACACTGCCGCGATCAGCAGGTCGATCGGCCATTCCAGTTCGGCGTATTCCTTGCCCTGGGTCAGTCCCAGCGGCAGCGTGATGGCGGCCGCGACGATCACCGCCTGCCAGCCCCAGAAGGTGAATGCCGCTAGCCGATCCGAGAACAGGCGCACGTGGCAGGTGCGCTGGACCACGTAGTAGCTGGTGGCGATCAGGCCGGAGCCGCCGAACGCGAAAATCACCGCGTTGGTATGCAGCGGTCGCAGGCGGCCGTAGCTCAGCCAGGCGATGCCGTGGCCCAGGTCGGGCCAGTACAGCTGGGCGGCGATGATGACGCCGACCAGCATGCCCACGATGCCCCAGACTACCGTCATGGCTGTGAACTGGCGTACTACCCGGTCGTTGTAGGTTGCCGCCAATTCCCCAGTTGCCATGCTCAATCCCTTTCGAAGTCGCGGCAATTTTCCGCGACGCCGGAAATTGCCAATTGACCCAGATCAAGTGACAGCCGGATTGCCGGCGCGGCCGCGACCTGGATGGTAGCCGCGCTATAGTCGCACGACGAGTGGACGCCGCCGCCTGCTGGGAGCTGAACATGCGTCACATCGAAAGGCACCGGACCCATCGCATCGGCTGGCTGCGCGCCGCCGTGCTCGGCGCGAACGACGGCATCGTTTCAACAGCCAGCCTGATCCTGGGCGTTGCCGCAGCAGGAGCGACCGCCAGCGCCATCGTCGTTGCCGGCGTTGCCGGCCTGGTCGCTGGCGCCATGTCCATGGCCGCCGGCGAATACGTCTCGGTCAGTTCCCAGGCCGACAGCGAGCGCGCCGACCTTGATCGCGAACGCAAGGAACTGGCCGCCGACCCCGTGCACGAGCATGAGGAGATGAAGGCCATCTACGTCGGCCGTGGACTCGATGCAGAGCTGGCTGCAGAAGTGGCCACGCAACTCATGGACCATGACGCGCTCGGCGCCCACGCGCGCGACGAACTGGGGCTGTGGGGCGATCTCACAGCGCGCCCGGTGCAGGCTGCACTCGCGTCTGCCGCCAGCTTCGCGGTCGGCGCGGTGTTGCCGCTGCTGGTCGCGTGGCTGATGCCGGCAACCTCGCTGATGGTCGCGGTGTCGACCAGTTCGCTGCTGTTCCTCGCGCTGCTCGGCGCGCTGGCCGCTCGTACCGGCGGCTCCTCGGTGTTGACTTCAACGGTGCGCGTTACGCTGTGGGGAGCGCTGGCGATGATCCTGACCGCGGCGATCGGCACCCTGTTCGGCGCCGTCGTCTAGGGTTTGCGGACGCGCAACGCGGCCTGGACCGCCGCGACGAATTCCGGGTCCGGCTGGCTACCCATCTTCTCAGTGCGCGCCAGGATCCTGCCGTCCGCGCTGACCAGCACCAGCGCGCTGGTGTGGTTGAATTCACCGTCTGGCATTTGCTTGTAACGCACACCGAGCAAGCCGGCGAGGGGTCGGACGTCCTGCGGGGCAGGGCGCAGCAGGGTCCATTGCTTGAAGTCGATCTTGCGCTTGGTGCCGAGGGCGATCAGCGCCACCGGGGTGTCGCGCTTCGGGTCGATGCTGACCAGGGTGATGCCAAGCCGCGCCTGTTCCTGTGGTGTCAGCGCGCGATTGACCGCCTTGCCGCTTTCGATTATCAGCGGGCACATGTACGGGCAACTGGCATAGAACATGGCGATCAGGCGCGGCCGTCCGCGCTGGTCGCTCCATGCGGCCTGCTTGCCGGCATGGTTGGTCAGGGTCGCTCGCAACTGGTAGATCGAGTCCCCGGGCAAGGGGGCCGAGCCTGCGTGGGCAGCCGGCGTGGCGAGGCCGACCAAGGCGACCAGGACGGAGATGAGTGGTAGTCGCCAGTTCATGGCAGCTTCCTTGCGCAGCGAAAACCGAGGTTGGCTGTGGCATCGGCCGCATCAACCGAGGACAGCATCGCCACGCGCATCAACACCGCGTAGTTGTCCTGGTCGTCCATCGACAGGCCGCCGCCACCGCAGAAGCGCATGGCATCGGCATCGGCCTGCGAACGGTTGTCGGAGGAGACCAGCATCGAGGAGAAATCCTCGGTCCATTCCCAGACGAGGCCGTGCATTTCCTGCACGCCAAATGCGTTCGGCGCCTGCAGCCCCGCGCGCGGGAGCGCGGTATTGGACGGACGCGAATACCAGGCGAGGATGCGTTCGCGCCAGGCCGGATCATTGCGCGCGTCGCGCCGGCTTTCGTCGGCGGCGGCAACATATTCCCATTGCGACCAGCTCGGTAGTTGCGCATCCTGCGCCTCGCAGTAGGCGGCCGCCGCAAACCAGCTGACCCAGACCACCGGCTGCTTCGCCGCCGTCTCGGAGCCCACCGCAGCGGGTCCGCTCCAGTGCGACAGGTAGCGCGATTCGGCGAACACCGATGCAACCTGGTCGCGTCGCCACTGCGGATTCTTGTTCACGAACTCCAGGAAATCCTGGTTCGTCACCGGATGCTTCATCAGCGCGAACGGAGCGATCCGCAGCTTGGCCTGGCCGTCTTCCGACTTCAGTGACGAGCGAAACTCACCGCCGGGAATCGTGACGTAATCACCGGCGGCGGCCTGTGCGAGGC
The DNA here is from genome assembly GCA_031431355.1 of Gammaproteobacteria bacterium. Lineage (GTDB taxonomy): Bacteria > Pseudomonadota > Gammaproteobacteria > Xanthomonadales > Xanthomonadaceae > Arenimonas. Next base: position 7,441 of record JANPDF010000028.1, read on the forward strand.
CGACGCCGGATGCCAGCGCCAACAGGGCTAGCGTGGCGTGCAAGGGGCTCAGTGGCCGCCGCCTGCCGCGGCCGGCGCGGCAGCCTTGCGGGCCTTCGCTACTTCGGCCTTGTCGATCCGCCCACCGGGGTTACCCCAGCTGTTGAGCACGTAGGTGGAGATGTTTGCGATCTCGTCGTCGGTGAGCTGGCTCATCGGCGGCATCACCGAGTTGTAGTCCTGGCCGTTGACCTTGACGGGACCCGTCAGACCGTTCAGCACCACGTCGATCGCGCGCTTCGGGTTGGCGGCCAGGTAGTCGGATTTGGCCAACGGCGGGAATACACCCTCCAATCCCTTGCCGTCGGGCTGGTGACAGGTCGAGCAGGTGCCGGCGAACAACGCCTGGCCGGCCTTGGACTGGTCCTCGGCGCTCAGTGAGCCGGAACTCGCAGCAGTGGCCGCCGTGGCCACCGCTGCCAGGTTCGGCTGGGCGCGGTCGCCGATGTACATGGCATCCACTTCCTTGCCCGAGTAGATCTCCTTGTTCTCAGGGCCATCGGCCTTGAGGATGGCCAGCGCGCCCTTGTTGAAGGCGCGGAAGATCGAGTGGTCGACCAGCACGTAGCTGCCCGGGACTTCCAGATGGAATTCCATGATCGCAGCGCCGCCGGCGGGAATGAGCGTGGTCTGCACATTCTCCTGGAAACGGGTGCCACCTTCGAACCAGACCTTGTCGAAGATCTCGCCGATCACATGGAAGCTGGAAACGAGGTTCGGGCCGCCGTTGCCGACGAACAGGCGCACCGTCTCGCCGACCTTCGCGGTCAACGCCTTGTCGCCGGTCAGCGACCCTTCGGAACCGTTGAACAGCACGTAGGTCGGGTTCTCGTCGATGCCCTTCTGCATGTCGAACGCCTGGTGACCCTTCTCGCGATACTTGCCCGCGGTATAGAAGTCGCCCTGCATCACGTAGTACTCCTTGTCCACCGGCGGCAGGCCTTCCGGCGGCTCGACCAGGATCAGGCCATACATGCCGTTGGCGATGTGCATGCCGACCGGCGCCGTCGCGCAGTGGTACACGTACAGGCCCGCGTTGAGGGCCTTGAAGGTGAAGCGGCTGACGTGTCCGGGAGCGGTGAAGCTCGAGGCGGCGCCGCCACCGGGACCGGTGACGCCATGCAGGTCGATGTTATGCGGCATCTTGGAGTCGGGCATGTTGCGCAAGTGGAAGACAACCGTATCGCCCTGGCGGATGCGGATGAAGCTGCCGGGGACGGTGCCGCCGAAGGTCCAGAAGGTGTAGCTGACGCCTTCCGAAATCGGCATCTCTTTTTCAACCACGTTCAACTCGACGATCACCCTGGCCGGCGCCTTCCTGCCGGTGGGCGGTGGGACCATCGGAGGCGTAGTCAGCACGGCGTTGATGTCGGGGCCCTGGGGTGGACCGAAGTCGCCGCGCTGCGAGCCGCCTGAGTCTGCCTGGGTCGCCGCCGTCGGCGTCGCCGCGTCCCCGGCGGGTTGCCGGTCGCAGGCCGCCAACATCAGTGTGCCCGCTGCTAGCAGAGCGAGAAGTGCGCGGTGCGTCGGTTTCATGGTGTTTCCCTCTGAGTGCAGCCCCAATGCTGATAGTGGCATTCTTTGCCCGAAATCGAGCCAGGGACATGACATGGGTCAAGTGACGTTCAGTTTGTCTCGAGCGTTGCTTCCTTCTTGACCTTGATCATGGGCACCGATGCCTTTGGCAGGGACACTGGCTGCACGATCAGCCTTGGACTCCAGACATGCCCAACCATCGATTGCGCGCCATCGCGCTGCTCTGCACCCTGGCCGCCCCGGTCGCTGCTTCTGCCGACATGCAACTGGACTGGAACCTGCGGCTGAGACACGAATTCGTCGACGACGAGGCGTTCTCCCGCGACGCCAGTGCCGATACCTTGCGGCTTCGCGCCGCCCTGCGAACGGCGCTGGGCCACGGCTGGACGGCGATGGCGGAGTTCGAAGGCATCGCCAGCGCCAACGACGATTACAACAGCGGCGCCAACGGGCGCACCGGATTTCCGGTGATTGCCGATGCGCGTGCGGGCGAGTTGAACCAGGCCTGGCTCGGCTGGCGTGGCAAGAAAGGCGCCGTCACGTTGGGTCG
>JANPDF010000029.1:0-3270 GCA_031431355.1 Gammaproteobacteria bacterium
TCGGCGGCATCGTCCGCTGCGACATGATCGCCGAAGGCATCATCGCCGCGGTCAAGGAAGTGGACGTCAAGGTGCCGGTCGTGGTCCGCCTGGAAGGCACCAACGTCGAGAAGGGCAAGGAATTGCTGCGCAACAGCGGCCTGGCGATTATCGCCGCCGACGATATCAATGATGGCGCGCGCAAAGCCGTCGCTGCCGCAAAGGAAGCCGCATGAGCGTTCTGGTCGACAAGTCCACCAAGGTCATCGTGCAGGGCTTCACCGGCACGCAGGGCACCTTCCACGCCGAGCAGATGCTCGACTACGGCACCCGCGTGGTCGGCGGCGTCACGCCGGGCAAGGGCGGCACGCAACACCTGGGCTTGCCGGTGTTCAATACTGTGCAGGACGCGGTCGAGGAAACCGGCGCCAATGCCTCGGTGATCTACGTGCCGCCGCCGTTCGCCGCTGACGCCATCCTGGAAGCCGCTGACGCGGGCATCAAGGTCATCGTGTGCATCACCGAAGGCATCCCGGTGCTGGACATGCTGCGGGTCAAGAATGCACTCAAGCACTACGACGACGTGGTCCTGATCGGGCCCAACTGCCCGGGAATCATCACGCCGGGCGAATGCAAGATCGGGATCATGCCCGGTCATATCCACTTGCCGGGCAAGATTGCGATCGTCTCGCGCTCCGGCACCCTGACCTACGAAGCCGTCAAGCAGACTACCGACGCCGGCCTCGGCCAGAGCACCGTGATCGGCATCGGCGGCGACCCGATGCAGGGCATGAACTTCATCGACTGCCTGCGCCTGTTCCAGAATGATCCGCAGACCGAAGGCATCATCATGGTCGGCGAAATCGGTGGCAGCGCCGAGGAAGAAGCCGCCGAGTTCATCGCCGAATATGTCACCAAGCCGGTGGTCGGCTTCATCGCCGGCGCCAGCGCACCGGAAGGCAAGCGCATGGGGCACGCGGGCGCTATCGCCTCGGGCGGAAAAGGCACTGCCGCCGGTAAATTCGCCGCGCTCGAAGCCGCCGGCGTAATCACGGTCAAGTCGCCCGGCGACCTCGGCAAGGCAATCGCGGCGCTCTTGAAGGCCTGAGCCTTGCGCATCGCCCTGGCGCAGTTCGATTTCCCGGTTGGTGACATCAGCGGCAACCGGGAACGGATCGCCAAGCTGATTGCGCAGGCCAGGGATGAGCGACAGGCGGACCTGGTCGTCTTTCCCGAGCTGGCACTCTCCGGCTATCCACCTGAAGACCTGTTGTTGCGGCCGGCATTTCTGGCGGAGTGCCAACAGGCAATGCAACAGATTGCCGAGGATGTGCACGGCATCGTCGCCGTGGTCGGTTGGCCCGAGGCCGCGGGCGCCGTCGTCTTCAATGCCGCCAGCGTGCTTCGCGACGGCGCCATCGAGCACACCTACCGCAAGCGCGAGCTGCCCAACTACGCAGTCTTCGACGAGCGTCGCTACTTTGCCTCGGACAACGAGGCCTGCGTGTTCCCGGTCGCCGGCGTCACGGTGGGCTTGCTGATCTGCGAAGACCTGTGGTTTCCAGAACCCGCTGCTGAAACGAGCGCGCTCGGTGCGCAGGTCCTTGTGGTTCCCAATGCCTCGCCGTTCGAGCGCGACAAGTCCGGCCAGCGTGACGCACTACTCAGCCAGCGGGTCGCCGAGTCGGGCCTGGCCATCGCCTATCTCAACGTGGTCGGCGGCCAGGACGAACTGGTGTTCGACGGCGCTTCCGACCTGGCCGATGGCGACGGGCTTGTGCATCCGGCCGCGCGCGCCTTCGAGGAACATTTGCTGGTATCCGATTTCGACTCGGCCACGCGCAAGTTCACCCGCGTGCACTGGCCGGAGGAACCGGACGAGAGCCGGGAGGCGCTGGCCTATCGCGCCATCGTTCGCGCCACGAGAGATTATTGCGCCAAGAATGGATTCACCACCGCCTGGCTCGGGCTGTCCGGCGGCGTCGATTCCGCGCTGGTGCTGGCCCTGGCGGTCGATGCGCTGGGCTCCGGCAACGTCCGCGCGGTGCGCCTGCCGTCGATTTACACGGCCGGGCTCAGCAATGACCTGGCCGCCGAGCAGGCGGTGGCGCTGGGCGTGGAACTGCGCACGATAGCGATCGCCGCGCCATTCCAGGGATTGCTGGACGCGCTGGCGCCGTCTTTCGCCGGCACGCCGGCGGACGTGGCCGAGGAAAACCTGCAGTCGCGCAGCCGTGGCGCGCTGTTGATGGCCTTGTCGAACAAGTTCGGCGGCCTGCTGCTGACCACCGGCAACAAGAGCGAGTACGCAGTCGGCTACGCCACCATCTACGGCGACATGTGCGGTGGCTTCGCACCGATCAAGGATCTATACAAGACCGAGGTCTACGCCTTGTGCCGCTGGCGCAACGCGCAGTCGCAGGTGATTCCCGCAGGCGTCATCGATCGCGCGCCATCCGCGGAGCTGCGTGACAACCAGACCGACCAGGATTCGCTGCCGCCATACGAAGTGCTGGACGGCATCCTGTCCCGCTACGTGGACCTGGAGAAGTCGAGCGCCGAGATCATCGCCGAAGGCTTCGATCCCGCGCTGGTGCGTCGCGTGTTGCGCCTGGTCAAGAACAGCGAATGGAAACGTCGCCAGGCAGCGCCGGGGCCGAAGCTGTCGCGGCGCGCATTCGGCCGCGAGCGCCGCTACCCGATCAGCTCGGCCTACACCGACTGACTCAGTGGAACTCGCCCGAGAACGGGTTCAGCTTGCCGAAGAAACCTTGGCCACGCGGCCACTTGCCGGACAAGTAGGGGTGCTCGGGATGGTTCTTCTCCAGCACCCGGCGGGCGTCGTCGGCCAGCACTTTTTGGCCGAGGCCCGTGTAGGAAGCTGCCATCAGGGCGATGGCATCGCCGCCGTACTCGCTCTGCGGGTAGGTCTCGATCAGGAACTTGCCGCGGTTGGCGGCCGACACGTAGGCGCCGCGGCGCAGGTAGTACAGGCCAACCAGCATCTCGTGGCGGGCGAGTTCGTTGCGCAGGTAGACCATGCGCTGGCGGGAATCGGCAGCGTAGCGGCTGTTGGGGTAGCGGCGGATCACTTCGGCGAAGTCGTTGAAGCTCTGGTTCGGGCCGTTGAGATCGCGCGCGGAGGGGTCCGAACGCGCCAGCCGGCTCAGGAAGGTGACGTTGCGATCGAAATTGATCACCGCCTTCAGGTAGTGGGCGTAATCGATGTGCCGATTGCGCGGGTAAGTGCGGATGAAGCGGTCGATCGAGGACGTCGCATCGTCGGGCTTG
>JANPDF010000030.1:0-22561 GCA_031431355.1 Gammaproteobacteria bacterium
CGAAGGCCAACAGCGGCGAATACACCACCTTCACGGTCAACCCGATGGCGAACAACATGCGCATCGATGTAGCGTTCGGCATCAAGGAAAACCGGTGCGCTGCGAACTGGTCGACTTACATCAACGCCAACGGCGTCGCGAAGAATTTCTCGAACGCCAACAAGCAATCTTTCTGCATCGGGAACGGCAACAAGCAGCCCAACTGGGACCGGACCTCGTGGGTCACCTGCCCGAACGCGGTCACCATCCCGTAAACCCGGGACGCAAAAAAGAAACCCCGCCGAAAGGCGGGGTTTTCGCTTGCGATGCCGGCGGCCACGGCCCGGAAACGAAAAGGCCTGCATCGCTGCAGGCCTTTCCAAATGAGTGGCGCCCGAAGTTGGACTCGAACCAACGACCCCCTGATTAACAGTCAAGTGCTCTAACCGGCTGAGCTATTCGGGCGGGGACGCGAATTTTCGACTATCGGGCCCGGCGCGTCAACCAAAATGCGCCCCTGTAGGAGCGGCTTCAGCCGCGACTGGAGGAGTGGAGTTGTCGCGGCTGGAGGAGTGGAGTTGTCGCGGCTGAAGCCGCTCCCACAACTAGTGAGGGCAGGTGGCGGCGAGGTTGGCGGCAGTCGCCCTGCCATCGCGCAGAGTGCCGGTATTGCTCATGATCAATGCCCGCGCCCTGGCGGGGCCGCGGCCATCGCAAAGGGTGAAGGTGACATTGCTGCCGGCGTTGCCGCCATTACCCCGGAACACGATCCGGGTGCGGCCAATCGTGCTGCGCAGGTGCACGTTTCCGGTCAGCGGCGCCTGGGTGCGCAGGATGCGCTCGCCACCTTCGAGCTCTCGGCTGCCGTTGTTGTCGAGAAATACCAGCCAACCTCCGCTCCAGTCGGGTGAATCGAGGCAACTGGCCCCGTCGCTACTCGGGCACAGCACGCCATGAACGCCGGTTATGGCAGCCCGCCCCGATGCAGTCACCAGGCTGACCAGCAGGTCCGCCCGGGCTCCGCTGGCGCGAGCAGCCTCCAACCCGCCACTGAATGCGGGGAGCGCGATGCCGCAGAGCACGCCGACGACGGCGACCGCAATCATCAGTTCAATCAGGGTGAAGCCGTGCTGTGTTTTCATGAAGTTCCCCGCCGAGATGGACTGCGAGCAGGTTGGAACCACCCCGGTGGGGCCGGTATCGGTCTTCGTCGGATCACTTCGTAGGAAAATTCCGACCGACTCAGCGCAAACTCCGGGACCCACCGACAGGAAATCTCTGCACTGGCGTTGACTCATGAAGATGTATATACTTCGATGTATATACGAAATGGAGCCCTCGCCATGCGCACCGCGCGTATCTTTAAGTCAGGCAACAGCCAAGCGGTCCGATTGCCGAAGGAGTTTCGGTTCAAGAGCACGGACGTCGATATTTTCCGTCGCGGCGACGAGGTCGTGCTCCGGGAGCGGGCTCACGGACTGGTGCGCGCCTTCGATTTGCTGGCCAGCCTGCCTGATGACTTTCTGGCAGACGGCCGCAAGGACGCACCCCCGCAGCGGCGAAAGGGGCTGTGATGGCTGCGCGTTATCTGCTCGATACGAACATCTGCATCTACATCCAGCGGCAGCGACCGCCGGAGGTGTTGGCGCATTTTCAGAAGCTCAAGCCCGGCGACGCGGTGATTTCGGTCATTACATGGGGAGAGCTACTGTACGGCGCCGAAAAAAGCCAGCATCGCGGCAAGGTGCTGCAGTTGCTTCAGGAGTTCGCGGTGCTCGTTCCCGTGATGCCCGTGCCGGAGTCCACGGGCCACACCTATGGTGCCATCCGCGCCGCGCTTGAGGCCAAGGGAGAGCCAATCGGCAACAATGATCTATGGATCGCAGCCCATGCCAAGGCAGCCGGGCTTGTTCTGGTCACCAACAACGAGCGGGAGTTCGTGCGAGTGCCGGGTCTGAAAGTGAAAAACTGGGCGATCAAGCGTTGATTAACGACAACGAGGCGGGCAAGGGGCGGAATGCACAAGGGATACCTATTGAAAATCTAATGAGTATCTATCAGACTGCTTGCCTGGAAACTAGCCAAGGGAGCGCGGACATGGCCAAAGAAGTTCAAATGTCCATCAAGATGGAGCCGGAACTGCGCGATCAGTTCATGCTGGTTGCCGCTGCCATGCACCGACCCGCAGCGCAGATCGTGCGTGATCTGATGCGGTTCTACATTGCACGACAGGAAGTGCCAAACGCGACCACCGTCAAGGCAATCGAGGAGTTGGAACAGGGCAAGGGAAAGCGGTTCGATTCCGCTGCTGCGCTGTTCGACGAGCTGGGTATTTGACGTGCGCAGTCCGATCCTCTCCACAAGTGGAAAGGCTTCCGGGATGCCCATCTGGAGGCGGATTGGCTGCTGATTTATCGAATCGAGGACAAGGATTTGCTGCTCGTGCGCACTGGCAGCCATGCGGATATTTTTGGGCAATGAAAGTACATGGCTGATCGCTTTGAGTTGATTGCACCCTTCGAACCCGCCGGCGACCAGCCGCAGGCAATCCGCCGCCTAATCGACGGCTTCGAGGCCGGCGTGGCACATCAAACCTTGCTCGGGGTCACCGGTTCCGGCAAGACTTTCACCATCGCCAACGTCATCCAGGCCGTGCAGAAGCCGACCCTCGTGCTGGCGCCGAACAAGACCCTGGCAGCGCAGCTGTACGGCGAGTTCAAGAGCTTCTTCCCGCACAACGCGGTCGAGTACTTCGTCAGCTACTACGACTATTACCAGCCGGAGGCCTACGTCGCCGCCAGCGATACCTTTATCGAGAAAGACTCCAGCATCAACGAGCACATCGAGCAGATGCGCCTGTCGGCGACCAAGGCGCTGCTGGAGCGCCGCGACGCGATCATCGTCGCCACGGTGTCATCGATCTACGGACTGGGCGACCCCAACGAATACTTCCGCATGGTCCTGCACATGGTCCGTGGTGAGAAGCTCGACCAGCGCGAACTGATCCGCCGGCTCACCGAGATGCAGTACACCCGCAACGATGTCGAACTGCGCCGCGCCTGCTACCGGGTCCGTGGCGAAGTGATCGATGTGCATCCGGCGGATTCGGAAATCGAGGCGGTGCGCATCGAGCTGTTCGACGGTGAGATCGAGAACATCTCCCTGTTCGATCCGCTGACCGGCGAGGTCTATCGCAAACTACCGCGCTACACGCTGTACCCGAAGTCGCATTACGTCACCACCCGGCGTACGGTGCTCGACGCGATCGAGACCATCAAGCCGGAGATGAAGGAGCGGCTCGAGCATTTCTACCGGGAGAACAAACTCGTCGAGGCACAGCGCCTGCAGCAGCGCACGCAATTCGACATCGAGATGATGGCCGAAGTCGGCTTCTGCAGCGGCATCGAGAATTATTCCAGGCACCTGACCGGGCGCATGCCCGGCGAGCCGCCGCCTTGCCTGTACGACTACTTGCCACCCGACGCCCTGCTGGTGGTGGACGAATCGCACGTGACCATCCCGCAACTCGGCGCCATGTACAAGGGCGACCGATCGCGCAAGGAAACACTGGTCAACTTCGGCTTCCGCCTGCCGTCGGCCTTGGACAATCGCCCGCTCAAGTTCGACGAGTGGGAGCGGCGCTCGCCGCGCGCGATCTTCGTCTCGGCGACGCCGGGCAAGTACGAGTACGAGCACAGCCAGGGCCAGGTCGTGGAACTGCTGGTGCGGCCAACCGGACTGATCGATCCAGAGATTGAGATTCGCCCGGTAGCGACCCAGGTGGACGACCTGCTATCGGAGATCAACCTGCGTACCGCGATGGGCGACCGCGTGCTGGTCACCACGCTGACCAAGCGCATGGCCGAGAACCTGACCGACTATTTGTCCGAGCACGATGTGCGCGTGCGCTACTTGCACTCGGACATTGAAACCGTGGAACGGGTCGAGATCATTCGTGACCTCAGGCTTGGCCGCTTCGACGTTTTGGTCGGCATCAACCTGCTGCGCGAGGGGCTGGACATGCCCGAGGTGTCGCTGGTCGCGATCCTGGACGCCGACAAGGAAGGCTTCCTGCGCTCGGCAGGCTCGCTGATCCAGACCATCGGGCGCTGCGCGAGAAACGTGCGCGGCAAGGCGATCCTCTACGGCGACCGCATCACCAACTCGATGCGCGTCGCGATCGACGAAACCGATCGCCGCCGGCAGATCCAGATCGACTACAACCTCGAGCACGGCATCGTGCCGACCACGATCCAGCGCGAGGTGATGGACGTGATGGAAGGTGCACGATCGGCGCCCGAGCCCGGCAAGCCGCGTGGCAAGGGTCGCGCCGTCGCCGAGGAAGGCTCCGAGTACGCGCTGCTGGACCCGAAGAAGCTGGCCGCCCGCCTCAAGCAGCTCGAGGCGCAGATGTACCAGCATGCGCGCGACCTGGAGTTCGAGAAGGCGGCGCTGGTGCGCGACCAGATGCAGAAGTTGCGCGAGCACTCGCTGGCGAGCCCGTTCTAGGGCCAGCTGGCTGATTTGCCTAGGTCTGCCCAACTGGACTAGAATACGGCCTCGTTTCGGGCGATTAGCTCAGCGGTAGAGCATTACCTTGACATGGTAGGGGTCACAGGTTCGAACCCTGTATCGCCCACCACGCCTTCGCGGCGTGACCGAAACAAGCAGCAATCCGGCCAGTACAGGAGACGTCGGGAAACCGCCGTTCAGCGTGCGACATGAGCACTACCAGCCTCCGTCAATAACGCTTTCCAGGTTCCCGTGCCCGCACGAAGGACGCCTGGCGTCCTTTTTTATTTCCAGAAAATCCCCTCCGGTGCTTCCATGATCAACATCACGCTCCCCGACGGCAGCCAGCGGCCGTTCGAACACCCCGTGTCCGTGGCCGAAGTGGCCGCTTCCATCGGGCCTGGCCTGGCCAAGGCAGCCCTTGCAGGTAAGGTCGACGGCAAGCTGGTTGATACCAGCCACCGGATGGACAGGGACGCTTCACTCGAGATAGTTACTGAGAAGCACCCCGATGCGCTCGACGTGTTGCGCCATTCCACCGCGCACCTGCTCGCGCAGGCCGTCCAGCGTCTGTTCCCGGGCGCACAGGTGACGATCGGTCCGGTGATCGACAACGGTTTCTACTACGATTTCGCCTACGAGCGGCAGTTCACCGTCGACGACCTGGCGAAGATCGAAGAGGAGATGCAGAAGATCGTGAAGGAAGCCCATCCAGTCTCGCGTAGCGTGAAGTCGCGCGACGAGGCGGTGGCGTTCTTCAAGGGCCTCGGCGAGCACTTCAAGGCCGAGATCATCGAATCGATTCCGTCCGGGGAAGACCTGTCGCTCTATACGCAGGGCGAATTCACCGACCTCTGCCGCGGGCCGCACGTGCCGGGCACGGACAAGCTGCGCGCGTTCAAGCTGATGAAGGTGGCTGGCGCCTACTGGCGCGGTGACTCCAACAACCAGATGCTCAGCCGCATCTACGGCACGTCCTGGTTGAACGACAAGGACCTGAAGGCGCACCTGTTCCAGATCGAAGAGGCGGAGAAGCGCGACCATCGCAAGATCGGCCGCATCCTCAACCTGTTCCACCAGCAGGAAGAAGCGCCGGGCATGGTGTTCTGGCATCCGAAGGGCTGGGCGTTGTGGCAGGTGGTCGAGCAGTACATGCGCAAGGTGTACGTGCAATCGGGTTACCAGGAAGTGCGCTGCCCGCAGATCCTTGACGTCTCGCTCTGGAAAAAATCCGGGCACTGGGACAATTACAAGGAAAACATGTTCTTCACCGAGTCCGAGAAGCGCACCTACGCGCTGAAGCCGATGAATTGCCCGGGCCACGTGCAGGTCTACAACCACGGCTTGCACAGCTATCGCGACCTGCCGATCCGCTATGGCGAGTTCGGTTCCTGCCATCGCAACGAGCCCTCGGGCGCGCTGCACGGGATCATGCGCGTGCGCGCGTTCACCCAGGACGACGGCCACATCTTCTGCACCGAAGACCAGATCGAGTCGGAAGTCACCGCGTTCCACCGCCAGGCGATGAAGGTCTATTCCGATTTCGGATTCAGCGAGATCTCACTGAAGCTGGCGCTGCGGCCCGATGCCCGCCTGGGCGACGACGCTACCTGGGACAAGTCCGAAGGCGCGCTGCGCGCGGCCTTGTCTGCCTGCGGCGTGGAGTGGGAGGAGCTGCCGGGCGAGGGCGCCTTTTACGGCCCGAAGATCGAATACCACATGCGTGATTCGATCGGCCGCGGCTGGCAGGTCGGTACCATGCAGGTCGATTTCATGATGCCCGAGCGCCTCGGCGCCGAGTACGTGGACGAGCATTCCGCGCGCAAACACCCGGTGATGCTGCACCGGGCGATCGTCGGCTCGATGGAGCGCTTCCTCGGCATCCTGATCGAGAGCCACGCCGGCGCGCTGCCATCCTGGCTGGCGCCGGTCCAGGCGGTGGTCATGGGCATCACCGGCGGCCAGGACGACTACGTCGCCTCGGTGCAAAAAGCGCTTGTGAATCAAGGGTTTCGCGTCGCCAGCGACCTGCGCAACGAGAAGATCGGCTACAAGATCCGCGAGCATGCCATGCAGCGGGTGCCGTACCTGCTGGTGGCCGGGGATCGGGAGAAGGAGCAGGGGCTGGTCTCGGTCCGCTCCCGCAGTGGCGAAGATTTAGGCACAATGACACCTGACGCGTTCGCCCAGAAGCTCCGCGACGAGTCCACCCCGGTCGCCTGAGCGGCCGGACTCCGATAAACATTTGAGGATTTACGAATCAATACGCCAGCCACCGAAAAAGGTAACCGCAAGAATAATGACATCCGGGTTCCGCGCGTACGCGTGATCGGGGCGGATGGGGAAATGGTTGGCGTGTTGTCGCGCGAAGAAGCGCTGGCGCTCGCGGAAGAATCGGGCATGGACCTCGTCGAGATCCAGCCGACCGCGGATCCGCCTGTTTGCCGGATCATGGATTACGGCAAGTTCAAGTTCGAGGCGCAGAAGAAAGCCAACGCCGCGAAAAAGAAGCAGAAGATCGTCGAAATCAAGGAACTGAAGTTCCGCCCGACCACCGACGATGGCGACTACAACATCAAGTTGCGCAACCTTCGCCGCTTTCTGGAAGAGGGCGACAAGGTCAAGGTCAACATCCGCTTCAAGGGCCGCGAGATGGCCCACCAGGAACTGGGCATGCAGATGGCCCAGCGGATCGAGAAGGACCTGGCCGACGAAGTGGTGATCGAGCAGCGTCCGCGGCTGGAAGGCCGGCAGATGATCATGATGGTCGCGCCGAAGCGGAAATAGTCGGCCCGGCAATCTGCCAGTTGCGTAAGTGACTGGATTTCCTGCATAATTCCCGGTTCCTGGCCTCGGCTGGGAGCCCCGGTACGGACCCCGGGCCCTCTGCATCGGGCGAATCCGTGTTGCACCAAGCGTTGATTCGTAACAAGATCAATGACTTACAAGCGGGCCCCGGGCAAGTCGGAAAGTGTGGTTCTTCAAAAGAACCACCGCCCAGGCCAGTAAATCTAAAAACCGCAGGGATTTTGCAAATGCCTAAGATCAAGACCAATCGCGCTGCCGCCAAGCGCTTCCGGAAGACCGCTTCCGGTAAATACAAGTGTGGCCACGCCAACCGCAGCCATATCCTCACCAAGAAGTCGACCAAGCGTAAGCGCGGTCTCCGTCAGGCGAACCATGTTCGTCCCGAAGACGCGGGTCGTCTCGACCGCATGCTGCCGTACCTTTGAGGAGAATGAATCATGGCTCGTGTTAAACGTGGTGTAACGGCGCGTGCGCGTCACAAGAAAGTCCTCAAGCTGGCGAAAGGCTATTTCAATGCCCGCCGCAAAGTCTTCCGCGTTGCCAAGCAGGCCGTCACCAAGGCTGCCCAGTACGCATATATCGGCCGCAAGCAGCGCAAGCGCCAGTTCCGTTCCTTGTGGATCGTGCGCATCAACGCCGCGGCCCGCATGTACGGCCTGAGCTACAGCCGCTTCATCAATGGCCTGCTCAAGGCGAATATCAAGATGGACCGCAAGGTCCTGGCTGATCTCGCCGTGCACGACATCGCAGCGTTCGGCAAGATCGCCGAACAGGCCAAGCAGGCCCTCGCCGCGTAATCCCGCTTTGCAAGCCAAAGCACAAGTGGGGAAGGGCGAGAGTCCTTCCCCATTTTTGTTTGTGCACCATGGAAGATGCCGGAAATGAGCGACATCCAAGAGCTGACCCTCTCGAGCATCGCGGACATCCAGTCCGCCCAGGACCTGGCCACGCTGGAGTCCCTGCGCGTTGCCCTTCTCGGCAAAGCCGGCAGCATTACCGGCCTGCTCAAGCAACTGGGCACACTGCCACCCGACCAGCGCAAGCAGTTCGGCGAGAACGTCAACCGCGCCAAGGAATCCATCGCCGCCGCGATCGCCGCGCGCAAGTCGGCGCTCGAGGACCTTGAGCTCGCGCTGCGCCTGGCCACCGAAACCATCGACATCAGCTTGCCCGGCCGCAGTACCGGCCTCGGCAACCTGCACCCGGTCTCGCGCGCGCTCGAGCGCATCACCGACATCTTCGCGCGCCTCGGTTACCAACTGGCCGATGGCCCCGAGATCGAGGATGACTTCCACAACTTCGAGGCACTGAACTTCCCGCCGCACCATCCGGCGCGGGCGATGCATGACACGTTCTACTTCCCGGACGGCCGCTTGTTGCGCACGCACACGTCTGGCGTGCAGGTCCGTTTCATGTCGAGCACGAAGCCGCCGCTGCGCATGATTGCCGCAGGCAAGGTCTACCGTTCGGATTCCGACCAGACGCACACACCGATGTTCCATCAGGTGGAAGGCCTGCTGGTGGATGAGACTTCCAGCTTCGCCGACCTCAAGGGCACGCTGTCCGAATTTGTCCGTGCATTCTTCGAGCGCGACTTCGAGATGCGCTTCCGGCCGAGCTATTTCCCGTTCACTGAGCCATCCGCGGAAGTGGATATTGCCTGGCAGCAGCCCGACGGCAGCACGCGCTGGCTGGAAGTGCTTGGCTGCGGCATGGTCCATCCGAGCGTGCTGCGCAACTGCGGCATCGACCCGGAGCGCTACACCGGTTTCGCCTTCGGCCTTGGCGTGGAGCGCTTCGCGATGCTGCGCTACGGCGTCAACGACCTGCGCAGTTTCTTCGAGAACGACGTGCGCTTCCTGAAACAGTTCGCCTGAGCCGCCGCGCCACCATGGATCGCATGCAATGAAATTTCCCGAAAGCTGGCTGCGCGAACACGTTACCGTCGATGCCTCGAGCGAGGAACTCGCCGCGCGGCTGACGGCGATCGGCCTGGAGGTGGAGAACGTCGAAGCGATCGGCGCCGCGCTCGAGGGTGTGCTTGTCGCCGAGATCCTGTCCTGCGCGCGGCACCCGGAAGCGGATCGCTTGCAGGTCTGCCAGGTTTCGATCGGCGCCGGTGACCCGGTGCAGATCGTCTGCGGCGCGCCCAACGCCCGCGCCGGCCTGAAGGCGCCGCTTGCCACGGTCGGCGCCACGCTGCCCGGCGGCATGGCGATCAAGGCCGCCAAGCTGCGCGGCGTGGATTCGTTCGGCATGCTGTGCTCGGCGAAAGAACTTGCCATTGACGCCGATGCATCCGGGCTGCTCGAATTGCCCGCCGATGCCCCCGTCGGCGCCGCCCTGGCCGGCTACCTGGGCCTGCCCGATGCGAGCTTCGAGCTGAAGCTGACGCCCAATCGCGCCGATTGCTTCTCGCTGCGCGGCGTGGCCTTCGATGTTGCCGCGGCAATGAACGCTGAATTGACTGCGTTGCAGATTGCCGAAGCCACGGTCGCGACTGACGCCCGGCTGGAGGTCGAACTCGATGCGGGCGCGGACTGCCCTCGCTATTGCGGACGCATCATCCAGGGACTGGACGCGAAGGCGAAATCGCCACTCTGGCTGACCGAGAAATTGAAGCGCGCCGGCCTGCGCCCGATCAGCCCGCTGGTGGACATCGGCCATTTCGTCATGCTCGAGCTCGGCCAGCCGATGCACGCCTTCGACGCCGATGCGCTGCACGGCCCGATCGGCGTGCGCCATGCCCGCGCTGGCGAATCGTTGAAGACGCTGGACGAACGCGAGTGCGTGCTGGACGACGGATACTTGGTGGTTACCGATGCCGACCGCGCGGTCGCGCTGGCCGGCGTCATGGGCGGATTCGATACCCGCGTCACCGACGCCACCACGCGCGTATTCCTGGAGAGCGCGCACTTCGCGCCTTCGGCCATCATCGGCCGGACGCGCAAGCTTGGCGTGCATACCGATGCTTCGCACCGTTTCGAGCGCGGCGTTGATCCGCAGCTGCCGCGCTACGCGCTCGAGCGCGCCACGGCCCTCGTGCAACAGATCATGGGCGGCGTCGCTGGCCCGATCACCGAGGCGATGCTCGGTGAACACCTTCCTTCGCCGCAGCCGGTGCATTTGCGCAGCGCCCGCCTGGCGCGCGTGCTGGGCATCGAAGTGGCAGCCACCGAAGTGGAACGAATCCTGCGCGCGCTCGGCATGGTCGTGGCCCCACAGGCCGATGGCTGGCAGGTCACGCCGCCGACGCGTCGCTTCGATATCGCCTTGGAGGAAGACCTCATCGAGGAGGTCGCGCGAATCCACGGCTACGAGGCCATTCCGGTGCGCACGCCCAGCGGCGAGATCCGCTTGGCCGTGCCTGCTGAAACGCGTGTTGACGAAGCCGTGTTGCGCCGCCAACTCGCCGCCCACGATTACGTGGAGGCGATCAACTACGCGTTCGTTGATTCCGGCCTGCTGGTGACCTGGCAGATCGAGGAGGGCGCCGTCGCGCTGGCCAATCCGCTGAGTTCCGAGCTGGGCGTGATGCGTACTTCACTGCTGCCAGGCCTGGTCGCCGCGGCCCGGCGCAACCAGGCCCGGCAACTGGATCGCGTTCGCCTGTTCGAGATCGGCCGGGTGTTCCACCGCAGCACCGAGGCGCCGCTGGAAACCCAGCGCATCGCTGCAATCGCGTGTGGCCCGGCGCGCCGCGAACAATGGGACGCGAAGTCGGCTGAAGTCGATTTCTACGAGTTGAAGGCGGAAGTCGAAGGTTTGCTCGGTCTGGCGGCAGCCAGTGCCGAATTCAGACCCGCCAAGGACGCCTGGGGCCATCCGGGTCGCAGTGCCACGGTCTGGCGCGACGGCAAGCGGATCGGCTGGCTTGGCCACCTGCATCCGCGGCTGGTGAGGGCGCTGGACATGGACGGTGAGGTCGTCGGCTTCGAGCTCGATGTGGCGCCCCTGGCCGAGCGCGCGGTCCCGCGTGCTGCCGAAATCTCGCGCTTCCCCTCGGTTCGCCGCGACCTGGCGTTAGTGGTGCCGGAACAGACGCCATGGTCGGCGCTGCGCCAGTGCCTGTTTGCCAACCTGGGTGGCCGTTTGCACGACGTGGTGCTTTTCGACCAGTACCGTGGCCCCGGCCTAGAAAATGGTACAAAGAGCCTCGCTATGGGCTTGATTTTGCAGGAAGTTTCACGCACCCTAACCGACGTGGATGCGGATCAGGCCGTCAGCGACGCGCTGCTTGCCCTGGCCCGTGACTGCAACGCAACAATTCGGAAGTAAGACAAGGACATGACAGTGGGGTTGGGGAGATTGCAATGGCACTGACCAAGGCCGAGATGGCCGAGCGATTGTTCGAGGAAGTTGGCTTGAACAAGCGCGAGGCCAAGGAGTTCGTTGACGCATTCTTCGATGCGTTGCGCGAGTCGCTCGAGCGCGGCCAGAGCATCAAGCTCTCGGGCTTTGGCAACTTCGACCTGCGCCAGAAGAACCAGCGCCCCGGCCGCAATCCCAAGACCGGCGAAGAGATTCCGATTTCCGCGCGGACGGTGGTGACGTTTCGTCCCGGCCAGAAATTGAAAGAGCGCGTGGAGGCCTATGCTGGATCCGGGCAGTAACCGCGAACTTGCGCCGATTCCGGCGAAGCGTTACTTCACCATTGGTGAGGTCAGCGAGTTGTGCGATGTCAAGCCGCATGTGCTGCGCTATTGGGAAACTGAATTCGAGAGCCTGAGCCCGGTCAAGCGCCGCGGCAATCGCCGTTACTACCAGCGCCACGATGTGCTGATGATCCGCCAGATCCGTGGTCTGCTGTACGAAGAGGGCTACACGATCAGCGGCGCCCGCCAGCGGCTGGAAGGTGAGTCTGGCCGCAACCAGACCACGATTTCCGCGCAGATCATCAAGCAGGTTCGCCAGGAACTCGAAGACGTCCTGACGCTGCTCAAGCGCTGAAGCCGCTGCCGCGGGATTGCCGTATAATCGGCGGATGTCGGGGCGTAGCGCAGCCTGGTAGCGCATCTGCCTGGGGGGCAGAGGGTCGTGGGTTCAAATCCCGCCGTCCCGACCACCTCGCCGCAAGCGAGAAAGTGAATAGAAAAAACCCGCGCAAGCGGGTTTTTTATTGCCCAACTCCCTGAATCGCTCGCCCAAGGATCTGGCTTCCTCTCTCGGCTCAGAATCGCTCGCCCAAGGATTTGGCCCCCGTCTCGCCCGCCCGGTGGCTTTTCTCTATCAACCCTACATCGCCCTCAACAACCCCAAATACCTTGGCTCACTCCGAATCGAATCCAGATCGCTGTCATGCTCCAGCCAGCTCTTGTCGCCCCAGCCGTTGCTCACCGCTTTCTCCAGCGCATTCAGGCAATCGTCGGTTTTCCCGAGAATCCCGTAGGTGCAGGCGATGTTGTACAGAAGCATCGGATCGTCCGGATCCACCGCGATTGCTCGCGCAGCGTACTGGGCCGCGCGCTCTGTATCACCGACGCTTGCGTTGGCCGCTGCCCCAATGATCAATGCGCGTGAGTCGTCGGGGTTCAGTTCGAGGTGCAGCTCGATGAGCTTGATCGTTTTGCGAAGCGCCGCATCCGACTCATCGTTCCTGGCAAGGGACCTGAACGCCTGGGACAGGAATTTCTGGGTCTCGTAATCCTCGGGGCGCAATGAGGCAGCCCGCTCGAAAAGCTTCACGGCATCCTCGTAGTTTCCCTGCGAAAGCCTGGCGCGTGCATACCAGAACACCGCTTCGAACAACTTGGGATTGAGCGCCATGGCCTGCTCGAACTCCGGCACGGCCTCCTCGAAATGCTTGCTCAGCATGACCGCCATGCCCCGGGCCAGGTGGGCCTCGGCCAACCCGGATTCAAGCTCCAGCGCCTTGCTGCTGGCGATATCGGCCTGGCGCAGGTTGAACTCACGCGCATCGAAATAGGTGTAGAGCATTGAATAACAATCCGCGACGCCCGCGTAGGCGCGGGCGTAGCCAGGATCAATCTCGATCGCCTTGTTGAACATCTGCCGCGCGTAGTCGAGGCTCTTGCGGCGATGCTGGTGGAAGTACTGCATGCCTCGCAGGTAGTAGTCGTAGGCCTCGACATTAAGCGAGCGCGGCTTCTCGATCTGCTGCTTCTCGCCCTCGCTCAGTATCACCCGCAGTGCCTTGACGATCGCCTGAGAAATATCGTCCTGGATGGCGAATACATCCTCCATCTCGCGGTCGTAGCGCTCCGACCACAAGTGGTACCCGTCGGCGACGTTCACCAGCTGCGCGGTGATCCGCAGCTTGTTGCCCATCTTGCGCACGCTGCCCTCGAGCACGGTGGACACCTTCAGTTTCCTGCCGATTTCGCCGATGTCCTCGTTCTTGCCCTTGAAGGCGAACGAGGAAGTGCGCGAAGCCACCCGCAGCGCCTGGATCTTCGACAGCGCGTTGATGATCTCTTCGGCCATGCCGTCGGTGAAATACTCGTTCTCCGCATCCGCGCTCATGTTGGCGAACGGCAGCACGGCGACCGATTTGGCGGCGGACACAATGGGTGACGGCATCACCCCAGTATCGCTTGGTGTGTGCAGGCTGCCTGATGCCAGTGCTTGCCCAAATTGGGCGGTAGTGAGGAAACGTCCCGCCGGGTCGGTGGCCATTGCCTTGGCAACCGCGCGCTCGATGTTTTCCGGCACCGCTGCCCGCACCGCGCGAAGTGGTTTGGCAGTTTCCGTGAAGCGCTTGGCCATCAGCGCCTGCGCCGTAGTGGCAGTGAACGGCCGCTCGCCGCTCACCATCTCGTAAATCATGCAGGCCAAGCTGTACTGGTCGCTGCGACCGTCGAGGTTGAGCTCGCCGGCGGCTTGCTCGGGGCTGACGTAGGCGGGCGTGCCGACCATCATTCCAGTCTGCGTGAGCGTGTCGGCGCCGATCGTGCTCATTGCCTTGGCGATGCCGAAGTCCATCACCATCGCCTCGCCTTCGTAGAGCATCACGTTCTCCGGCTTGACGTCGCGGTGGACGACGCCCTGGCGATTGGCGTAATCGAGTGCGGACGCGATTGCGCGCCCGTGTCGTACGGCTTCCTCGATGGAGAGCTGCTGGTCGCGGTCAAGGCGCTCGCGCAAGGACTCGCCTTCGACGTAGGGCATGACGTAGTAGAGAAGGCCGTCTGCGTTGCCGGAGTCGTGCAAGGGCAGGATGTGTGGATGATTCAGCCGCGCGGCGAGCTCAATCTCCTTCAGGAAGCGATCCGGTCCCAGGCTGGCGGCAAGTTCGGGATTCAGGACCTTGATCGCCACCGATCGGCGGTGCTTGCAGTCCTGGGCGAGGAACACCGACGACATGCCGCCGCGCCCGAGCTCGCGGTCAATCGTGTACGTCTGCGCCAGTGATTCCCGAAGTTTCTCGATTGGAAGCCCGTGACCCTGCTGCATTGCGCCTTCCCCGTCCTAGTCTTGTTCGCAGTCTTGTTCGCGCCGTTCTACATCGCCTGCATCAGCGCCAGAAACCGAGGCTCATCATGGATAGCTTCCAGATCACTGTCGTGCTCGAGCCAGGCCTTGTCGCCCCAGCCCTTGCTGACTGCCTGTTCCAGCGCATCCAGGCACTCCGGCACCTTGCCGAGGATCCCGTAGGCGCAGGCCACGTTGTAAAGCACCATCGGATCCTCGGGATCCACCGCCATCGCCCGCGCGGCGTAATACGCCGAACGTTCCTCATCGCCGATGTTCGCGTTGGCGCTGGCGCCCATGATGCAGGCACGGGCATCGTCGGGATGCAGCTCGAGATGCGCCTCTATCAGCCTGACCTGCTTGCGATACCAGGCCAGCGCTTCGCTGTGCCGGCCCAGCGACTTGAGTGCGATGCCGGTGAATCCAAGCGACTGGTAGTCCTCGGGACGCAGGAAGATGGCCCGCTCGCCGAGCCTCACCGTATCTTCGTACTTGCCTTGCGAGAGCTGGGCCTGCGCGTACCAGTACGGTGCGTCGAACAGGGTGGGATCGAGCCGCATCGCCTCTTCGAACTCCCGCTCGGCCTCGTCGAAGCGTTTGCTCAGGGACACCGCCAGGCCCCTGGACACGTGCGACTCGGCCAGAGTCGGTTCGAGTTCCAGCGCCTTGCGGCTGGCGACGTCGGCCTGGCGCAGGTTAAATTCCCGGGCGTCGAAGTAGCTGTAGAGCAATGAGTAGCAATTGGCGACGCCCGCATACGGGCGAGCGTAGGTCGGATCGATCTCGATGGCCTTGTTGAACATCTGCCGCGCTTGCTCGAGGCTCTTCCGGCGGAACTGATGGAAGTGCTGCATGCCGCGCAGGTAGTAGTCGTAGGCCTCGACATTCACCGCGCGCACTTTCTCGATCTGCTTCTTTTCGTCTTCGCTGAGGATGACGCGTAGCGCCTTGACGATGGCCTGGGAAATGTCGTCCTGGATCGCAAACACGTCCTCCATCTCGCGGTCGTAGCGCTCGGACCACAAGTGGTAGCCGTCGGCGACATTCACCAGCTGCGCCGAGATCCGCAACTTGTTGCCCATCTTGCGCACGCTGCCCTCGAGCACCGTGGACACCTTGAGCTTCTTGCCGATGTCGCCGATGTCCTCGTTCTTGCCCTTGTAGGCGAACGACGAGGTGCGCGAAGCCACCCGCAACGACTGGATCTTCGACAGCGCGTTGATGATCTCTTCGGCCATGCCGTCGGTGAAGTAGGCGTTGTCTCCCTCTGCGCTCATGTCGGCGAACGGCAGCACCGCCACCGATTTCGCGGCGGAAACCACTGGCGTTGGCATGACCGCCGTGTCGCTCGGCGTGCTCAGGCTGTTGGACGCCAACGCCTGCCCGAACTGTGCGGTTGTCGTGAACCGTCCGGCCGGCTCGGTGGCCATCGCCTTGGCGACTGCGCGCTCGACACTCTCGGGAACCGCGGCCCGCACCGCGCGCAGCGGCTTGGCGGTCTCGGTGAAGCGCTTGGCCATCACCGCCTGGGCCGATGCGCCGCTGAACGGGCGCTCGCCGGTGAACATCTCATAGAGCATGCAGGCGAGGCTGTACTGGTCGCTGCGCCCATCAAGATTGGTGTCGCCGGCCGCCTGTTCGGGGCTGACGTAGGCAGGGGTGCCCACTATCATCCCCATCTGGGTGAGGGTTTCGGAGCCGGCCGCGCTGATCGCCTTGGCGATGCCGAAGTCCATCACCATCGCCTCGCCTTCGTAAAGCATGACGTTTTCAGGCTTCACGTCCCGGTGGATGACGCCCTGCCGGTTGGCATAGTCGAGTGCCGAAGCAATCGCGCGGCCATGGTGCACCGCTTCCTCGATCGAAAGCTGCTGCTCGCGGTCCAGCCGCTCGCGCAGCGACTCACCCTCGACGTAGGGCATCACGTAGTACAGCATCCCATCCACGCTGCCGGAATCGAACAGCGGCAGTATGTGCGGATGGTTGAGCTTGGCGGCGAGTTTTATTTCCTGCAAAAAGCGCTCGGGACCCAGGCTTGCGGCCAACTCGGGATTGAGCACCTTGATGGCGACTGCGCGGTCGTGCTTGCAGTCCTGGGCGAGGAACACCGCTGCCATGCCGCCGCGGCCGAGCTCGCGGTCAATGCTGTAGGACTGCGCCAGTGCTTCCCGCAGACGCTCGATTGGAAGACTCTGGTCCCGCGACATCGACGCCTCCCGTAGTGACGCTTTGAATCCTAGCAGCCAACAATCAACCCGAAGCGCGACTCACATACTCTGCAGCAGCGCCAGGTACCTCGGCTCCAGCCTGAGCGAGTCGAGGTCGCTGTCGTGCTCGATCCAGCCCTTGTCGCCCCAGCCCCGGGTGACCGCCTGCTCCAGTGCGTCGAGGGCGTCGGAAACCCGGCCGCCGATCACCGCGTACGTGCAGGCAACGTTGTAGAGCAGGTTCGGATCGGTCGGATCGGCCCGAATAGCGCGTTCCAGATACCTCAACGCGGCCTCGGGATCCGAGTGCGCGACGTTGGCCGCGGCAAGAACGCAGGCTCGCGCGTCGTCGGGATGCAACTCCAGGTGCTGCTCTGTCAGTTTGTTGCCCTTGCGCCGAAAGGCGGTCGCCTCGTCCTCACGGCCAAGCGATTTCAGCGCCTGGGCGATGAAGCCGGGAAGTTGGTATTCCTCGGGCCGCAGCAGCGCGGCGCGCTCGAACAGATGGAGCGCGTCCTGGAACCGGCCTTGCGATTGCCGGGCGCGGGCGAACCAGTAGACAGCATCGAACAACTGCGGATCCAGGCGCATCGCCTGCTCAAATTCCTGCTCGGCCTCCTCGTATCGCCCGCTCAGCGAAACGGCCAGGCCCCGGGCAACATGCGCTTCCGCCAGGTCGGGTTCGAGTTCGAGCGCGCGGCTGCTGGCGATCTCGGCCTCGCGCAAATTCGATTCGCGCTTGTCGAAGAATTTGTAGTTGAGCGAAAGGCAGTCCGCGAGCCCGGCATGGGCTCGGGCGTAGCTCGGGTCGATCTCGATCGCTTTCTCGAACATCAGTCGCGCCTGGTCTAGCACCGAGCGCCGGATCTGGAAATTCTGCCGGCCACGCAGGTAGAAATCGTAGGCGTCTATGTTTACGGCGCGCGGCTTTTCGATCTGCTTCTTCTCGTCCTCGCTCAGGATGACGCGTAACGCTTTGACGATCGCCTGCGAGATATCGTCCTGGATCTCGAATACGTCCTCCATCTCGCGGTCGTAGCGCTCGGACCACAGCTGGTATCCATCGGTCACGTTGACCAGCTTTGCGGTGATTCGCAGCCGGTTGCCCACCTTCCGGACACTGCCTTCGAGCACGGTCGAGACCTTGAGTTTCCTTCCGATCTCGCTGATATCTTCGTTCTTGCCCTTGAAGGCGAACGAGGACGTGCGCGAGGTGACCCGCAAGGCCTGGATCTTCGACAGCGCGTCGATGATCTCCTCGGCCATGCCATCGGTGAAGTATTCATTGTCCTTGTCCGCGCTCATGTCGGCAAAGGGCAGAACCGCAACCGACTTCGCCGCGGAAACCGGCGCTGGCGGGAGCACCATGGTGTCGTTGGGTGTGCTCAGGCTGGTTGAGGACAAGGCCAGGGCGAATTGCGCCGTCGTCGTATATCGTCCCGATGGATCGGTGGACATGGCCTTGGCGACCGCGCGCTCGATACTCTCGGGAACGGTCGCGCGCACCGTGCGCAGGGGCCTTGCGGTCTCGGTGAAGCGCTTGGCCATGATCGCCTGCGCATTGCTGCCACTGAACGGGCGCTCGCCACTGAGCATTTCGTAGATCACGCATGCCAGGCTGTACTGGTCGCTGCGCCCGTCCAGGTTGATCTCGCCGGACGCCTGCTCGGGGCTGACGTAGGCGGGCGTGCCAATCATCATGCCGACCTGGGTAAGCGTCGAGGAATCGGCTGCGCTTACCGCCTTGGCGATGCCGAAGTCCATGACCATGGCAACGCCTTCGTACAACATCACGTTTTCGGGTTTGACGTCGCGGTGGATGACGCCGTGCCGACTGGCGTAGTCCAGCGCCGAGGCGATCGCGCAGCCGTGGCGCACGCTTTCTTCGACGGAAAGCCGTTGTTCGCGATCGAGGCGTTCGCGCAGGGACTCGCCCTCGACGTAGGGCATGACGTAATAGAGCAGGTCGTCGACACTGCCGGAGTCGAACAGTGGCAGGATATGCGGGTGGTTCAGCCGCGCGGCCACCTTGATCTCCTGCAGGAAGCGCTCGGGCCCCAGGCTCGCGGCTAGCTCCGGATGCAGGACCTTGATGGCGACAGCGCGGTCGTGCTTGCAATCCTGGGCGAGGAAGACCGCGGACATTCCGCCGCGGCCGAGTTCGCGATCGATGCTGTATGAATCGGTGAGTGATTCGCGCAGGCGCTCGATGGGTAATCCCGGGCCGATCGGCATGGTTCCCTCCCTAGAGCGGAAGCCGTAATCCTACCAGCTATCCGCCGCCCCGGCCGGCAACCCGGCAAGCGTTGCCACGCCACTTTTCATGGCCGCCGAATGGGTGTTTATGCGTGGCAGGATCCGCGCGAAATAGAACCTCGCCGTGTCGCGCTTGCTGACCTTGAACGCATCGGGCTGGTCGCCGGCCTCGGCAACGGCCACCGATCGCGCCCACCAGTAGGCGAGGGCGACGTAGCCGGAATAGCAAAGGTAGTCCACGGCCGCCGCGCCCATTTCATCTGCGTCGGTGGACGCCTTGCGCCCGATGGCCATGGTCAGCTCGCCCCACTGCTTGGTGACTTCGGCAAGCGGGAGGATGAACTCGATCATCCCGGCGTTGGTGGCATTGAGCTCGCAGAACTTCTGGATCATGCCCAGGAACTGGCGCAGGCCGGCACCCTGCAGCTGAATCACCTTGCGACCGATCAGGTCGAGCGCCTGGATTTGCGTGGTGCCCTCGTAGATGGTGGTGATGCGCGCGTCGCGCGCCAGTTGTTCCATCCCCCACTCTTTGACATAACCGTGGCCGCCGAAGCACTGCAACGCGTGGTAAGTGCACTCGATCGACCACTCGGTGATCATGCCCTTGACGATCGGGGTCAGGAATCCGAGCAACTCGTCGGCTGCCTTCTTCTCCGCGGCATCGGTGGAACGCTCGAGGATATCCACTTGCGTGGCCGCATGCAGGGCCAGCAATCGCGATCCTTCGCCGAGCGCCTTGCAGGTCAGCAGCATGCGCCGGATGTCGGGATGCACGATGATCGGATCGGCCGGCTTGTCGGGGAATTTCGCGCCCGAGAGCGCGCGCATCTGCAGGCGATCCTGCGAGTAGGCCAGTGCGTTCTGGTAGGCGCGGTCGATCAGGCCAAGCCCTTGCAGTCCGACCGCGAGGCGCGCGGTATTCATCATGGTGAACATCGCCATCAGGCCGCGATTGGGCTCGCCGATCAGGTAGCCCTGCGCCGCGTCGAAGTTGAT
The DNA here is from genome assembly GCA_031431355.1 of Gammaproteobacteria bacterium. Taxonomy (GTDB): domain Bacteria; phylum Pseudomonadota; class Gammaproteobacteria; order Xanthomonadales; family Xanthomonadaceae; genus Arenimonas. Next base: position 20,193 of record JANPDF010000030.1, read on the forward strand.
CACGCAGGTGGGCGAGCCGTGGATGCCCATCTTGTGTTCGATCGAACCACAACGCACCGCGTTGCGCTCGCCGGTGCTGCCGTCGCGCGCCACCTTCACCTTGGGCACGATGAACAGCGAGATGCCCTTGGTGCCGGCCGGCGCGTCCGGCAGTCGCGCCAGCACCAGGTGGATGATGTTGTCGGTGAAATCGTGTTCGCCGGCAGTGATGAAGATCTTGCTGCCGGTGATCAGGTAGTCACCGTCCGGGGTCGGCTCGGCACGCGTCTTGAGCATGCCCAGGTCCGAACCTGCGTGCGATTCGGTCAGGCACATCGTGCCGGTCCAGCGACCCTCGATCAGCGGACGCAGGAAGGCGTCCTGCTGCCACTTCTCGCCATGCTGCTTGAGTGCCTCAATCACGCCGTGCGAGAGCAGGGAATAGTTGCTCCATGCCAGGTTGGCTGCGTCCAGCATTTCCTTCACCGCCGCGCCAAGGCTCTCCGGCAAGTCCTGTCCGCCGACGGCTTCGGGCGCGGTCAGGCCGGTCCAGCCGGCAGCACCGAACTGCGTGTATGCCTCCTTGAAACCCGGTGGCGTGGCCACCGCGCCGCTGGCCTTGTCGAACTGGCAGCCATGCGCGTCGCCGACCGCGTTCAGTGGCGCCACCACGGTTTCGGTGAACTTCGCCGCTTCATCGAGCACGGCGTCGAGCAAGTCGCGTTGCGCGTTGTCGGCGCCAAGGCGGGCATACAGCTCTTCCGCACCAAGCACGTCGAACAGGGCGAAGCGGATGTCGCGTAGCGGGGCGGTGTAACTATTCATGGATGCTTCCTGGAAAGACGATGCAAGGCCGATCAGCGCATCACGCCGTTCAATCCAGGCGCGGGATTGAGCGTGCTGTCGTAGCTGAACTCGTAGTCACGCCTGGGCTCCTCGGTGCCAATGGTTCCCGTGAGCGTGTAACGCACCGATTGCTGGGCCGACAGTGCCGAAGCGACCGCCAGCTTGGCGCCGAGCCCGGGCGTCAGCACGGCATTGACCACGTCAGCCGATTCGGGTCCGATCGCAATGCCGGGCGACACGGCAATGGACCCCGCTTCGTGTCCAGAGACGAGCAGCTTGACGCTGACGCTCTGGAACGTCATCGGCACGTTGCTGAAGTTCTGCAGGCGAACGGCAAGATTCCACTGCCCGTTGGGTTGCACGGCGAGCTGCTGGATGCTCGCGCGCGGGGGATTTATCAGCTTCTTGATGCCGGGGCCGGAACAGCCGGCAAGGCTGGTGAGAAGCGCGGCGGCGACGACAAGCCTGAAAGCTGGACGCATGGCGGGAGCCCGGTGGAATTTCGCTCAAGCATAGCAGCCGGGAAGTGTTGGCCCCGTGCAGGCGCAAGTTCGCGCCGCCCGGGCCGGTGCTGGCACCCTCACAGTCAGTTGCCGTGGGTCGGCCGGCTCACCATCGCCCGGTCAATCCACTGTGCATATGAGGACACGCGCGTGTAGACGTCGGTGACGCCGTACTGGCCGGGCTTGCCATCCATCGACGCTGAGCTGACGCCGGCGACGAAGCGCTTTCCAGCCTCATCCAGGAATGCCGGGCCGCCGCTATCTCCCGGTCCGCCCACGCCCTCGAATTCGGTTCCAGCTGGCGGCGCGTCAAATTTCATGAAAATCCGCTTGGGCCCGGCGTCGTCAACCAGGTTGCTGACGGCGCGGCGCTTGCCATCGGCATGAGTCAACTTGCTGCCCGGCTGGCCGAAGTCGCCGTAGCCAACGAGCACCATGCGTTTGCCGATTTCGCTTTTGCCCCGGTACAAGTCCGCCGGGATAACACCCCGGACCACATCATCTAGTTCCAGCAAAGCCAGATCGACCTCAGGCGGGCGACCAGCCGGCGCGATCCCATCCGGGTGGATGATGATGCTTTTCACCGTGTAAATATCATCTCCGAATTGCACTCGGCCGCCGACCTTCACCGTCGCCGCGACATGAGCCGCAGTCAGCGCCCAGTTTGGCGCAATGAGCGTGCAACCGCCGTCGGGCAGCACTCGCCCGGCGGAGTGGAAAGGTTCAGCTAACGTTAGCGCGTCGACAACGTTTCGATCGCCACGAATGACCACAGCGGCAGCCGAAGGCCAGAACCATCCGCCCGGCATCAGCACGAGCGCAAGAAAGGCGCCAACCGGTAGACCAACCTTGAGATTCATCGAGCGTCTCCACCAGCTACCAATCGTATCGACTGTCAATGGAGGATGCCCGAGACAGGCGTTTGGTCGCAGTGCTGCCGGCATAAAAAAGGCCTGCATCGCTGCAAGCCCTTGTCTACATGGTGGCCGAGGACGGAATCGAACCGCCGACACGGGGATTTTCAATCCCCTGCTCTACCAA
>JANPDF010000031.1:0-9240 GCA_031431355.1 Gammaproteobacteria bacterium
GTACGCGCAACAGTTTCATCTGTCCCGCCGGCGGCAGGTTGCCGATTTCGTCAAGGAACAGGGTGCCGCCGTCGGCAGCTTCGAATTTACCTTCGCGCGGCTTGCGGGCGCCGGTGAAGGCGCCAGCATCGGCGCCGAACAGCTCCGCCTCGATCAGCTCCGAGGGCAGGGCGCCGCAGTTCAGGGTGACGAACGGACCGCCCTTGACCGAGGAATTGGCCTGGATGATTTCGGCGATGCGCTCCTTGCCGGCGCCATTGGGGCCGGTGATCAGCACGGGCACGTCGGCGCGCGCGACCTGGCAGGCCAGGCTGAGCACGCGTTCGGTGCCGGGATCGTTCCAGATAACACCGCGCAGGTCGTACTGGCGCTCGAGCTCGCGGCGCTGCCGACGCTCGCGTTGCACGCGCCGCTGCAGTTCGCGATTGGCCTGGCCCAGTTCAATCAGGTTGTCGACCGTGGCCAGCAACTTGTGGTCGTCCCACGGTTTGGCCAGGTAGTCGGCGGCGCCCGCCTTGATCAGGTCGACCGCCGCGTCCAGATGCGTCCATGCCGTCAGCAGGATCACCGGCAGGTCCGGATGTCGGCCGCGGATCTCGCGAAACAGCGCCACGCCTTCCTCGCCAGACGTCGTGTCGGCGGAAAAATTCATGTCCTGCACGACCAGGTCGACATCGTGCTGCGCGAGCATCTGAAGACCCTCGGCCGGCGACAGCGCGCGCAGCGTTTCCAGTTCCTGCAGTGAGAACAACACCTCGAGCGCGGTCGCGACCGAGGGGTTGTCGTCTATCACCAGTACGGTAGGCATGCGCCTAGCGTAACGTCAGGCGCTGCGCGTGGCGATGGCTGGCGAGATGCTCGATGCCCGCCAGGCCGGGGCGTACACCGCGGCGATGCCAACCAGCCACAGGATCAGGGGGGCGACGCCCAGGTAGCCCAGTGGCAGCTTGGCCAACTCCAGCTCGCTGACCAGCAGCTGGTTCAGCGCCACCGCAAGCAGCAACCCGGCGACCACGCCACCCGTGGTGATGATGAAATTCTCGGTGATGAAATAGCGCAGGATGTCGACCTTCTTTGCGCCCAGCGCACGGCGCACGCCGATCTGCTTGCGCCGTTGGTTGACCCATAGCGTGGCCATACCGACGATACCGCTGGCGGTGACCAGCAGCAGCAGCACAGTCACCGCAGTCAGCATCCATGCGATCGCGCGGTCATTGCGGTAGATGTCGAAGCGGTCCTCGTCCATGGCGGTGTTCTGCACGACCATGGTCCCCGGCATCGCCTTGCTGACCAGGCTCTCGGCCTCCTTCATTACCCGGTCGCGTTGCCCGGCCTCGGTGCGCACGGCGAACATCGAATAACCCTGCACGCGACGGGAGGCCATGATGGTCGACAGCTCGCCGCGCTCCCCGGCCTGCGCCCAGGGCGACTGCAAGCGTTCGACCACGCCAACCACCTGGAACGGCAGCGCATCGCTGCCGATACCGATGTACAGCGTCTTGCCGACGGCGCTGCTGGCCGGAAACAGTTTCTTGGCCAATACCTGGCTGATGATGGCGTTACGGCCCATCGACTGGGTCTGGTCGGGATCAATGACTTCGACGTCTTCGGAAGTGAAGTCGCGGCCCTCGACTAGTTTCAGTCCGAAGGTCTTGACCATCGAGTCAGGTCCAAAATACATCGAGGTGTTCGACGAGGTCTCTTCCTGTTTCGGGCTCAGTGAGACACCCATGTTCCAGCCGGAAGTGGAGAGCGGGGTTTGGTTGGTCCAGGCCACCGAGGACACCCCAGGCACGCCGCGCAACAGGTCGCCGAGCTGTTGCTGAAAGGCCAGCTTGCCCTCCGGTGTTTCGGGATCCTTCAGCGGCGCAATGCCGATGCGGAACAGGTTGGACTCCTCGCTCACGCCGGTCGGGCGCGCGGTCAAGGCGATTCGATCGCGGATGATGTACAGCGCGTTGGCGACGATGGCCAAGCTCAGCGCGACTTGCGCCGCGATCAGCAGGGCGCCGGTCTTGTTGCGCAGCAGCGAGGAAAAGATCGGGCGGATTTCCATGGCTTGATCCTTATTGGGTCTTCAGTTGCAGGGCCGGGGTCACCTGGCAGGCGCGCCAGGTCGGCAACAGGCCGGCCAGCAGGCTGGCGACAATCGACAGGCTGAGCGTGGTGGCGAGCATCGGCCAGTCCATCTTCGCCACGGTCGCCATCTCTTCCGATTGCAGTGAGATCAGCCACAGGCCGCCGAAGCTCAGGATCAGCCCGAGCAGGCCACCGACCACGCCGATCACACCGGCCTCGATCAGGAACTGGTGGAAGATTTCCGGCTTGGTCGCGCCGAGCGCGCGGCGCACGCCGACTTCGCCGGCGCGGGCCGAGAACTTGGCCAGCAACAGGCCGACGGTATTGACCAGGCAGACCAGCAGGAAGCCAAACGCAAGCCAACTCGACAGCTTGGTGTCCTTGCTGACCACGCCCAGGTGCTCCATCCACTCCATGACGTTTTCCATGCGCACGTTGACCGGGCGCGGGAAACGACCAAGCTTCTTCTGCTCGGTGACGTAAGCGCCGATGAATTCCTTCAGCTGAGACTGGTCGGCGGCGGTTTTGCCCTCGAACCAGAACTGGATCCAGTCACACTCTGACTTCAGCCAGCCCGACCAGCCCGGTTCGGACGGACCTTCGCCGCTGCAGTTGTTGTTGCCGCTGTTGCCCATCTCATGGCGCACGGCGGTCTGGAACGGAATGAAGATCTGGTCGCTGCCGGTAAAGCTGCCGCCGTTGCCATTGATCAGGCGGTAATAGCGCGGCAGCGGATTCCAGGTGTCGATCACGCCGACCACGCGCCATTCGGCGTCTTCCATGCGAATGCTCTTGCCAACCGGATTGGATTTGCCGAACAGCTTTTCGCTGAGTTCGCGATTGAGCACCACCACATCGGCCTTGGACGTCTCCGCCGCGGCATCCCAGGCGCTGCCGTACAGGAACGGCGCCTCGAACATGGCGAAGAAATCGCGGGTGGGCGCAACACCCTGGACCAGGAAGGGTGGCAGGTCCGGTCGGCCGCTTTCGATGCCGGAAGTGACCCCGTACACGGCGGTGCGACGCAGGCCCTGGCCGCTGGCCAGCAGGTTGCTGGCGTCCTGGTAGGTCATCTGGTCGCTGGGTTCGTCGCCAGCGGCGTAGCCATTCAACGGCGCGTTGTCCAGGCGCGGCACGAACAGGCGATCGCTCTTGTGCGGGATCGGATCGCCGGACATCACGTACAACACGGTGAAGGTGGCCATGCTTGCTGCCACGCCAACCGCCAGCGTGACCACCATCAGCGCGGTCAGCATCGGGTTGCGGCGCAGGCTGCGCAGGCCCAGGGTGAAGTAATAGCTGAACATGGCCGACTCCTCAGGCGTTGGCAGTGACGTGGGCGGCGACCGCGGCGAGTGATGCCGAGGTCTCGCGCAACAGATCGGAGACCTGGCCGTCGATGATGTGCACGTTGCGCTGCGCGCGCGCGGCCAGCTCCGGGTCGTGGGTAACCATCAGGATGGTGGTGCCCTGCTCGTTGATTTCCTCGAGCAGTTCCATCACGCCGCGCGCCATCTGCGAGTCCAGGTTGCCGGTCGGCTCGTCGGCGAGCAGTAGTTTCGGCTCGCCAGCGAGCGCGCGGGCGATGGCGACGCGCTGCTGCTGGCCGCCGGACAGTTCTGCCGGGTAATGCTTGATGCGAGAGGACAGCCCGACCCTTGCCAGTGCGCCGGTGATGCGGCGCTTGCGCTCGGCGCCGTCGAAGCCGCGATAGCGCAGCGGCACGTCGACGTTGTCGAACAGGTTGAGGTCGGGAATCAGGTTGAAGCCCTGGAAGATGAAGCCGAGCTTCTCGTTGCGCAGCCGCGAGCGCGCGTCATCGTTCATGCCCTTGACGTTGACGCCGTCGAGCACGTACTCGCCGCCGGTGAACTCCTCGAGCAGCCCGGCGATATTGAGGAAGGTGGTCTTGCCCGAGCCGGATGGACCGGTGACGGCGACGAACTCGCCTTGCTTCACGTGGATGTCGAAGCCACGCAGCGCGTGGGTCTCGATCATGTGGGTCCGGTAGACCTTGCTCAGGTTATGCATGCGCAGCATCGGCGTGTCCTCGTGGGTTGAATGGATTAGTCGTTGATGGAAATGCGTTCGGCGTTTTCGAAGCTGTCGGTGCCGGCGATCACTACCCGGTCGCCCGGTTGCAGCCCGGACAAGATCTCGACCGCGGAAACACTGGTGCCACCCAGCTGGATCGGCCGGCGTACGGCGACGCTGCCGTCCATGACATAGGCGGCGCGACCACCTTCGTTCTCCACGAAGGAGCCGCGAGGCAGCAGCAGGACGTTGGGTTTTTCCTCGATCAGCACGCGCGCGGTGACGCGCTGGTTCTGGCGCAGGCCGGCCGGCTGCTCGCCATCGAAGCGAACCCGCGCCAGCACCTGGTTGCGAACCACTTCGGGCGACAGTGCAGACAGCTTGCCGAGCGCGCGGTTGCTGCCGATGTTTACTTCTGCGGTCATGCCCAGGCCGAGGTCGTCGGCGTAGCTTTCGGGGATTTCCAGCTCCACTTCGAGCCGGGAAAGATCGACCACGGTCATCAGCGCGGTGTTGGCCGCGACGACGCTGCGGTCAGCGACCGACAGCGTGCCGACCACCCCGTCCACCGGCGAGCGCACGTTCAGTTCATCCACGCGCCGCTGCATGTCGGCCACGGTCAGGCGCTGGCGCTGCAGCTCGCTGACGCGGGTGCTGGTGCTCAGCGCCACGTCCTGGATCTCCAGGCCCGATGCCTGGGCCGCCTGCTTGCTGCGAATCTGCGCGGTCTTCAGCGCGTCCTGCGCGCGCAGGTAATCGACTTCGGCGATCGCGCCGGCCTTGTAGCCGCCTTCGGTGCGCTGCAGGATGCGCCCGGCGCTGATACGCGCCACTTCGGCCTCGTCGGCGTCACGCCGGGCGACCAGCTTCTGCTTCTGGGCGAGGATGCGCTGCCGCGCGACCTCAGCCTCCAGTTGCGCCAGTGTCGATTGCTCGCGGGCAAGCTGGTTGCTCAGGTCGGGCGAGTCGAGCACGGCCAGCAGGTCGCCCTTCTTCACCGCGTCGCCCGCGCGAATCTTCAAGGTCACCGTGCTCGCGGCCGGCGCATACAGGGTCGGGCTGACGGCGGCGACGACGCGGCCATTGACCGATGCATCGCGCACCAGGGTGCCGCGGCTGACCTCGGCGATGCGCAGGCGGGAGACATCGATGGAGCGCTCGCTGCCGAGCCACGAAGCGAGCAGCAACACGATGGCCGTCGCGCCGAGAACCGCGGCGCCCAGCCATGCCAGCCGATGGCGCGTGCTGCGCAGCGGAGCGCTGGCGAGCACAGTGTCTTGGCCGGAGGTGTCAGGGATCATGGCGGACGCTCGAGAGGGACGTGGACAACACAGCAGGAAGCGTGCCAACCAGCAGGCCATTGATTGGCAAGGAATAAATAGCCAGCCAATCAGTCCGGACCAGTGTCCGGCGGCCGTCCGCCGCGCCTGCGGACAGGGGTCGGCGTCGGCCTTCGCGCTAAACTGCGCGCCTGTCTTGAGGAATCGTGCCCATGTGCGGAATCGTAGGAATCAGCGCCCAGCGCCCGATCGTGCACCACCTGATCGCCGGACTGCAGGCGCTCGAATACCGCGGTTATGACTCGGCGGGCATCGCCATGCTTACCGCCAACGGCATCGAGCGGCTGCGCGCGAAGGGCAAGGTCAGCGAGCTCGACCTGCTGCAGAAACAGACCGGCCTGGATGGCTTCAGCGGCATCGCGCACACCCGTTGGGCGACCCACGGCGTGCCCAGTGAATTGAACGCACACCCGCATGCGTCGGGCCAGGTTAGTGTCGTCCATAACGGCATCATCGAGAACCACGCCGAGTTGCGCGCAGAGCTCGCCGCGGAGGGCTTTGAGTTTGCCTCGCAAACCGATACCGAAGTGATCGCGCACATGATCGAGCGCGACCAGCTGGCCGGTCTTTCACTGTTCGACTCGGTGAAGAAGACCGTGGCGCGCCTGCATGGCGCCTACGCAATCGTGGCCATCTCTGCGCGCGAGCCGGGCACGCTCGCTGGTGCCCGCCTTGGTTCGCCGCTGGTCGTGGGGTACGGCGAGGGCGAGAACTATTTCGGTTCCGACGTGCACGCGTTGATTCCGCTGACCCGCAATTTCAGCTACCTGGAAGAGGGCGACGTCGCCGAGATCACCCTGCACTCGGTACGAATCTGCGATGCCAGCGGCCATGAAGTGAGCCGGCCGATGAAGGTGTCCAGCTTCAACGCCGACGCCGCGCAAAAGGGCGACTACGCGCACTACATGCTCAAGGAAATCCACGAGCAGCCGCAAGCGGTGGCCGATACCCTGGAGGGGCGCATCGCGGGCGGCAAGATACTGACCCAGATTTTCGGCATCAATGCCGAGCAGATGCTCGCCGCCACCGAAGCGGTACACATCATTGCCTGCGGCACCAGTTACCACGCCGGGCTGGTCGCCCGTTACTGGATCGAGCAACTCGCCGGCGTGCCGTGCACGGCCGAGATCGCCAGCGAATACCGCTATCGCGATCCGGTGGTCAAGGCCGGCACCTTGTTCGTGACGATCTCCCAGTCCGGCGAAACCGCCGACACGCTGGCGGCGCTCAAGCTGGCCAAGCAACGCCCGTACCTGACCCAGATGGCGATCTGCAACGTGCCGGAATCGTCGATCGTGCGCGAAGCCGGGCTGGTGCTGATGACCCGCGCCGGCCCCGAGATCGGCGTGGCCTCGACCAAGGCGTTCACCACGCAACTGGTGGCGCTGGCCTTGTTCGCTCTGGAGCTCGCACGCATCAAAGGGTTGGACGCCGCCCGTTATGCCGACGGAGTAAAACAGCTCGAACATCTTCCGGCACTCATTGGCGAAGCGCTAAAACTGGACACCCAGGTGCGCGAATTGGCCAAGGATTTCGCCAGCAAGCAACACGCGCTGTTCCTCGGCCGTGGCACGCATTGGCCGGTGGCGATGGAAGGCGCGCTCAAGCTCAAGGAAATTTCCTACATCCATGCCGAGGCCTACGCGGCCGGCGAACTCAAGCACGGCCCACTGGCCCTGGTCGACAAGGACATGCCGGTGATTGCGGTGGCGCCCAACGATGCCCTGCTCGACAAGCTGAAGTCGAACATGGAAGAAGTGCGGGCGCGCGGCGGCGAGCTGTACCTGTTCGCCGACGAGACCGTGGCTCATGGCATGACCGGTCGCCACGTGATCTCGCTGCCCGCGGCCGGCATAATCGGCGCGCCAGTGGTATCGACCATCCCGCTGCAATTGCTGGCCTACCACATCGCCGCGTTGCGCGGCACCGATGTCGACCAGCCGCGCAACCTGGCCAAGTCGGTGACGGTGGAGTAATGCGGATCTGCGTGTATGCCGCGTCCAGTCCGCAGGCAGCGCCGCACTACCATGATGCCGCTCGCCAATTCGGCGAAACGCTGGCCGACAATGGCTGCAGCATCGTCTATGGCGGTGGCTCTCAAGGCCTGATGGGCGCGCTCGCCGATGGCGCGCTATCGCGCGGCGGCGAGGTGGTCGGCATCCTACCGAAGTTCATGGCCGACCTGGAGTGGGGCCATCCCGGACTCACGCATCTGGACCTGGTCGAGGACATGCGCGAGCGCAAGCACAAGCTGCTCACCGGTTCCGATGCGGTGGTCGCGCTGCCGGGCGGCTGCGGCACGCTGGAGGAATTGTTCGAGGCGATCACGCTGAAACGGCTCGGCCTGTACTTCAATCCGATCGTGCTGCTCGACACCCATGGTTTCTACGCGCCGCTACAGGTGTTCCTGCAGAAGGTAATCACCGAGAAATTCCTCAACCCGGAACATGCCGCGATGTGGTCGCTGGTCGACACGCCGGCTGACGTGTTGCCGGCGATCCGCACTACGCCGGCGTGGCGCGCCGACGCGCGCGATTACGCTATCGTCCGGTAGGCCGCAGGCAATCGCGGTCGCAATCCGAGGCCTGCCTCGATTCTGCAACGGCGCCCACTGCATCACGGCGATGATCCAACTATCGAAAGGTTGGTTCGGGCTGGATGGAGTCCGCGCTGCGCACGGATACCTGCAAGAGCTCGCAACCGGCGGCCAGCGCCAGCGAACACTGCGTGCCGGCCGGAACCACGCAGCCGTCGCCGACCGTCAATACCTGCGTGCCGCAGCCCGCGCCGACCAGCGTCAGCTCGCCGGCAAGCACGTGCAGCAGGCACAGGTCGTCATCGTGCACCAGCGGGATGACCCAGCGGGAAAGCGCCGAGGCAGTCCCTGGCAGCGTTCGCAGCACGCGCGCGTCGGCCAGGCCGTCAGTCGCTTCGGCAATTCCGGCATCCCGATATTCCAGGCCTGGCTGCCCCGCCGAGCGCCAGTGCGCCTGCGCCGCGACATGGCGCACGAACCCCTGGCCGCCGTAGCGTCGCGTTGGCTGCAATTGAGCCGTGGGCAACTCGAGCGCGTGTTCGCGAAAGGTCGGGTGCTCCGCCGGCCCGCCGATTTCGAGGACTTCAAGCCCTTCAGAGGCCTCGAGCACCCGGTGGCGAATGGTTGGCGGCTGTAGCACGCAATCGCCGGCGTGCAGCACGAAGGGCTCGCCCTGGTCCTCGTAGACCACGCGTACCCAGCCGCGCAGGCAATAGATCATCTGGAAGCGCACCCGGTGAAAGTGCACATAGTCGGCGACCGGTCCGCCGCCCGGGATGCAGATGTGCGAGCCGATATAACGACCGCCGAGACGACCGGGAATCAGGTCGCGATAACGCATGCCGGCGCGGCCCGCCACCCAATGGTCCCGGGCGCCGGCGCGAGTGAGCAGGAATGCGCCGGGATCCGGAATCTCCGACGGCGCGGGTTCCACCACTTCGACCTGCAGGCGGATGCGCTCATCGCCGCGTGATAATTCCGCCACGCGCGGATTGTCGGCAGGCATGATCATCTCGAGCCGATAGCACTGGTCGTTGGTCAGCGCAGCGATGGCGGCGTCCAAGTCCGCACAGCGCACGACGGAGATGTCAGAAGGAGGCTCGACGGAGCGCAATGGGGTCGTCCAGGCATTGGCGGGGCCATGATTGTAAGCTTGCTTTCCGGGCGCGGCAGGCGAGGAACCATCCAGGCATGAAGACAATTGAATTGCCGCCACGTCTGGCGCTGGACGATGCGCGCCGGTTCGCGCTG
>JANPDF010000032.1:0-38361 GCA_031431355.1 Gammaproteobacteria bacterium
ACCGCACCGAGGCCGAAGCGCCGGAACAACGGCACCGCCACGACCGCGGCAATCAGGAACACCAGGAAAAGTTCTAGGTAGCCTTGGTCGTGCATGCACCGCCTCCGTTGGCCTGATTATGCCCCGCGACCCAGGCCAGCATGCAGAGTCACTGAAGCAATTCACGCATGGGGGCAGCGACTGCCTGGTGTATCCTCGGCTCCCTGACCCTCCGCCGAATCCGCCGATGCCTTTGAACTCGCTATTTCTCTCCTTACTGCTGGCATCGACACCGTCGACGCCAGCTTCCGATCAGGTCGACGCTGCGGGCCTCGAGTCGGTGATGGTGATGCGCGTGGATAGTTCAATCACGTTGGACCCGGACGGTAGCCTGGCGGAATTCACGATTGCCAACGATCTTCCGTCCACGTTGCGCAAGACCTTAGAAAAAGAGGTGCGCCAGTGGCATTTCAAGCCTGTGCTGGTTGCAGGCGAAGCCCGTCGCGTCCGTACCGACATGCGCGTGATTTTGGCCGCCCGGGAAACCGGCGAGGGTTTTCGGATAAAGATCGACAACGTCTTGTTTCCCGGGAAGGATGGCGTCAATCCCGATGCCGCCGTGGCGAAGGCTCCGCCCATGTCCGGAAAGAGCTTGAGTCCGCCGAGGTACCCCATCGGTCTCGCCCGCGCCAATGTCCGCGGAATGGTGTTGTTGACCGTTCGGGTCGGAGCAGAAGGGCAGGCCGAGGCAGTAGTGGCGACCCAGTCCATGGTCTACGACGTTCGTGGTCGCCCCGACGTGCTCGCGACGGCGCTCGAACAGTTCGAGAAGGCGGCGGTAGCTGCGGCGCAGCGCTGGAAATTCACGATATCGGCGGAGCGAGCGGCATTGCCTGCTTCCGAGCGCACTGTTTCGGTCCCGGTTGAGTACCTAGGTGATGGCCGGAGGACTGAAACGGTGTCCGGGGTTTGGCGCACGGTCGTGCGAGTGCCGCGGCGCGAAGTCGAATGGTTGCGCAAGGAGCAGGGCATTCAATGGGTCGGGGTCTCAGATCTCTCGGCCGGAGAAATGATGCCGCTTGCGAGTGCTTTCGGCTTTAGTACACCGGTCGTGGGAAACCAGCTTTAGGACAGCGTGCACTGGCGCCATAAAAAACGCCCCTGAATCGGGGCGTTTCTTGTTAGCGGTACAAGGCTGTCAGCCGCGCTTCATCGACCCGAAGAACTCATCGTTCGACTTGGTGGTCTTCATCTTGTCGAGCAGGAATTCCATCGCGCTCAGCTCATCCATCGGATGCAGCAGCTTGCGCAGGATCCAGATCTTCTGCAGCAGGTCCGGCTCGATCAGCAATTCCTCGCGGCGGGTACCGGAGCGATTGATGTTGATCGCCGGATAGACGCGCTTCTCGGCGATGCGGCGGTCCAGGTGCACTTCCGAATTACCGGTGCCCTTGAACTCTTCGTAGATCACCTCGTCCATCTTCGAACCGGTGTCCACCAGGGCAGTCGCAATAATCGTCAGCGAACCGCCTTCCTCGACATTACGCGCGGCGCCAAAGAAACGCTTCGGGCGGTGCAGCGCGATGGCGTCGACGCCGCCGGACCGGACCTTGCCCGAGCTCGGCACGACCATGTTGTAGGCGCGCGCGAGGCGGGTGATGGAGTCCAGCAGGATGACGACGTCGCGCTTGTGCTCGACCAAACGCTTGGCGCGCTCGATCACCATCTCGGCGACCTGCACGTGGCGCGCGGCCGGCTCGTCGAAGGTGGAGGAGATGACTTCGCCGCGCACGGTGCGCTGCATGTCGGTCACTTCTTCCGGGCGCTCGTCGATCAGCAGCACGATCAGGTGCACATCCGGGTGGTTGTGCACGATGGCCTGGGCCACATTTTGCATCAGCATCGTCTTGCCGGCCTTCGGCGGCGACACGATCAGCGCGCGCTGGCCTTTGCCCTGCGGCGCCATCAGATCCATGATGCGGCCGGTGATGTCTTCGCTGGAGCCGTTGCCGCGTTCCAGCGTGAAGCGCTTGCGCGGGAACAGCGGGGTCAGGTTCTCGAACAGCACCTTGCCCTTGGACGCTTCCAGCGGCTCGCCATTGAGCGTGTCGAGGGTATTGAGCGCAACGTAGCGCTCGCCGTCCTTCGGACTGCGGATGCGGCCGGAAATTTCGTCGCCGGTGCGCAAGTTGAAGCGGCGGATCTGGCTGGGCGAGATGTAGACATCGTCGGGGCCGGCCAGGTAGCTGGCATCGGCGCTGCGCAGGAAACCGTAGCCATCGGGCAGTATTTCCAGCACGCCGTCTGCGGCCACGCCGCTGGCGGCGCGAGATAGCACTTTGAGCAGCGCGAAGATGACGTCCTGCTTGCGCATGCGCGCCACGCCTTCGTGCAGGTTCAGCGTTTCTGCCATCTCCAGCAGTTTGTGCGCCGGCATGCGCTTCAGGTCGGACAGCGAATAGCTTGGGAAGTCGGGCGGCAGCTGCGGCGGCTGGTATTGCTGCTGCGGGCGATCGCCGCGCGGCTCGCCACCTTCGCCACCGTCTTCCGGGCGCGGGCCGCGGTCATTGCGGTCGCGATTGCGATCGCGGAAACGATCCCGGCGATGCCGGTTGCGATTCTGGCCACCGCCCTCGTCGCCACCCTGGCCGCCGTCGCGGGCTTCCTGGGATTGATGGTTGTTTTCGGCACCGCCGGGCGAGCCGGAGCCGGCGTTCGGCTGCGAGGGTGACTCGCCGCCGCTGGCGCGATCGTCGTTGCCGCGATTGCCGTCGTTGCGCGGCGCGTTGCCGCTGGCCTCGGACGGGGCACGCTCTTGCGAGGGTGCGCGTTCGGCAGCCGGCGCGCGTTCCGCGGCAGGCGGCGCCGACGCAGGCTCGCGTTCGGCCACGGCCGTGCTGGTCTCGGCGGCATCGCCGCGGGGTTTATTGGGGGCACGCGGCTTGCGCGGACGTTTCTCGGCAAGGCTGCCGGTATCGGTTTCGTTGTCGGACACAGAGTTCCTCGCGAATGCGAGTGAGGGGAAGAGGGATGGTGCAGATTAGAGCGGTGCGCGGGGCACCTGACTGGCGCTTACGCTAACACCCCCGGAGCGCAATTCACAAGCGCGCACCGATCATCGGTTCAGCTAAGGGCGGCAACGGGAGCGGCGGTGGCCGCTCCCGCGGGATCAGCAGGCTTTGTCGACGAACGAGGCGAGCTGCGATTTTCCGACCGCGCCGACCTGGGTGGAATGCACCGCGCCGTTCTTGAACATCATCAGCGTCGGGATGCCACGGACCGCGTACTGGCGCGGCACCTTGGGGTTGTTGTCGATGTTGATCTTGACCACCTTGACCCGGCCGGCATAGGTGTCGGCGAGCTCGTCGACCATCGGCCCGATCATCTTGCAGGGACCGCACCACTCGGCCCAGAAATCGACCAGCACCGGCGTGTCCGATTGCAGGACCTGGGCCTCGAAGTCGTCATCGCCTACATGCACCACCTGGTCACTCACGGGCAAACTCCTGATTTATCTAATGATGCGCACGTCCGGGACGGGCGCCGATTACGGTAAACTGGGGGCTGACCCTGCCGAAGACAACCCGGCAACCAGCCCGAAGCACCGGCGCAGTTTGCGACCCCCGGGCAAGACGCGCAAGCGCGGCCAGACCGCGGACAAGAGACCCCATGACCGACAACCAAGCCCTCAAGACTGCCGACAAGATCGACGACAAGCCACTGACAGATATCGCTTTTTCGAGCTTCGACCTGCATCCCGCCATGCTCGCCGGACTGGAATCCGCCGGCTTCACCCGGTGCACTCCGATCCAGGCACTGACGCTGCCAATCTCGCTGACCGGCCGCGATGTCGCCGGCCAGGCCCAGACCGGCACCGGCAAGACCCTCGCCTTCCTGATCACCCTGGTGCAGCGCCTGATGACGCGCCCAGCCTTGGCCAACCGCGGCCCCGCCGACCCCCGGGCGATGATCCTGGCGCCGACCAGAGAACTCGCGATACAGATTCACAAAGACGCCGAGAAGTTTTGCGCTGGCTTGGGTCTGAAATTTGCTCTCATCTACGGCGGCGTTGATTACGACAAGCAGCGCTCCCAGCTGACCTCGGGCTGCGACGTGATCATCGCAACGCCAGGCCGCCTGATCGACTACGTGCGCCAGGGCGTGGTGCACCTGCATGCCTGCGAGGTCTGCATCCTGGACGAAGCCGATCGCATGTTCGACCTGGGCTTCATCAAGGACCTGCGCTTCCTGCTGCGCAAGTTGCCGCGCCGCGAAGAGCGGCAGACGCTGATGTTCTCGGCCACGCTCAGCCATCGCGTGCTCGAGCTCGCCTACGAGCACATGAACGAGCCGGAAAAAGTCATCGTCGAGACCGAGACGATCACCGCCTCGCGGGTTCGCCAGGTGGTGTACTTCCCGTCCAACGAAGAAAAATTGCCGCTGCTGATCGGGCTGCTGTCGCGTACCGAGGCCAACCGCACCATGGTGTTCGTCAACACCAAGGCCTGGGTGGAAAAAGTCGGCCGTGCGCTGGAGCGCGCCGGTTACCGGGTCGGCGTGTTGTCCGGCGACGTGCCGCAGAAGAAGCGGCAAAGCCTGCTGGCGAAATTCCAGCGCGCCGAGCTTGAGATCCTGGTCGCCACCGACGTCGCTGCGCGCGGCCTGCACATCGACGCGGTCAGCCACGTCTACAACTTCGACCTGCCCTTCGATGCCGAAGACTACGTGCACCGCATCGGCCGCACCGCACGCCTGGGCATGGAAGGCGACGCCGTGAGCTTTGCCTGCGAAATCTACGCGCAGTCCCTGCCGGAGATCGAGGCCTACATCGAGCAGAAAATCCCGGTCGAAGCGGTCACCGCCGACCTGCTGCGCGCCCTGCCGCGCACGCCGCGCGAAGCGGTGGCCAACGCCGATGGCGAAGCCAACGAAAGCATTGCTGACATTTTCCGCGAGGCGCGCGCCGAGGCATTGGCCAGCGGCCGCGGGCCGAAGACCGGCGGCAGCCGCAGTGGTCCGGGTGGATCGCGCGGTGGTGCGCGATCGGCGCCGGGCGGTTCGCGCAGTGGCCCGGGAGGCCCACGCCGCAGCGAAGGCGAGCGCCGTCCTCCGCGTGATGCCAATGCGCCGCCGCGCGAAGCCAACGGCACGCCACGGCCGCCCCGCGCGCCGCGTCCGCCGCGTGACGCCAACGTTGCTTCCGATGCCGCTCGCGGCCAGTCGGGCGGCGAGCGCGCGCGTCCGGAGGCGTCTGCGGCTTTGAGCAAGGTGACCGCGCGGGTTCCGGCGACGCCGACGCCAGCGCCGGCGAAGACCGTATCCAAGGAATCCTTCCTCAAGCGTTTCACGCGGCAGGTGAAGTCGCTGGTCGCGCCGTCCTCGAAATCCTGAGGCAGCCACCGCAAACTGCGCCAGTCTGAGCCTGGAGTTGGCATGAGCCTGCTGCGTTTCGATGCTGTCAGCAAAAGTTATCCGGGCGGCCATGCCGCGCTGTCCGAGGTCAGCTTTGCGGTAGAGGCCGGCGAAATGGTGTTCGTCACCGGGCATTCCGGTGCCGGCAAGAGCACCTTGCTGCGCCTGATCCACCTGAGCGAGCGGCCGAGTCGAGGCACCGTGCTGGTGTCCGAGCGCAACCTGGCCAAGGTGCGCGGCCGCCAGGTCGCGTTGCACCGCCGCCGGATCGGCGTCGTCCACCAGGACCACCGCCTGCTGCTCGAGCGCAGCGTGTTCGATAACGTCGCCCTGCCACTGCTGATCGCGGGCATGGCCTCCGCCGATATCGGCAGGCGCGTGCGCTCAATGCTGGACAAGGTCGGCCTGGCCGCGCGCGAACGCTCGCGGCCAGGCGAGCTGTCCACTGGCGAGCAGCAGCGCATCGGCATTGCCCGGGCGATGGTCGGGCAACCACTGATCCTGCTGGCCGACGAACCCACCGGCAACCTCGACCCAACCCTGGCCGCGGAAATCATGCAGCTGTTCGATGCGCTGCAGGCGCAGGGCACGGCCGTGATCATCGCCAGCCACGACCTGGCGCTGGTCAAGCGCCTGCGCAAGCGCGTGCTGGTGCTCGACCACGGCAAGCTGATGGACGACATTTCGCCCGAGGACTTGGCGGCATGAGCGCCAAGCCACGCAAGGACGCGCGCAGCGCTGCACCGGCCGCGCGGGTGGAAGAGGGCGGCCTGTTCAAGCGTCTGCGCGCCTGGCGTGACCAGCACGCCTATTCCATGGTCTCCAGCCTCGGCCGCTTCTTCCAGCGGCCATTCGCCAGCTTGCTCACCGTCGGCGTGATGGCCGTGGCCATGGCCCTGCCGCTTGGCCTGGGCCTGGCCTTGTCCAACGTCGAGCGCCTGTCCGGCAGCGTGCGCGAATCGCGCGAGATCGGACTGTTCCTGCAGGGCGCGATCGATCCGGCGCAGGCGGCGCGCTTCGCCGAAGAGTTGCGCCAGCGCGCCGACGTCGCCGCGGTCACGCTCAAGACACCGGCCGAGGGCCTCCACGAGTTCCGCCGGCTCAGCGACCTGGCCGGTGCGCTCGACCTGCTGCAGGAAAACCCGCTGCCGACCGTGCTGCTGGTGCAGCCGGTGGATGACGGCGCGCGGCTGGCCGCGGCGCTGCGCGAACGCCCGGAAGTCGAGTTGGTCCAGCATGACGCCATCTGGCGGCAGCGGCTGGCGGCGTGGCTGGCCTTCGGTGCGCAACTGACGGCGGTCGTCGCCGGCCTGCTGCTGCTCGGGGTGCTGCTGGTCGTGGGCAACACGGTCCGCCTGGAAATCGGCAACCGGCGGGACGAGATCGCGGTGCTGCAGCAGTTGGGCGCGACCGACGGATTTATCCGCCGCCCGTTCATTTACCTGGGGGCATGGTACGGACTGGCCGCGGGCGCGGCCGCGCTTGGCCTGCTGGCCCTTGCCGCCACGTTGATACAGCCATCCCTGTCGGCATTGGTCGTGAGCTATGACAGTCGTTTCAGCGCCCATGGGCCGGGCTGGCAAGGCGGGCTGGCGGTGCTGGCGGTGGCCACGGCCCTGGGCTGGTTCGGCGCCTGGCTCGCCAGCGGTCATCATCTGAGGCAGACTCGACCCACCGATCTTTGAGCACAGGCATGAGCACCCCCGGTTTCCGACTTTCCGAAGCGACAACGCCGCGCATCATGGTGGTGGACGGCTCGAAGGTCGTGCGCAAGATGATCGAGGGCGTGCTTCGCCAGCAACTGCAGTCGCTGGAATTCATCGGCTGCGAAACTGGCGAGGAAGCCAAGGCCGCGTTGCAGACCGGCGCCTTCAGCCTGGTCACCACTGCGCTGCGCCTGCCCGACATGGACGGCCTGGCGCTGGCGCGCTACCTGCGCGAGCACACGCCGCAGGCCTATATCCCGATCATCGTGGTCTCCGGCGACGTGCAGGAGCGCCTGGAGAGCCGCAGCTTCAGCGACAACGTCACCGACTACTTCGACAAGTCGCTCGGCTTCAACGCGCTGGCTGCCTTCATCAAGGGCTATGTCGCGCCGGAGTCGGAGCCGGGCGGCGAAGTGCTGTACGTCGAGGACAGCCGCGTAGTCGCGTTGGCGACCCGGCGCATGCTTGAGAAGCACGGACTGGCGGTGATCCACTGCACCTGCGTGGAAGACGCGGTTGCCCACCTGGAAACCATGAAGGCGCAAGGTCGCATCCCCGGCCCCGACGTGGTGCTCACCGACGTCTATCTGAAAGGCGACCTGACCGGCAAGGACCTGGTGCATTCGATCCGCAAGGTGTTCGATTACCCGAAGGGATTGCTGCCAGTGCTGGTGATGACCGGCGATGCCAATCCCGCCAACCAGACCGACCTGCTTCGCGCCGGCGCCAACGATCTGGTGCAAAAGCCCATCGAAGAGCGCCTGCTGGTGACCAAGCTCTTGTTCCAGCTCCGCGTGGGTCGCCTGATGCGGCAGAAGATTGCCGCCGCCGCGCGCGCGCTCGGCACCGCCTGACCGAGGCCATGCCCGGGTCGCGGATCAAGCTGGAAGCGTCCTGGAAACAACACGTCGGCAGTTACCTCGAGCAACCGCAGATGCAGGCGCTTGCGGAATTCCTGCGCGCGGAGAAATCCGCGGGCAAGACGGTGTATCCGCCCGGCCCGGAGATCTTCGCCGCGCTTGAGGCCACGCCGTTCGAGCAGGTGAAAGTGGTCATCCTCGGACAGGATCCGTACCACGGGCCCGGCCAGGCGCACGGCCTGTCGTTCTCGGTGCCACCGGGCGTTGCGATACCGCCATCGCTGGTCAACATCTTCAAGGAAATCGAGCGCGACCTCGGCCATCCGCGTCCCGCCAGCGGCAACCTGCTGCCGTGGGCGCAGCAGGGCGTGCTGTTGCTCAACGCCGTGTTGACCGTGCAGGCGGGGCAGGCGGGCTCCCACCAGGGAAAGGGTTGGGAGGGCTTCACCGATCACGTGGTTGATGCCCTCAACCGGGAACGCGACGGTCTGGTGTTCATGCTCTGGGGCAGCTACGCGCAGGCCAAGGGCAAGATCATTGATGCGCGCAAGCATTGCCTGCTGCGCGCGCCGCATCCATCGCCCTTGTCGGCCCATCGCGGCTTCATCGATTGCGGGCATTTCTCGGCCGCCAACCGCTGGCTGCAGGGACGCCGCCTGGCGCCGATCGACTGGCGGCTGCCGTGAGCACCGGTTCTGACGCCCGCGGACCGGAAGCGCGCGCCGAGTGGATGCTTCTGCACCGCCAGAGGCCCCCGGAACCCGCCCACTTGGCCTCAGCGGCCCCGCTTTGCCGTAGCCTCAGGCATGCACGCAAGCGGACCGCTCTCGCAGCAATCTCCGGCTCCGGACAATTCCGCGCCGGTGCCGGCAAAGCGTTATCGCGCCTTCATCAGCTACAGCCACAGTGACGCGGAGTGGGCCGGCTGGCTGCATCGCAACCTTGAAAGGTACCGCCTGCCTCGCCGCCTGCGTGGCGACATCGGCGAGTTCGGTCCGCTTCCCGAACGACTGATCCCGATCTTCCGCGATCGCGAGGACCTTGCCAGTGCGGGCGAGTTGGGACCGCGCATCCAGGCCGCGCTGGCGGATTCGGAAGCGCTGGTCGTCGTCTGCTCGCCGGAGGCGGCCCGCTCGACCTGGGTCAACGAAGAAATCCTGGCCTTCAAGCGCCAATGCGGCAACGCGCGAATCTACAGCCTGATCGTTGCCGGCGAGCCCAATAGCGGCGCTGAACGTGAGTGCTTCCCCCCAGCCCTGCGCTTCGAATCCGACGCCGGCATCGCCAGCAATCCGGTCGCCGCCGACGTGCGGCCAGGCAAGGACGGCAAGTCATTGGCCTTGCTGAAACTGCTGTCGGGGCTGCTCGGCGTGAACCTGGATAGCCTTCGCCGGCGGGAGGCGCAGCGACGCAACCGGCGCATGGCAACGGTCACCGGGCTGGCCTTGCTGGTCATGCTGGTGACCTCGGTGTTGGCCGTGCAGGCCGAGATGGCCCGGCGTGCCGCCGAGCGTCGGCAGAAGCAGGCGGAGAACCTGATCGGCTTCATGCTCGGCGACTTGAACGACAAGCTCGCGCAAGTGCAGCGGCTGGACATCATGGAAGCGGTCGACGACCAGGCGATGCGCTATTTCGAATCGCTGCCCACCACCGACGTCACCGACGAGGGCCTGTCGCAGCGAGCGCGCGCGCTGACCAAGATCGGCAGCGTGCGCACTGGCCAAGGCAACCTGGCCGGCGCGCTGGCGTCCTACCGCGCCGCGCTGAAGGTGTCCGCGCCACTGGCGCAGGCCGGTCCGGAAAATATCCCGCGCCAGCTCGCGCATGCCGAGATCCTGGCATTCATCGGCACGACGCACTGGTATCTGGGCGAGCTCGAGAACGCGCAGCGCTCCTTCGAGGCGGCGGAGAAGGTCCTGCTGCAGGCGCAGCCGCGCGCACCGCAGGATCAGGAATTGATGTTCCAGTTGGCGACTCTCAACAACAACTTCGGACACGTGCTCGAGGCGCGGGGACGACTGGATGAAGCAGCAGTGCAGTACCGCAGGATGCTGCGGTTGGCCACGCAACTGGTGCAGCTCGCTCCAAAAAAATCCGAGTGGGCGGTGCACCTTGGCCTGGCGCACAACAACCTGGGCAAGCTGGCGCTGATGCGTGGCGACCTGGCTGGCGCGCTGGAAAGTTATGCGGCCGATGAGGCGATCGAAGCGCGGTTGGCCAACGAGAACCCGAAGGACAACGGCCAGCGCGAAAAGCTGGCGATCATTCGAGCCACCCTCGGGCGAACCCTGGCGCTGGCTGGGGAGATAGAAACCGGAATCGCGCACCTGGGCCACGCGGTCGAGATCTCGCGGAGCCTGGTCGCGGTGGACCCGGCGAACATGGCGTTCCAGGAAGACCTCGGGCTGTACGGCACGCAGTTTGCCCGCTTGCTGCGCCTGGCTGGCCGGCTGCCGGACGCGGACGCGCGGGCGCGGGAGGCGGAAAAGGCGCTCGCGTACATGACCCAGACTGATCCGGCCAACGTCGGCTGGCAGCGTGAGCTCGCCGAGCTTCGACTCGAACAGGCGGCGCAGGCCGCCGCGTCTGCGCGCATACCCGAGGCGCGCGCTCTGGCGGAAGCGGCGCTGGCCAGCCTGGACGCGCTTCGTGCCAAGCAGCCCGATGATCGCTTGACCGTGATCTCGGCGGCGACGGCGCGACTGCTCTTGGCCGACTTGGACGTCAACGCGACCCAGGCGCGCCGCGCGCGAGAAGCGGCGTTGGCGCTCGTGCGTGGCAGCCGCGGTGACCAGGGCGATCCGCGGCTGCATGCCTTGCAAGTCGAGGCGCTGCTCGGCCTGGGCCGTGTCGCTGAAGCGCAGCCGGTGGTGGACCGCTTGCGGCGTGGCGGCTATCGCGACGTCACGCTGACACGACTGCTCGCGCGGCATGGCCTGCCGTATCCGCTCGACGGCGCGTTTGAGCAGCGCCTGCGCGGCGTAGCAGCGAATCGCAAGCCGCCGTGACGGATGGGCACGACCTCGATCACGCACCCGCAACACCAACCAGGAGAGCAACGATGGCGATCATCTTGAAGGTAAGGCTGGTAGATACAGGAGCAGGAATGGCGCTCGACGTTGATGAAAGCGGGAACGCAAACGTCATTCCGCGGGCCAACGTGATGCGCACTATCCGCTGGCAACTGGAGGGCGAGGCAGCTCGCGGTGCGTTCCTCGAGATCGACGGCACGCCGCCGGGATTTCAATGGGTGCCCGGTGCGAATGACCCGGCCTTGGCCTTCGGCGAGCCTTGGCTCGGCCCGGACAAGAAGAGCCTGTCGATCACCGACTTGAACAACAAATTCGAAGTCACCGACGGCGTGTTCGTCTACACCCTGCGGATGGAACTGGATAAGCAGGTCTACACCACGTTGGTTGCCTCCGCCAAGCGTACTGTTACCAACCCGGCCATCATCAACCGTTGACGACGGATTGAAGTCCGACCGTATCCACCAGCAGCAGCGCCGGCGTCCAGGCGCGAGGGCGACCCAACGCTGCCCTTCCGCCCGGGCGAGTTACTGGCTAAAGTCAAAGCCATCTCCCGCGGGGCACATCCGATGAGCCTGTCCGACCTGCATGTGATGCTGGTGGAGGACCATGGTTTCCAGCGTCGCCTGGGGCTGACGCTTCTTGCCGATTTGGGCCTGACCCACCTGCACGATGCCGCCGGAGGCGACGATGCCTTGCGCCTCCTGCGCGGCATGGAGCGGCTGCCGGACGTGATCCTGGTGGACCTGGACATGCCCGGCATGGATGGCGTGGAGTTCATCGGATTCATCGCCAAGGAGCGGCTGGCGCGGTCCATCGCGGTGGTCAGCGCCATGGACCCGGCGCTGATGCACACGGTGCACATGATGGCCCAGGCCTCAGGGCTGCCGGTGCTTGGCTCGATCGAAAAGCCGTTGTCGCGCGGCAAGTTGTCGGCCTTGCTCTCGGGCTTCGGCGAAGGCCCGGCGCCCGGCGTTAGCGTGGCCGACGTGCCGGTGACCACCGAGCAGGTGCGCCAGGCCCTGGCCGGCAGCGAGATCACCCCGTATTTCCAGCCGCAGGCGGAGTTGAACAACGGCAAGATCGTCGGCGTCGAGGCACTGGCGCGCTGGGTCCTCGCCGACGGCCGGGCGGTGTCCACGGAAGCCTTCCTGCGCCTGGTTGAAGCCGGCGGCATGATGGAAGCGTTCACCGCGCACATGCTCGCCGAGAGCTGTCGCTGGCACCTGCGCTGGCGTGCGCAGGGCCTGTTGTTGCGGGTCTCGGTGAATGTGTCGGCGAGCACGCTGACCGGCCCGGAAGTCGCTGACCGCTATGAGCGCATCGTCCGCGATCTTGGCGTGCAGCCCGAGCACATCCTGCTGGAGATAACCGAGACCACCGGCATGGGCGATACCGCGAGCAGCTTGGGTATGCTGGCGCGACTGCGGCTGAAGGGCTTCGGACTGGGCGTGGACGATTTCGGAACCGGCTATTCGTCGTTGGCGCAGTTGTCGCAGATACCCTTCACCGAATTGAAGATCGATCGCGGCTTCGTGATCGGCGCCGCGTCGCAGGCGCGCAAGCGCGCTGTCATCGAGGCCAGCATCGACCTGGCCCGCAAGCTCGAGCTGACCGTCGTGGCCGAAGGCGTGGAGAAGATGGAAGAGTGGAAGCTGCTGGCCCAGCTGGGTTGCGACCTGGCGCAGGGCTACCTGATCTCGCCGGCGGTCCCCGGCGCGGACTTGCCCGAGACGATCCGGAACTGGCGCCGGCCGCAGGGCTGACGCCGATGCTCGGACTGTCGCGCCTCCTCAGCATCCGGCTGCAACTGATCGGCCTGTTCGCGCTGGTGCTCGGCGCCGGGCTGGCAGTGCTGATGCTCGACGAAGCCGAGCGCCGCGACAACGCCCGCGTCGTCGACCAACTGCGTGAGGAGTCGATCCAGAGCCTGCGCCTGGCCAAGTCGATGTCCGATGCCTACGGCCTGGATTACATCGGCGCCACCTTCCGCGTGCGCAACCAGCTGATCAGCTGGGAAGAGGGCGTGCGCATCATCGACAACGCGCACGAGCGCATCGAGGAAAGCTGGGCGGTACTGTCGGCCACTCCACGTACGCAGAGGCAGCGCGAGATGCTCAGTCGCATCCGCCAGGTGCGCGGCCCGGCCGACGCGGCGGCCGCCCGGTTGCGCGAGATCATGGTCCGACAGGACGAGGCGGCGATCGGCGAGTTCGCCGACTCGGTGTTGTTCCCGGCCATGGACCCGGTGGCCAAGCGGCTAAAGGCGCTCAGCGATCTGCAGCTGATCGAGGCCGACCGCCGCGTGCGCGAATCGGCGGAGCGCGCGCGCGAGGCCTCCTTGCTGCGACTGGCGCTGACCGGCGCCGGCGTGTTGCTGATGGGTTTATTCGCCTACTCGATGGTCCGCAACATCTACAAGGGCGTGGAAAGCCTGCGCGATCTGTCGGCGCAGATGCGCCTGCGCAACTACGATGCGGCGCCGCGCTTTCATCCGCATGGCGAACTCGGCCAGGTGATGGACAGCTTCCTGAAGATGCGCGACGACGTGCGTCGTTTCGAGAGTGAGCTGAACGGCCAGCTGTTGCGCAACGAGCAGGTGCGCGCCAGCCTGCAGCAGAGCGAGGTGTTCCAGCGCTCGTTGCTCGCCGCGGCCCAGGTCGCGGTGATCTCGCTCGACATGGTCGGCGAGATCAGCAGCTTCAATCCATTCGCCGAGAAGCTGACCGGCTACCGGGCCGAGGAGCTCAAGGGCCCCCGCGGGTTGGAGAGGTTGATGCTGGGCGAGGAGCTCGAGCGCGTCGCCGGCCAGCTGTCGCTGGCCCTGGAGCGCAACGTGCATGCCGACGGGCGGCTGCTGCCGCTGTTGGTCGAGGTGGACATGCCGGCGCGGGAATGGACGCTGGTGCGCAAAGACGGCAGCCACGTGCCGGTTCTGGTCGGGACCTCGGCGATGCGCGGCGAGGACGGGAACCCGGTCGGATTCCTGGTCGTGGCCACCGACCTGATGCACATCAAGTTGCTCGAGCAACGACTGCGCGCCAGCGAACTGGCGGCGCGCGAAGCCAGTATCGCCAAGAGTTCCTTCCTGGCGGTGATGAGCCACGAGATCCGCACGCCGATGATCGGCATCACCGGCATGCTCGAGGTGCTCTCGCATTCGGCGCTCGACGGCGAGCAGCGGCGCACGATCCACGTCATCCAGCAGTCGTCGGCGTCGCTGCTGCGCATCGTCGGCGACATCCTGGATTTCTCGAAGGCGGAAGCCGGGCGCATCGAACTCTCGCCGACCACGATCAGCTTGCAGGAACTGCTGCAGTCGGTGCTGGCCGGTTTTGCCGGCTCGGCCTCGAGCAAGGGCCTGGTGCTGCGACTGCACCTGGATCCGCAGGTGGCGCCGGCGCATGTCGCCGACAGCCTGCGCCTGCGCCAGGTGCTGGCCAACTTCCTGTCCAACGCGGTCAAGTTCACCGAGCACGGCTCCATAGATCTGTCGCTCGAGCGGCGGCACGGTGATGGCGAGCGCGAAGCGCTGCGGTTCCGCGTCACCGACACCGGCATCGGGGTCACGCCCGAGCAGCAGGCGCGCCTGTTCCAGCCTTTCAGCCAGGCCGAAGGCAGCACCACGCGCCGGTTCGGCGGCACTGGCCTTGGGCTGGTGATCAGTCAGCGCCTGGCCGAACTGATGGGCGGCCACCTCACCATGATGAGCGAGCCGGCGCGCGGCACCACCATGAGCCTGGAGCTGCAACTGCCGATCGGCAAGGTGCACGACATCGAGGCCACGCCAGGCTCGCTGGCCGTACTGTCGCAGTTCATGCCGCGGCCACTGCCAACCCCGGCGCAGGCCGAAGCTGAGCGCAGCCTGGTTTTGGTGGTCGACGACCACCCGAC
Source organism: Gammaproteobacteria bacterium (assembly GCA_031431355.1). Classification (GTDB taxonomy): domain Bacteria; phylum Pseudomonadota; class Gammaproteobacteria; order Xanthomonadales; family Xanthomonadaceae; genus Arenimonas. The sequence continues at coordinate 14,881 of JANPDF010000032.1, forward strand.
CAACCGGCTCGTGATCGGGCGGCAGCTGGCGCTGGCCGGCTATGCCAGTGAGGTCGCGGGGGACGGTCAGGCAGGCCTGGAAGCCATGCGCAGCGGCCGCTACGCCCTCGTGCTTTCAGACGTGCACATGCCGGTGATGGATGGCTACGAGATGACCCAGCAGTGGCGCCGGGAAGAAGCGGCGTCCGGCCGGCAGAGGACGCCGGTGGTGGCCTTGACCGCCGCCGCGCTGGCCGGCGAGGCGGAGCGCTGCCTCGCTGCCGGCATGGACGACTACCTGCCCAAGCCGGTCAGCATTCCCACGCTGGCAGCGTGCCTGCGCAAGTGGTTGCCGCACACCGCGACCGGCCTGCTGGCGGCCGGCCAGGGAGCGGAAGCGCTTCCGCAGGCGCAGGCGCCGCCGTTGCCGCTGGAACCTGGGGCCATTGAGCAACTGACCGGCGGTGACCGCCACGCCGCCGCCGAGTTGCTGCGCGATTTCCTGACCACCACCCGGGAGGACCTGGCCGAGCTGCGCCAGATGCTGGACGCCGGGGATGCCGCCGGCCTGGCCCGGCAGGCGCACCGGATCGGCGGCTCGTCACGTCTGGTCGGTGCCATGGAGCTGGCCGAGAGCGCCCGCTCGGTGGAACTGGCGGCTCGCACCCAGGACTGGGCCCAGTTGCTGCCCGCCTGCGCCGACCTGCACACCGGGGCCGAGCGGGTGCGCCTGTTCGTCGAGGCGCAGTACCCCGCCTGAACCTTGCTCGTCCGACGTTGTCCAAGCAGGCACTTGAACGGAAATTTCACGACCCCAGTATTGTCCAGGGGACTGTTCCATGAACGGAACACAGCCTCCCGCTGCCCGCTGGTCCGGCACCCGAAACCCGGGTGTTAAACTGGCCCCTATGAGCAAAGACACGATGACCACCGCCCTGATTTCCAACAGCCTTCCGATCCCGAGTGCGCTCGGCTCGCTGGACGCCTATATTTCGGCCGTCAACAGCGTGCCAGTGCTGACCGTGGAAGAGGAACAGGCCCTGGCGCGCGCGTTCCGGGACGACGAAAACCTGGACGCGGCGAAGAGCCTGATCATGTCGCACCTGCGTTTCGTGGTGCACGTGGCCCGTGGCTACCAGGGCTACGGCCTGGGCATGGGCGACCTGATCCAGGAAGGCAATATCGGCCTGATGAAGGCGGTCAAGCGCTTCGACCCCGACCAGGGCGTGCGCCTGGTCAGCTTCGCCGTGCACTGGGTGCGCGCCGAGATGCATGAATTCATCCTGCGCAACTGGCGCATCGTCAAGGTCGCCACCACCAAGGCGCAGCGCAAGCTGTTCTTCAACCTGCGCAAATCCAAGAAGCGCCTGGGCTGGATGAGCGCGGCTGAAAGAACAGCGGTAGCGAAAGACCTCAATGTGTCCGAACGTGAGGTTCTCGAAATGGAATCGCGGCTTTCTGGCCGTGACGTCGGTTTCGACGCGCCCGCCGACCAGGACGACGACCACGCGCCGCCGTCGCCGGCGGCTTACCTGATCGATCACAATGATGATCCGGCGCTGACCTACGAACGCGACAACCACGAATCAGGCCAGCTCGAGTTGCTGCGCGAGGGCCTGTCCGACCTGGACCCGCGTTCGCGCGACATCCTCAAGCGCCGCTTCCTTGGCGAGCCGAAGGCGACCTTGCAGGAGCTGGCCGACGAATACGGCGTGTCGGCCGAACGCGTGCGCCAGATCGAGGCCGGCGCCCTGAAGAAGATGCGGGCGCTATTTGCCGCTTGATGGGCGGAGCGGAGGAGCCGCGTGCAGGATCACGGCTCCGCCAGCGACGTTGATGCGGTAATCACCTGGGTGGATGGCGCCGACCCGCGCCATCGCCAGCGCCTGCAGGCCTACCTTGAACAATCCGGCAGCCGCGGCCATGCTGCCGCGGCGCCAACGCGCTTCGGCGACTGCGGCGAGATTGAATACTGCGTGGCCTCGCTGCTACGCCACGCGCCCTGGTTGCGCAGTATCCATATCGTCAGTGACGACCAGCAACCCGCGCTGCTTGCGCGCCTGAAAGGCACGCCGTTGGAATCGCGCGTGCGCGTGGTCGACCATCGTGAAATATTCACCGGCTTCGAAACCTTCCTGCCGACCTTCAGCAATCGCGCCATTGAGTGCGTGATGTGGCGCATCCCGGGCCTGGCTGAGAATTTCATTTACCTCAACGACGACTTCCAGTTGCTGCGGCCGGTAGCGCGAGAGGATTTCTTTCGCGACGACGGCATCGTCCTGCGTGGCCGCTGGCGCGCCGCCGGCGACCGGCGGCTGTCGGCGCGCCTGAAGGCGGCGCTGGGTGGCTCGAAGGACACTCATTCCGCGCGACCGGGCAACCACGTTGCCCAGGAACACTCGGCGCGGCTGGCCGGATTCGACGATCGCTACTTCCAGGTGCCGCACGTGCCACACCCGATGCGGCGTTCGGTGTTGGCGCGCTATTTCGAACAGCATCCCGAGCAGCTGGCGGAGAACGTGCGCCATCGCTTGCGCTCCAACGAGCAGTTCCTTACTACCGCACTGGCCGCCCATCTGGAGCTCGCTGCGGGAACGGCCACGATCGACAATCGCTTGCAGGTGTTGCGACTGAAGGCGGACTCGCAATGGCTGGCCACGTTGCGTCGCCAGCTGCGAGCCGCGGACCGGGATCCCGCGGTTGCCTTGGCCTGCGTGCAGAGTCTCGACCTCGCCAGCGAGCCCGCACGGCAGTTGATCCTGGCCTGGCTCGAACGGCGGGTCGGACGGTTGCACGCACTGCACGCCGGCGCGTCGATCGCCTGAGCGACCTGGTCGTGCTTGCGGCGATCGAGCAGCGTCGCGGCGTTTAGAAAAGGTCGGTCGGATCCACGTCGATCGACCAGCGCACTTTACGCGCCGACTTCAGCTCGTACAGCGACGGGATCCAGCGGCCCAATGCCAATTGCAACGCCGGCCGCTGTTCGCCCGTTAGCAGCAACTGGCCGCGCGCCCGGCCCGCGCGCCGCGCCATCGGCGCCGGCATCGGCGCGGTGGCTTGCACCGCGGCCACGGGCACAAATGCATCACGTGCTTCGCGCAAAAAAGTCTGTACATCGCCTTCAAGCAAGGCTTCGGCGCGCAGCATCGCCAGGTGCGTGAAAGGCGGAAAGCCGGCCGCCTCGCGTTCCGCCAGCGCCAGCGCGGCGACCGCCGGATAGCCGCCGGTGAGCAGCGTGCCCAGCAGCGGGTGCTCGGGATGATGCGTTTGCAACAACACCTCGCCGGCCAGTTCAGCGCGACCGGCGCGACCGGCGACCTGCACCAGCAATTGCGCCAGCCGTTCGCCGGCGCGGAAGTCGGCAGAGAACAATCCTTCGTCAACGCCGACCACGGCGACCAGCGTGAGCCGCGGCAGGTCGTGGCCCTTGGCCAGCATCTGGGTGCCGACCAAAACGCCGGAGGCGTCACCAAAATCTTTCAGCTGCTGTTCCAATGCCCCGCGCCGCCGCGTCGTCTCACGATCGATCCGCACAAGGTTCGCCTGCGGAAAGCGCGCGGACAAGGCCTCTTCCAATCGTTCGGTACCGAAGCCCTGCGGCTGCAGTCCCAGGCTGGCGCAATCCGGGCAAACCAGCGGCCGGTGGCCGCGCGTGCCGCAGTGGTGGCAGATCAGGGTGCGCCCGGCGCCATGCACGGTCATCGCCGCGTCGCACCGTTTGCACTTCGCGCTCCAGCCGCAATCGTGGCAAATCAACACCGGCGCATAGCCGCGCCGGTTCTTGAACACCAGCGCCTGCTCGCCGCGCGCCAGGCACTGCTCAATGGCGTCGAACACGTCCTTGGACAGGCCGTCGGTGAGCAAGCGCTTGCGCACGTCGATCACGCGCACCCGCGGTGGCCGCGCGCTGCCCGCGCGCTGCGGCAGCCGCGACAGCGTGTAGCGGCCGGACAAGGCGTTGTGCAGCGACTCCAGCGACGGCGTGGCGCTGCCCAGCAGGATCGGGATATCGAGCGCCTTGGCGCGCACCAGGGCAACGTCGCGCGCGTGGTAGCGAACGCCATCCTGCTGTTTGTAGGAGCCGTCGTGTTCTTCGTCGATGACGATCAAGCCCGGCTCGGGCATCGGCGTGAAGATCGCCGAACGGGTGCCGACCAGCACCCGCGCTTCGCCGCGCGCCATCGCCAGCCAGGCACGGGCGCGTTCGCCATCGGCCAGCCCCGAGTGCAGCGCCAGCACCGGCACGCCGAGGCGGGAGCGGAAGCGCTGCAGCGTCTGCGGCGTCAGGCCGATTTCCGGCACCAGGATCAAGGCTTGCTTGCCGGCGGCCAGGCAGTCGCGGATCGCCTGCAGGTACACCTCGGTCTTGCCGCTACCGGTCACGCCTTCGAGCAGCAGGGCGCGAAAACCGTGGCCGTCGCGCAGGGTCTGCAGGCTGGCCGCCTGCGCACTGTTCAAGGCCGGCCCCGCCTGCTCAAGCGCCGGCACGTCGCTCGCCGTCACCACGATCCGTTCGATGAGCCCGCGCTTGTGCAGCGAGCGAACTGCCACTCGCCAGCCTTCGAAATCGCGCTCCAGCGAATCTTCGCTGATGCCGCCCGCGCGTAGCTTCTCGAGCAGTCGCCGTGGCTTGCCGTGGCCGCGCAGCGATCCCAGCGCCGCCTGGCCGGCCTCGCTGAGCCGCCACGCATGGGCGGCGGTTTCGGGGGGCGGCTGGCCGTCGCGCAAGGCCACCGGCACCGCACTGGCCAGGACCTCGCCGAGCGGGGCGTGGTAGTAGCGGGCGCAGAAGCGCAAAGTCTCCAGCAGCTCGCCATGGAGCAGGGGTTCGCTATCGAGCAACTGCAGCGCCTGCCGCAGCTCGGGCGCGTCCGCGCTTGACGGGCCCACTTCGGCAACCAGTCCGATCTTCTCGCCGCGACCGAACGGCACCCGAAGCCGGCGTCCGATCCAGGACGCGTCCGGCTCCGGGCCGTCCGGTGGCAGGTAATCGAACAGGCGCGGCAACGGCACCGGCAAGGCGACCCGGAGGACAGTTTGCAAGGGAAAAACCATGGCCGAAGTCTAGCCTGAACCCGGTCGCAGACAGGCTGTAGACCATTTGCCGCACAGAGCTAACAATTACTACAGATATGTTGCCTAACTCATTGCCAACACTTGGGAAAAGCCCTTATCCACACAGATTGTGGATAAGTCTGTGGACGAGGTCCACGCGAGCACTGCGCACCCCCGGTGAAGTAGGGCCTTCCACCGCCTTGGCGATTTTTTAACCAACCTGTCATAAAGCTTCAAGAACAAGCACTTATGATCGTCACGCCGGGGTGTGTTGGCTCTTCACGGTGCTGTTAAGGCTTTCCAAGCTAGGCTGGCCCACGCTGTGCACAACGTTCCACGCGCAAACCCGCGTCACAGTTGGCGGAGCGGCGAATTTCCCGCTGTCAAGCCATGCTCCACGGACCCCGCTGGCTAGAATGAACGCATGACTGAAACCAATTCAGCGCCAAACCCGCCGGGACCGTCCGCGCTCACCGCCTTCCTGCATGGCATCGAGCCGCGCGCCTGGGTATTCGCGCTGAGCCAGAGCGGCGATCCGGACCTGGCCGACATGGCGCTGGAATCGGCCATGGAGGACTTCGTCGGGCGCGCCGGGCCCTTGCCGCTGGCCGACTGGCCGATGCAGTTCTGGTCCAGCCTGATGAAGCAGCCAGTGATGCTGGCCGAACTGGAACCCGAGCTGGACCTGGCCCGGCTGACACCCGGGCCACGGGCGGCGCTGCTACTGCGACTGATCGCCAGCCTGGATGTCGCCCATGCCGCCGACGTGCTTGGCGTCAGCCCGGGGGCGTACGAGGCGGCGCTGGGCCAGGCGCTCGCCGATCCCGCCCTGGGCGGTCCGTGGCTGCAGGACTTGCGCGAGCAATTGCACGACCTGATCCACCAGATGCCGGTTGATCGACGCGCTGCATTGGCCGCGATTCGGACGCGAGTGATTGCCGAACATGCCGCGCGCGGGCAGGAGGAGAGCCGCCCGGTCGTCGGCCGCCGTCGTGCCCCGTTCTGGTCGTGGTTGTTGCTGGGTGCGCTGCTGCTGACGCTGCTGGCGTCTTTCCTGTTGCCGATCCGCGCCCTGTTGGCACCCGGACAGAGCGAGCCGCTGCCCAGGGAGACGATTGCCCCGGCGCCCGGGCTGACCGACAGCGTCGTGGTAACCCATCCCGACTATGGCCAGGTCGCCGAACCGGCTGATGAAACCGTGGCGGCCGACCTGGCCTTCCTGAGCTGGTTGACCGGCGCCACGGCATTGGCGACGGCGGAGAGCGATCCGGCTGGCGCAGCCCAGACCGACGCGGCCATCAACGCGATGCCCGATGAGCTGCGTCCCCTGCTTTCGTCTGCGACTGGCATCTGGGACAGCCTGGAACCCGACGATCGCCGCGCGCTGCTGGCCAATGCCCGTGACTGGCGGACGCGAACGGCCGGGCAACGCGATGCGCTGCGCCTGCGCCTGCGCGCATGGGACCGGCAGTCGGCGCCCGCGCGCGCCAGTCGGCGCTCGCCGTTCGTTTCCTGGCGTGCTCTCGACGACCGCGACCGCGTCCGCCTGCGGGCCGCGGCGGCCCGGCTCGGCGTGCTGCCCGAGGCCGAGCAACAGGCGCTGCGTGCGCAGTTCGCCATGTTGCCAGCCGATGTTCAGCGCCTTTGGTGGATGGGGCCGACGCTGGGCCGGGAACTGGCGCCGTTCGCGCCCTTGTTCGCATTCGTGCCCGAGGCCGAGCGTCCACCGTTGCTGGATGCACTGCGCCTGCTGGAGCCCGCGGCGCGCGCCGACCTTGCCTTGCTGGCGCCGCGCCTGGACGAAGCCCAGCGCGATCGCCTGCGCCGCGAGCTGCTGGCCGCCGCGCCTGGCCAACGCGCGAGCCTGATCCGCTCGCGCCTGGCTCAGTAAGCCGGGTCGAGCGCGAGCACCCGCTCGACGTACAGATTCACCTCGTAGACGATCACAGCGTCAGCAACCCGATCAGCACGGCCGCTACCATCGCCATGCCCAGCAGTACCGTGTAGCAGATGCCGAGCACGGAATATTTCGCCAGCGTCATCGGCCAGCCTTGCGCGTATACGCGTTTCTGCATCAGCAGCAGGTACAGCGGGATCCACGCCGCGGTCAGCCCCTGCGCCCAGCCGAGCACGCCGTTCCAGAAGCCGGCATCGCCGGGGATCAGGCTGCGCAGCCAGGCGAACAGCATCACCAGCGTCACCGCCAGCGCGATGAAGCTGTGGCTGTGCAGGGCGACGATCAGGTGTTCCATATACAGGCGGCGCTTGAACCAGTACGCGACCTTGAGCATCAGCGCAAAGAGCGGCATCACTACGATCAGCGTCTGCGGCAGCACGTTGAACATGGCATCGACCAGCGGTTTCTCGCTGTGGCTCGATTTCAGCACATCCTTGGCGTGGCTCATGCGCCGGTTCAAGGATCGGTTCACCGGGCCGGGCAGCCAGGCGAAATTGATCGGATTGGACTTCGGGTGCCAGTTCTTGCCGTTGACCGGGAAGTTGATGTTGTTGCGCTCGATTTCTTCCGGTTCCGGAATCGGCTGGCCGCTGGCGCGGGCCTTTTCGACGGCTTCCAGGTACGCAATCCGCTCGCTCGCTTTCTCCCGGATTTTCTGCCGCGCGATGTCTATGCCGACCGTGCCGGCGGGCACGTTCGCGACTTCCTTACGCGCCTTGTCCAGCTCGGCCAACGCCTCGGCGCTGATCTTGCGCACCTGCTCGGGCGTGGCCGCATTGTCGAAGCTGTCGCCCCTGCGGGGGCCGACGCTGATGCCTCCGTCCTCGTCGCGGTCGCCGACGTCGATGCTGCCCTGCACGGCGAAGAACGCGACCAGGCTCAGGAACAGGAACAGCCGCATCGGCGTGACATAGCGCACGCGCCGGCCGGCGAAATATTCCAGCGACAGGAAACCCGGGCGGACCAGCAACGGGCCGATGGTGCGCAGCACCCGCGAATCGATGTTCAACACGGTGTCGAAGAAATCGCCGAGGATGCTGGAGAAATGCCGTACCAGGCCCTTGATCGGTTGTCCGCAGGCATGGCAATGCTCGCCCTGCAGCGGCGCGCCGCAGTTCTCGCAGCGACGGATCGAGGCCGGCGGTGGCCCGGCAGCGGCATCTTCGGCGACGGTCATCCAGTGCTCCCCAAGCAGTTGCGGCTACTATAGCGACAGAATTTTCACCCGCATCGGCCCATGAGTAATAGTCCCAGCCGCCTCGCGCTGAACTTGCGCGAGATGCGGGTCAGTTTCGTCCTTGCCCTGCCGTTGGCGCTTGGCCAGCTCGCGGCCATGCTGATGAGCGTGGTGGACTCCATCCTGGCCGGCCATCACGGGCTGCGCACGCTGGCGGCGGTCACGGTTGGCAGTTCGATCTGGACGGTGGCCTTGCTGGTCTGCGTCGGCGTGCTGATGGCAATCCCGCCGTCGGTGGCGCAGCTCAACGGCGGCCAACGCCGCGCCGAGATTGCGCCGTTGTGGCGGCAATCGGTGTGGATCGCGCTGGTGATGGGTGTGCTGCTTGGCTTCCTGGTCTGGCATTCGCCGCTGCTGCTGGACTGGATCGGGATCGTGCCCGAAGTGCGCCCGCCGGCTGCTGAGTTCCTGCGCGCGATCGCTTTCGGCGCGCCGGCGCTGTCACTGTACTTCTGCTTCCGCTACCTGAGCGAAGGCCTGGCGCACACCACGCCGACGATGCTGTTCGGTATCGCCGGCCTGGTCCTGCTGGTTCCGCTGGGCTACGCGCTGATGTTCGGCCTCGGGCCGATCGCGGGGATGGGCGCCGCCGGCCTGGGCGTCGCCACGGCGCTGGTGCTCTGGCTGCAGGCGATCGGCTTGCTCGCCTATCTGCGTTTCGCGCAGGCGTTCGCTGACCTGGAATTGTTCGATCGCTTCGATCCGCCGAACTGGCCGGTGATCCGCGGCCTGCTCGCGCTTGGCCTGCCGATGGGCGTCTCAATCTTCATGGAAGGCAGCCTGTTCGTCGCTACTGCGCTGCTGATCGGCCGGCTCGGCGCGATCGATGTCGCCGCGCACCAGATCGCGCTGAATGTGGCCAGCGTGTGCTTCATGCTGCCGCTGGGCATCGCCATGGCCACCACCGTGCGAGTTGGCCATGCGGCGGGCGCCGGCGACCTGCCCGGCGTGCGTCGTGCGGTTGGCGCCGGCTACGCGCTCGGCGTGATTACCCAGACCGCGGCGGCGCTGGTGCTGGTGTTCGCCGGCGGCTGGATCAGCGCGCTGTACACCAGCGACGCCGGGGTCGCCGCGCTGGCGGTGACGCTGATGCGCTACGCGGCGATCTTCCAGTTTCCCGATGGCATCCAGGTGCTCTCGGCCGGCGCGCTGCGCGGCCTGAAGGACACCCGGGTGCCGATGCTGATCACCATCTTCGCGTACTGGTGCGTGGGCTTGCCGCTAGGCGGCTGGTTCGGCCTGCACCTGAACGGGCGCGCGCCCGGTCTCTGGGTCGGGCTCATCCTCGGCCTGTCGGTCGCCGCGCTGCTGCTGGCCCTGCGCGTGCGCAGGCAGTGCGCGCTGCCGGCGCCGGTTGACACTGTGACCTAAGGCCGATGTCCGCACTGGCGGAGGCGGGTAAACTTGGCGTATCGATTCCCGGAGTCATCCATGAACCAGCCGCAGCCGAACCCCTTCTGGAGTTTCCTGGTAGGGGTAGGCAAATTCATCAATTTCGCCAACCACCTGGTCTTCAACCTGATCATGCTGTTGTTGCTGGTGTTCCTGTTCGCGCTGGTCAGCCTCGGCCTGGCCGCGCGGTCGGGTAACGGCGGCTTCCATCCGTTGCAGGAAAAGACCGCGCTGGTACTCGACCTCAAGGGCAGCCTGGTCGAGCAATACACCAGCGCCCCGATCGAGCGCGCGATCGCGCAGGCGAGCGGCAGCGACGATGGCCGCGAGATCCAGTTGCGTGACGTGCTCAAGGCGCTGCGCGCGGCCAAGGAAGATCCCAAGATCGAACGTGTGGTGCTGCTGACCGACGGCTTCAGCGTCGCCGGTTTCGCCGCGCTGCGCGAATTGGGCGCGGCGCTGCGCGATTTCCGCAGTAGCGGCAAGAAGATCCTCGCCTATGGCACTGGCATGGAGCAGAAGGGTTACTACCTGGCGGCGCAGGCTGACGAGGTGTATCTGGATCCGCAAGGCGCGGTGCTGCTGGAAGGACTCGGCCGCTACCGCCTGTACTACCGCGAAGGCCTGCAGGAAAAACTCGGCGTGGATGTACACCTGTTCCGCGTCGGCGAATACAAGTCCGCGGCCGAACCGTACATCCTGGATGCCGCCTCTCCGGAGGCGCGCGAGGCCGATCTGTTCTGGATGAACGATCTCTGGCAGCGCTACCTGGCCGACATCGCGACGGCGCGCAAAGTGCCGGTCGAGGCATTGAACGCAATGATCCAGGCCTTGCCGGAGCGGGCGAAAGCCGCGCAGGGCGATCTGGCGCAGCTCGCGTTGCAGGAGAAGCTGGTCGACGGCCTGAAGACGCCGGATGAAATCGAAAAGCTGCTGGCCGAACGCGGCGCCGAGGACGACGAGGGCACCAGCTTCCGGCAAGTGGACATGTATCGCTACCTGGCCCAGCACAAGGAACCGAGCGGCCTGCTCAGCAAGCGCTCGCAGGTGGCCGTGGTCGTGGCGCAGGGCGAGATCAGCGACGGCAAGCAGCCGCAGGGCACGGTCGGCGGCGACTCGACCTCCGAACTGATTCGCCAGGCGCGCGAGGATGAGGACGTCAAGGCGCTGGTGCTGCGGGTGGATTCACCCGGTGGCAGCGTGTTCCCGTCCGAGCAGATCCGCCGTGAAATCGCCCTGCTCAAGGAAGCCGGCAAGCCCGTGGTCGTGTCCATGGGCAATGTTGCGGCCTCGGGCGGCTACTGGATCTCGATGAATGCCGATCGCATCTATGCCGACCCGTCGACGATCACCGGATCGATCGGGATCTTCGGACTGTGGATGAGCGCGCCGCGCGCGCTGGAAAAAATCGGTGTGCACAGCGACGGCGTCGGCACCACGCCGCTGGCTGGCGTGTTCGACGTCACCCGGCCGCTGGATCCCGGCGCCGGCGTGTTGATCCAGTCGGTGATCGACCACGGCTACGCGCAATTCATCGGCAAGGTCGCCGCCGCGCGCGGCAGCGTGCCCGAAAAGATCGACAACATCGCGCGCGGCCGGGTCTGGAGCGGCGCGCAGGCCAAGGAACGCGGCCTGGTCGACGTGCTCGGCGGACTGGCCGAGGCGCAGGCCGAGGCAGCCAGGTTGGCCAAGCTCAAGATCGGCGACTACGACGTTACCTATGTCGAGAAGCCGATGTCGGCGTTCGACCAGCTGTTCCTGGACATGAGCCGCAAGGCCAGCCTGGCCAGCCTGGTGCGCAATTTCGGTCCGCTGCCGGCGATGCTTGACGGCCCGGCCGGCGAGCGCCTGCGCAGCGAGTTGTCGTGGCTGCAGGTACCGCGCGGCGGCGTGCCGATCCGCACCGTGGCCCACTGCTTCTGCGCGTTCTGATCGGGCAGCGCGCTTCCGCCCTCGAGGCGGGGCGCGCTGACTCCAGCGGCAACAAACCCGCCGCGGGCTAGCCGCCAGCGTCCTCGAGCGCCTTTTCCCTCTCCTCGTCCGCCTTCACATTCGGATCGTTGGCGCTGTTGGCGCGGTCGATCGGGGTCTGGATGGCATCGCGCAACTGATGGTTTTCTGCCGGCTTGGCCGGCGTGACAGTTTGCGTGGGTGCTGGTGGCGGCGCGACGTTGCAGCCGGACAGCGCAAAGACGACAAGGACAATCGCGGTTCGCATGGCGGGATTCTCGCAAGTTCGGCCTGGGCGTTATCCTACTCCCGAAGCGGCTCCTTCCCGGGCCGCGCCGCGCAGGCAGAGGCGATGCACGCAGACCGCTGGAGACTGGATGGGCAGACCGCGCTGGTGACCGGCGCGAGCGTCGGCATCGGCCGCGCGATCGCCGCGGAGTTGCTCGGACTGGGCGCCAATGTCTTGCTGGTGGCGCGCGACGAGGCACAGCTGGCCACCACGGCCGCCGAACTCGCCGACGAGTTCATCGATCGCGAAGTACGCACGCTGGCCGCCGATGTTTCCGATGGCGAGCAGCGGCGGGAGATCTTCGACTGGGTCGAGGACCTCGGCGACGGACTGCATATCCTGGTCAACAACGCGGGCACCAACACGCGGCGCGCGGCCATGGATTACAGCGAGGCCGAATGGCGCGACCTGTTCGAGACCAATCTATTTTCCGCCTTCGAGCTGTCGCGCTTCGCGTTTCCGCTACTGAGCCAGCATGCCGCCTCGAGCATCGTCAACGTCGGCAGCGTGTCCGGCCTCACCCACGTACGCACCGGCGCGGTCTACGGCATGACCAAGGCCGCCCTGCACCAGCTGACCCGCAACCTGGCCTGCGAGTGGGCCGAGGACGGTGTGCGCGTGAATGCGGTCGCGCCCTGGTATATCCGTACCCGGCGCACGTCGCCGTCGCTGGCGCAGCCGGAATACTACGAAGAGGTGATCGCGCGCACGCCGATGCGGCGCATTGGCGAGCCCGAGGAAGTTGCGGGCGCGGTGGCATTCCTGTGCCTGCCCGCGTCGAGCTATGTGACGGGCGAATGCATCGCCGTGGACGGCGGCTTCCTGCGTTACGGCTTCTGAGTGTTCACAGGCAGCTTTCGTCGACGATCTGGGTGATCCGCGCCAGCTCGGACTTGCGGTAAGCCGCGGTGTCACTGAAGGAACTGAGCACGGCCGAAGCGGCTTCCTTCTTCTTTGTTTTCCAGCGTTCGCAGGCGGTTCGGTCGGACAGGCGCACGCAGCTGTCCTCGACCCAACGGCAGCTCAGCGCCTGCGCCGGCGTCAACAGGCTCGGGTACGGGTAATAGATCACGTACGGCTCGCAGCGCGGGTTCGGATCGTACTGCTCGCTGTAGCGTTCGATGGCGTCGTAGCTGGTGCACAGGTACATCGGCGGCGGCGGTATCAGCTCGCGGCGTGGCGGCAGGTACTCGTCTGGCGCTGGCAGCGGTTGTACGACGGCCGCGGGCGGGCGCTTGGCCTTGCCCGGCGGCGCGTCGACCGGTCGGATCATTTCCCGCGCTTCGTCGCGGCTGCCCGTGGGGCACGGACTGTTCTGCCAGGTGACCACGCCACGCGCGTCGGTGCACTTGTGCACGGTGACCGTGGGCTCGCTGGCGTCAGCGCCGACGGCCGGCCACAAAAACGCTAAGCTGAGTGCGAGCCAGGCTTTCATGCCGGCATTGTGCGACTGCAAGGCCGCGTTCGCCAGATGGAGTGCACGATGCGTCGATGGCTGTTCATCCTTGCTTTGGCCTGGGCTGCGACGGCAAGGGCCGAAGTGCAACCGGCTCCGCCCCGGAGCGAGGGTGACGGCCCCTATCCGCAACTGATCTTGCGCGGCGTGACGGTGGTCGATGGCACTGGCGCGCCGGCGTTCGGTCCGGCCGACGTGGTGATCAAGGGCAACCGGATCGTTGACGTGGTGGTGGTCGGCAGCGCCGGTTCCCCGATTGATCCAGCTGGTCGGCCCGCCCTGGCCGCCGGTGGCCGCGAGCTGCAGCTGGCTGGTCACTTCCTGCTGCCCGGAATGGTCGACATGCATGGCCACATCGGCGGCGAGGAGCAGGGAACGCCGGCCGAATACGTGTACAAGCTGTGGCTCGCGCATGGCATCACCAGCATCCGCGAACCCGGTTGCATGAATGGCCTGGCGTTCTGCACCAGCGAACAACGGCGCAGCGCCGACAACCTGATTGCCGCGCCGCGGATCTTTCCGTATGCCGTTTTCGGCGAAGGCCACGAGGGTCCGATCACCAGCGTCGAACAGGCGCGGCAATGGGTGCGTGATGCCAAGGCGAAGGGCGCGCTGGGCATGAAGTGCTTCGGTGCCCGTCCGGAAATCCTGGCAGCGGCCTTCGAGGAGCTGAAGAAACAGCAGATGCGTAGCGCCTGCCACCTGGCGCAGCTGGATGTCGCGCGGGTAAACGCACTGGCCGCTGCGAGTTGGGGCCTGACGACGATGGAACACTGGTACGGCTTGCCCGAGGCCTTGTTCGACGGGCAGACCGTGCAGTCGTACCCGCCGGGCTACAACTATCTGGACGAGGCACAGCGCTTCGGCGAAGCGGGACGGCTGTGGGCGCAGACGGCGCCGCCGGGCAGCGCGCGCTACGAAGAGGTGATGCAGAAGTTGCTCGCGCTGGACTTCACCCTCGACCCGACCTTCGGCATCTACAGCGCCAGCCGCGACCTGATGCGTGCGCGCCAGGCCGACTGGCACCAGCAATACACGCTGCCCGCGCTGTGGGACTTCTTCGAGCCCAACCGGCGCAACCACGGCAGCTTCTTCTACGACTGGGGCAGCGAGCAGGAAGTGGCGTGGCGCGACAACTACCGGCGCTGGATGGGTTTCGTCAACGACTACAAGAATCGCGGTGGCCGGGTCACCGTCGGCAGCGATTCGGGCTTCATCTACCAGGTCTACGGCTTTGGCACGATCCTGGAAATGGAGATGCTGCGCGAGGCAGGTTTCCATCCGCTGGAGGTAGTGCGCAGCGCCACGCTCAACGGCGCGCAAGCACTCGGCGCCGCCGACCGGATCGGCTCGATCGAGCCGGGCAAGCTGGCCGACCTGGTGGTGCTCGCCGAGAATCCGCTGGCCAACCTGAAGGTGCTCTACGGTACCGGTCACATCCGCCTGGGCGAGGACGGCAAGCCGCACCGGGTTGGCGGCGTGCGCTATACGATCAAGGACGGCATCGTGTTCGACGCAGCGCGCTTGCGCGCCGATGTGCGCCGCATGGTGGCCGATGAAAAGCGCCGGCGTGGCATCGAGCGCCTGGCCCAACCCGGCGACCAGTCGCCTACCGCAAGTCCCTAGGGATATCAGGCAGAACCATTCGATGATCAACCTGGCCAGCAGCCTCGCCCGCAACGCCGCCCTGCATCCCCACAAGCCCGCACTGCATTCCGCGGGCCGGAGCATGAGCTACGCGCAGCTCGATGCCGCCGCCTGCCAGTTCGCCAACGGACTACGCGCGATCGGCATCGGCAAGGGCGACAAGGTGGCGCTGGCCTGCCCGAACGTCGCCGAGTTCCTGATCGTCTACTACGCAGCGCTGAAGCTCGGCGCCGTGGTGGTGCCGCTCAATATCCTGCTCAAGGCGCCGGAGATTGCCTATCACCTGCGCGATTCGGACGCGCGCGTGCTGGTCTGCCACGAGGGCAGTGCCGACCTGCCGATGGGCAAGGAAGGCCTCGAGGCGTTTCGGCAAACCGACGGCTGCGAGCATTTTTTCCTGATCGGCAGCGGCGCTGGTGTGCCGGGCTGCCGGACCATCGCCGAGCTGATGGCCGGGCAACCGACGGCCATCGACACCAAATTGGCCGATGCCAATGACACCGCGGTGATCCTGTACACCTCGGGCACCACCGGCACGCCCAAGGGAGCTGAGCTGTCGCACGCCAACATCGCGATGAACGCGTTCGCCGCCATTGCGCTGACCAAGCTCGACAGCCGCGACGTCCATCTGGTCGTATTGCCACTGTTCCATACCTTCGGACAGACGGTGCAGATGCACGCCGCGATCTTCTGTGGTGCCTCGATGGTGATGCTGGCCCGCTTCGATCCGGACGCGGCGCTGCAGGCGATGCAGCAATACCAGGTGACCATCTTCTGCGGCGTCCCGACCATGTACGTCGCCATCCTCAACCTGCCCGGCGCCGCGGAGCGCCACGATCTGAAGCAGATCGCCAGTCATTGCCGGCTCGGAGTTTCCGGTGGCGCGGCGATGCCGGTCGCGGTGTTGCGTCAGTTCGAGCAGAAGTTCGACGTGGTCATTCTGGAAGGATTCGGCTTGTCGGAAACCAGTCCGGTGGCGACTTTCAACCACCTCGATTCCGAGCGGCTGGCCGGCAGCGTCGGCCAGCCAATTGCCGGCGTCGAAGTCGCGATTTTCGACGAACACGGCCAGTCGCTTCCGCCGGGCAGGGACGGCGAGATCGTCGTGCGCGGGCACAACGTGATGAAGGGCTATTACAAGCGGCCCGAGGCTACCGCGGAGGCCATCCGCGACGGCTGGTTTCACACCGGTGACATCGGCCGCCGCGACGAAAACGGCAATTTCTTCGTCGTCGACCGGCTCAAGGACATGGTCATCCGTGGCGGTTTCAACGTTTATCCGCGCGAGCTGGAGGAAGTGATGATCGGCCACCCGGCCATCGCCCTGGTGGCGGTGATCGGCGTGCCGCACCCGGTGCACGGCGAGGAGATCGAGGCGGTAGTCACGCTCAAGCCCGGACAGTCGGCCACGCCTGACGAGCTGGTCGCCTGGTGCAAGGAGCGCATGGCCGCCTACAAGTACCCGCGCTGCGTCCGCATCGTCGATGCGCTGCCGATGACGGCGACCGGGAAGATCCTCAAGCGTGCGCTGCGGGAGCAAGCGAAGCATCCGCAGCCGCCGTAAATGCTAGCGCGGTGATAGCCGCTTTCCAGAAATGGACGCGCCCCCGGTGGCCGCGACACCATCTCCGGAATACTGCTACGAAGCGACCATCGACAATGCCATCGCTTCCGCAGTCTTGATCCCATCGACAGCTGCCGAAAGGATGCCGCCGGCGTAACCGGCGCCTTCGCCGGCCGGGAACAGGCCGCGCGTGTTGATGCTTTGGCCGTCATCGCCGCGCTTGATGCGCACGGGCGAGGAGGTGCGCGTCTCGACGCCGGTCAGTAGCGCGTCGGCCATCGCGAAGCCGCGCAGTTGCCGGTCGAAGGCCGGCAGTGCCTCGCGGATCGCTGCAATTGCGTAGTCGGGCAGGCTGCTGCCGAGATCGCAGGGGCGCACGCCCGGCGTGTAGGAGGGCGCCACGCTACCGAGCTGGTCGGAGGCATGGCCGGCCAGGAAATCGCCAACTCGCTGCGCCGGCGCATCGTAGTTGCTGCCGCCCAGTTCGAAGGCGCGTGCCTCCCAGTACCGTTGCAGCGCGATGCCTGCCAGCGGGCCGCCAGCCTCGGCGTAGGGCGCGTAATCCTCCGGGGTGATGCCGACCACGATCGCGCTGTTGGCATTGCGTTCGTTGCGCGAATACTGGCTCATGCCGTTGGTCACCACGCGGCCCGGTTCGGACGCTGCGGCAACCACGGTGCCACCGGGGCACATGCAGAAGCTGTAGACGGTGCGGCCGTTCCGGCAGTGGTGGACCAAGCGATAGTCGGCCGCGCCGAGGATCGGGTGACCCGCCTGCGGCCCGAACCGGCACTGATCGATCATCGACTGCGGGTGCTCGATGCGAAAGCCGATGGAGAACGGCTTCGCTTCCAGGTATACGCCGCGTGCATGCAGCATCTCGAAGGTGTCGCGCGCGCTGTGGCCGACCGCCAGCGCGACGTGGTCGGCGGCGATCGTCTCGCCGCTGGCCAGGGTGATCGCGCGCAAGCGGCCTTGCTCGATCTGCAAGTCGTCGACCCGGCAACCGAAGCGGAACTCGCCGCCGAGTGATTCGATCGTCGCGCGCATTTTCTCCACCATCGTCACCAGCCGATAAGTGCCGATGTGCGGCTTGCTGACGTACAGGATTTCCTCGGGTGCGCCGGCGGCGACGAATTCGGCGAGCACTTTGCGCCCGTGGTGTTGCGGGTCCTTGATCTGGCTGTACAGCTTGCCGTCGGAAAACGTGCCGGCGCCGCCTTCGCCGAACTGCACGTTGGATTCCGGATCCAGCTTGCCCTTGCGCCACAGCCCGAAGGTGTCCACGGTGCGTTCGCGAACCGCCTTGCCGCGCTCCAGGATGATCGGGCGAAAACCCATCTGCGCCAGCAGCAGGCCGGCGAACAAACCGCAGGGCCCGGTGCCGATCACCAGCGGACGTACTGCGAGCCCGGGGGGCGCCATCGCGACGAAGCGGTAACTGGTGTCGGGCGTCGGGCCGACCTGGCTGTCGCCAGCGAGCCTGCGCAGCACATCGTCTTCATCGCGCAGGCTGACGTCGAGCGAGTAGATCAGCACGATGGCGCCGCGTCGCCGCGCGTCGTAGCTGCGCTTGCAGAGGGTTAGTTCAAGCAGCGCGCCGTCGTCGATCCCCAGGCGGGACAGCACGGCGGCACGCAGGGCGTCCGGCGAATGATCCAGCGGCAACTTGAGGTCGGTGATTCTGAGCATCGGCAAGATCTGGACCGGTAGTGCGTTGCCTGCTGCGGAGCGCCCGGCGCACAGGGAGACGGGCGACCGTGGTCGCGGTTATCCGGGCGGCGTCAGGCGAATTCCTTGGCCGCCGGCTTGCTGCTGCCGGCTCTTGCCGTCGCCGATTTTGCCGGCGCGGACTTCTTGGGCGCAGCCTTCTTTGCCGCGGGTTTCTTCGCCGGCTTTTTCGCAGCGGCTTTCTTGGTGGCGGCCTTCTTCGTCGCAGCCTTCTTGCCCGCCGCCTTCTTGGCCGGAGCCTTCCTGGCCGGAGCCTTCTTCGCTGCGGTCTTGCCGTCGGCGCCAGCGCTTGCCTTGGCGGCGGCCTTGCGCGGCGCGGCCTTCTTGGCGACTTTCTTGCCGAAACGACCGCGTTGCGGGCGCACGGGCGCGGCCAGCAGGATTGCTTCGCATTCTTCCAGGGTCATCGACTTGGGATCGCGATCCTTGGGAATCTTGCCGTTCTTCTCGCCGTCTGTGATGTAGGCGCCGTACTTGCCGTTCAACACCTGGATCGGCGTGCCCTCAAACACCTTGATCAGGCGATTGGCGATCAGCTCTTCGCGCGCGCGGAGCAATTCGGTGGCGCGCTCGTAGGTGATCGAGTACGGGTCGTCTTCCTTGCCCAGAGAAGCGTAGGTTTCGCCACGCTTGGCAAACGGGCCGAAGCGGCCGACCGCCACGGTCAGGTCCTTGTCGTCCAACTGGCCGAGCACGCGCGGCAAGGTGAACAGTTTCAACGCGGCTTCCAGCGTGATCGTGTAGATGCTCTGCCCAGCCTGCAGGGACGCGAAGCGCGGCTTCACCTCGTCGTCGGGGCCGCCGATTTGCGCGATCGGTCCAAACTTGCCGAGGCGCACGATGATCGGCCGACCCGAAATCGGATCGATGCCGAGCAGCCGGTCGCCACCGGGACGCGGGACCGGGTCGGCGTTCTCGATGGCCTTCTTGAACGGCCCCCAGAATTTATCAAGCAACGGAACCCAGTCTTCCTCGCCGCGCGACACCGCATCGAGCTCATCCTCGAGCTTGGCGGTGAAGTCGTAATCGACATAGCGCATGAACTGCCCAGTCAGGAAGTTGATGACTGCACGGCCCACGTCGCTGGGGCGGAAGCGCTTGTTGTCGAGATGGACGTAATCTCGGAACAGCAGCACCTGGATGATGCTGGCGTAGGTCGACGGCCGGCCGATGCCATATTCCTCGAGCGCCTTCACCAGCGACGCTTCGGAGAAGCGCGGTGGCGGCTCGGTGAAATGCTGGTCGGTGTGGATCGAGGTCAGCGGAATGTCCTGGCCGAGTTTCATCGGCGGCAGCTTGCGCCCCTCATCCTCGTCCTCGGCAGCCTTGGCGTCCTTGCCTTCCTCGTACACGGCCAGGAAGCCCGGATCGAGCACGGTGGTGCCACTGGCCCGGAAACTGTGTTCGCTACCGGCGGCCAATTCGACCGACACGGTATTCAGGATTGCCGGCGTCATCTGGGACGCTACGGCTCGCTTCCACACGAGCTCGTAAAGCCGTCGCTCATCATCGCCGAGGTATTTCGCCACGCTCGCCGGCGTGCGCAAGGCCGACGTCGGCCGGATTGCCTCGTGCGCTTCCTGCGCATTCTTCGACTTGGTCTTGTAAACGTTCGGCTTGTCCGGCACCGCCTGGGTGCCGAAGTCACGGGCGATGACGTCGCGCAGTTCGGCCAACGCGTCCTCGGAGATGTGCGTGGAGTCGGTACGCATGTAGCTGATCAGGCCGACCGTGCCTTCCTCGCCGATCGCGAATCCTTCATACAGTTTTTGCGCGACCCGCATCGTGCGGCTGGTGGTGAAGCCGAGCTTGCGCGCGGCTTCCTGTT
The DNA here is from genome assembly GCA_031431355.1 of Gammaproteobacteria bacterium. Lineage (GTDB taxonomy): Bacteria > Pseudomonadota > Gammaproteobacteria > Xanthomonadales > Xanthomonadaceae > Arenimonas. The sequence goes on from JANPDF010000032.1 coordinate 34,966, forward strand.
GCAGGGTCGAAGTGATGAAGGGCGGCGACGGTCGGCGCTTGCGTTCCTTGCTGGTCACGTCGGTGACATGCAGGGCGTTGCCGGCCGCCTTGATCAGGCGCGCGCGCGCAGCCTCGGCCGACTTGCCGTCGGTAATCGTGAATTGCTCGAACTTCTGCCCGTCGAGCTTGACCAGGCGGGCAGTGAAGGCCTGCTGCGGATGCGCAAGCTCGGCTTCCATCGACCAGTACTCGCGCGGCACGAAGGCTTCAATTTCCTCTTCGCGCTCGACGATCATGCGCAGAGCCGGCGATTGCACGCGCCCCGCGGACAAGCCGCGCTGCACTTTCTTCCACAGCACCGGCGACAGGTTGAAGCCGACCAAGTAATCCAGCGCGCGCCGCGCCTGCTGGGCATCGACCAGGTTGCCGGCGATCTTGCGCGGGTTGTCGACTGCCTCGCGGATGGCCTTCGGCGTGATTTCAGTGAACACGACCCGGTGCAGGGCCTTGTCCTTGAGCAGACCGCGCTCCTTCAGGATCTCTGCAATGTGCCAGGAGATCGCCTCGCCTTCGCGGTCCGGGTCGGTCGCCAGGAAGATGGCTTCGGCGCCCTTGGCCGCCTTGGCGAGCGCCTCGACGTGCTTCTCGTTCTTCTCGATCAGCTCATAGCGCATCGCGAAGTTGTTGTCGGTGTCGACCGCGCCTTCCTTTGGCACCAGGTCGCGGACGTGGCCGTACGAGGCCAGGACAGTGAAGTCCTTGCCCAGGTACTTGTTGATCGTCTTGGCCTTGGCCGGCGACTCGACGATTAGCAGGTTCTTGGCCATCTACTACCGGTGCTCCACGTTTAGTTGACAGAGGTTGCCCAGACGGCAAAGCCCGCGAATCCGCGGGCCTCCCTTTTTTATTAAGTCCCCCGGGGGTGTAGAGCTGTCAAGCACCGCGAGTCTTACCCAGTATCGCCACGGGCTGAGATTTCGCCTAGGGGAGCCCATGTCAGTACTTGCCGGGAGCAGTCGCCTTGGTGCCGACAAGCCCGTCAGGACCGGCAAAGACCAGCCTGCGCGGCTAGTGAATGGGCTCGGGGTCGTCGCCGAAGATCTGGTTTTCCATCCAGGCGAATGCCGCTTCGGCGCCGGGCTGGTTGAACAGGACCATGAGGACCACCCACTTGAGGTCGTCCAGATCCACTTCCTCCTGGTCGAGCGCCATCGCGCGATCCAGCACCAGTTCGCGTTGGTCGGCATCGAGCACGCCGTGCTGCTCCAGAAACATCAGGAAGCCCAGGCACTCGCGATCGAGGCGATCTACCTCGGCTTCGACGTAAACGCGCACCGGCCCATTCGCGCGCGCGTCGGCGACGGCCGGGCGCTGGTTGGCCAGCGCTTCGAGCCAGTCGAAGGCCTTGCTGATTTCGCTGGGGCTGAATCCGGCCTGGATCAGGCCATGCTGGAGCGAGTCGCGATCGCGAACCGCATCGGGATCGTCGTAGAAATAGTTTTCAAAGAGGAAGAGGAGGACGTCGAGTATGGTTTCTTTCATTTCCCTCTCGCCTGGGCCGCGCGTCGGCCCGCCGGTGGAAGATCAGGAACGGCGGCTGTAACGACCATGCTCGGCACTTATTTCCCCATCCAACTCCATGGTCAGAAGCATGGCCGAGAGGGGTCCGACCGTCAATCCCGTGCGCGCACACAGTTGGTCGAGATTCACCGGGTCGTGGCCGAGTGCTTGCCAGACAACGCCCTCGCCGCGACGGCGCGGACGGCTCAGCCCGGCCAGACCCGGCTGGATCGGTTGCGGGGCCAAGCGGGTGCGCAGCGCAGTGGCCAGGTTCGCGGCCAGGGGCGCAAGCGCCGCAATCACTTCATCGGCCGATTCGGCCAGGCCGACGCCTTCGCGCAGTAGCCGGTGGCAGCCGCGCGCCATCGGATTGTGGATGGAGCCGGGAAGCGCAAACACCTCGCGCCCTGACTCCGCGGCCAGGCGTGCGGTGATCAAGGCCCCCGAGCGCACGGCGGCCTCGATCACCACGGTTGCCAGCGACAAGCCCGCGATCAAGCGGTTGCGCGAGGGGAAATGTTCTCGCCTGCCGCCCACGCCCGGCGCGTGCTCGGTCACCACGGCGCCGGTGGCGGCGATGCGCGCCATCAGATCCTCGTTGCCGGCCGGATAGCAGAGGTCGGGGCCGGTGCCGAGCACGGCGATCGTGCGCGAAGTTTCCATTGCACCCAGATGTGCGGCGGAGTCAATGCCGGCCGCCAGGCCGCTGGTGACCGCGAAGCCGGCGCGGCCGAAGGCGCGCGCGAACTCCCTGGCGTTGTCGCTGCCGCCCGCGCTGGGTCGCCGGCTGCCGACCACCGCCACCTGCGGGTGCCAGAGCAGCGTCGGGTCCCCGCGGATGAATAGCCCTGCGGGCGGATTCTGGCTGTGCCGGAGCAGGGCCGGGTAGTCGGGGCTGTGCCAGCCGACGAGATGGTGGCCGGGCTCGGCAAGCCAGCGCAGGTCGGCGTTGATGCGTTGCTGGTCCGGATTGGCCAGCCGGGCCGCGCATTCCGCGCCGATGGCCTGGCTTCTCCAGGCCGCCGCGCCCTCTGCCAGCACGGTATCGGCATCGCCGAGGCCATCGAGCAGGGCGCGCGCCTTGGCCGACGGCAGGCCGCTGCGCAGCAGGATCAACAGGGAGCGGGCATCGTTCATATGCCCAACATGATCGCGGCGCCCTTAGGCGCCGCGATGTAGGACTTTATTACTCGACTGCGTCGGGATGTTTCAGGAAATCGCCGACCCGCGCTGGACGGATGCCATCCATCACCAGTCCGTAGCTGACGTTGTCGAAGGTGCGGAACACCATCACGTGGCCGATGTAGTCATCCGGCATCGCCAGGCGGTCGTGGTAGGCGGCGATATTGTTGCGGTTGCGCACGATATCGGGGCGAACCGCACCGTCGTGCCAGATCGAGTAAACGGTGCCGTTGTCGACGCCGTCAACCCGGCCGACCGACAGTGCCACCACCATCCTCGGGCCCGAGAAACGCAGGCCGTCGGGAACCGCGAGGATCTGCGCACCGGCTGGGATGCTGGCGGCGGCGTGCGGCGAGAAGCAATTGCAGTACGGCTGGTCTTCCACCGGCAGGATGCGGTCGCCGACGCGGACGTCGCGGCCTTCCTCGCGCAGCAGGATCACCGTCACATCGCCCTGGACCCGGGTCACTTCGCCGATGGAGTGCAACATCAGCTCGTAGCCAAGCTTCTGGCCCCAGGCTTCGTGCGGCGCGTCGCCGTTGGAGAACTCGCCGAAGGACCAGTGCTCGTGCAGGCGGTCGGCGCGGAAGTCGAGCGGCGTGGTGCCGCCGCGACGGTGGCCGTCCTTCTTGACCTTGGTCAGGCCGTACAGACTCATCGGACGCGCGACCTG